>NZ_JADPIU010000099.1:0-50300 GCF_023073075.1 Bradyrhizobium sp. 61 | reverse complement strand
CTTCTTCTCGTCCTTGTCGACGCAGGTGACGTCGTGACCGAAATCCGCAAAGCAGGCTCCGGACACCAGTCCCACATAGCCCGTTCCGATCATCGCGATGCGCATGAAAAACCCTGTTCCAGCTTGGTTAACGAAACCCCAACTCGAGCGGTTTAGCATTTTCCTGAGGGGAGAGAACAGCCCGGATGCAAAAACCGGCACGCGAATTGTACCGGTAAAGAAACCTTAAACCGCAAGGCTTCACACTGCGCCACGTCCGCACAGAGCCGGGCGGACCGCGCCTCGAAACGGGACACCATGGCATTATCAGGCACAATCGCCGCGAGCGGGCTTTTCAAGGCCCCCTCGGCCGCGCGTGTCGACTGGGTCGACTATGCCAAGGGCATCTGCATCGTCATGGTCGTGATGATGCACTCGGTGCTGGGGGTGGAGATCGCGGCCGGCCAGACCGGTTTCATGCATGTCGCCGTGGCCTTCGCAAAGCCGTTCCGGATGCCGGACTTCTTCCTGATTTCGGGCCTGTTCCTGCCATTGGTGATCGATCGGGACTGGCGAACCTATCTCGACCGCAAGGTGGTGCATTTCGCCTATTTCTATGTCGTCTGGGTGACAATCCAGTTCGGCTTCAAGGCACCGGCGTTCGCGGCGGAGACGAGCTGGCGCGAGGCCGGCTTGCTGTATCTGGAATCCTTCGTCGAACCGTTCGGCACGCTCTGGTTCATCTACCTGCTGCCGATCTTCTTCGTCGTCACAAAATTGACACGGCGAGTCCCGCCGCTGGCGATCTGGCTCATCGCTGCCGCGCTGGAGACGGCGCGGATCTCGACCGGCTGGACCGCGATCGACGAATTCTGCGCGCGCTTCGTCTATTTCTATCCGGGATATCTGTTCGCGCCTTACGTGTTCGCGCTGTCCGATCGCGCGCGCAACCATCCCGCACTTGCGCTGGCGGCGCTCGCGACCTGGGCGCTGGTCAATGCGGGCCTCGTCGCGCTCGGCGCCAGCGAATGGAAGATCGTCTCGCTCGCGCTCGGCTTCGCTGGCGCCTGCGCCATCATCACGATGGGCACGCTGCTCGCGCGCGCACAATGGTTGAACTCCTTCCGCTTCTGCGGCGAGCATTCGATCGTGATCTACCTCGCCTTCTTCCTGCCGATGGCGGCGACACGAACGCTACTGCTGCGCACCGGCGTCATTCCCGACATCGGCACGGTATCGCTGATCGTCACCATCGTCGGCGTGATCGGATCGCTCGCGATCTGGCAGACCGCCCTGCGGCTGCACGCCGACTTCCTGTTCGAACGGCCAGAGACATTCTGGATCGCGCCGAAGAAGGCGAGCGCGCGGTTGCAGCCGGCGGAGTAGGCGATCAGGGCTTCAGATAGAGAGCCCCGACCGTGCGCCCGGCCTCGAGGTCAGCTTGCGCCCGCGCCGCGTCGCGTAGCGGGTAGGCGTTGCCAGCCAGCCGCAAGACGCCATCCGTTAGCGCTGCGAGCACGTGCTCGGCCGCACGCCGATATTCAGTCGCATCATTGACATAGGCCATGACACTTGGACGCGCCAACATCAGGCTGCGACGCGGCCCGAGGTCGTTGACATCGATCGGCGGGATCGGACCGCCGGACTGACCGATGCTGGCCACCACACCGAATGGCCTCACGCAGCCAAGCGTCCTTTGCAAGGTCGTTCCGCCGATGCCGTCATAGGCAACGTCGACCCCACGCCCACCGGTGATATCCGCGACCGCGGCAGCGAAATCGGCATCCCGCCCAACGATGGTGTGATGCGCACCAGCGCCTCGGGCGATTTCGGCTTTGGTCTGCGATCCCACCGTCCCGATCACCACGGCACCCAGTGCACTGGCCCAGCGGGTCAGCAACTGACCGAGCCCGCCGGCGGCGCTGTGGACGAGAATCGTTGTGGCACGACCGACAGGAAAGACACGATCGAGCAGCATGTGCGCTGTGATCCCCTTGAGGAACGCTGCAGCCACCGCTTCGTCGGCTACCGTCTCAGGCAGCTTCACGCAACGCCAGGCTGGCAGGTTCCGTTCGGATGCGTAGGCGCCGACCGGCGCTCCCGCGTAGGCGATGCGGTCGCCGACCTCAAGGCCCGTCACGTCCTCGCCGAGCGCGGCGACAACTCCGACCGCCTCGACGCCAGGAACGGCTTCAGGTGGAAGCGCGTAGAGGCCCATGCGCTGATAGATATCGATGAAATTGACGCCGATCGCGGTCTGGCGGAGCCGGACCTCGCCGCGTGCCGGTGGCGCCAGATCGACCGTTGCCAGTTCGAGCTGCTCCACGCTTCCTGGTGCCTTCAACCTGATGATCTCGGCCATGAATAGTCCCTTTCGTTGCCAATAAAAGAGACTATGGGATCATTCCAAATTCTGCGAAACTGCTCAAAGTTGAATTTGTCTTGTGAGATTTTGCACAATGCTCGATTGGTCCGACCTGCATCATTTCCTGGCTCTGGCGCGCGAGGGAAGCCTGTCGGCGGCGGCAAGGGGTCTCGGCGTCGACCATGTGACGGTGGCCCGCCGCGTCGCCGCGCTGGAAGCATCCATTTCGCTCAAGCTCGTCGATCGCCGACCACGCAGTTACGTTCTCACCGAGGACGGCAAGCGGATTGCGGCGATTGGCGCGCAGATGGAGGAGATCGCCTTCGCGGTGGAGCGCGCGGCACGGGCAGCGAAGCCGGAACTCGACGGGGAGATCTCGATCAGCGCGCCGCCCTCACTCGCCAATATCCTGATTGCTCCAAAGCTGATGCAGTTGCGCGAGCAGTATCCAGGCATCCTCATCAAGCTGATCGGTGAGAAGCGAACGGCTTCGCTCAGCCGCCGCGAGGCCGATCTGGCGCTTCGCCTCTCTCGTCCGACACAGGCCGGGCTGATAGCCCGCAAGATCGGCCATTTCGAGTTTGGCCTTTACGGCGCGCCGTCCTATCTGAAGGAGACGCCACCTTATGCGTTCGCCTTTATCGCTTATGATGCCAGCATGGATGACACCCCGCAGCAGCAATGGCTGACGGATATCGCGGGCACCCGCCAGATCGTGCTGCGGACCAATGACCTCGAAAATCAGGCCGCTGCGGCCCGGGCCGGCGTTGGGCTTGCGGCGCTGCCGCGGTTTCTAGGCGACCGCGATCGACAGCTCGAACGTTGCAACACCGACCGCAAGCCTGTCAGTCGCGAGGTCTGGCTCATCGTCCATAACGACTTGCGCCGCGCGCCGGCGGTGCGCGCTGTCGCAGGCTTCCTCGAAGGCTGCCTGCGATAACTGCACCGCAAAGCGCGGCGCTGCCAGGATTTGCCTGTGCGCGCCTGCAAAATCAGGCCGGTGGAGGCTGTCTTTTGCCGCAAAAATTCATACATTGCGGCCATGCCCAAAAGCTCCCCAACGACATCCCCGAAGACCGCCGCCAAAGCCGACACCAAGCCCGCTGCTGACAAGCCTGCTGCCAAACCGGTCGCGGCGAAGGTGGCCGGCAAGGGCGACCATATCTTCTTGGTCGACGGTTCCGGCTACATCTTCCGCGCCTATCACGCGTTGCCGCCACTGAACCGCAAGTCCGATGGCTTGCAGGTCAACGCCGTGCTCGGCTTCTGCAACATGCTGTGGAAGCTGCTCCGCGACATGCCTGAGGACAACCGCCCGACGCATCTGGCGATCGTGTTCGACAAGTCGGAAGTCACCTTCCGCAACAAGATCTATCCCGAGTACAAGGCGCACCGGCCGCCCGCGCCCGATGATCTGATCCCGCAATTCGCGCTGATCCGCGAAGCCGTGCGCGCCTTCGATTTGCCCTGCCTGGAACAGGGCGGCTTCGAGGCCGACGATTTGATCGCGACCTATGCGCGGCAGGCCAGCGATCGCGGCGCCCACACGACCATCGTGTCCTCCGACAAGGATCTGATGCAGCTCGTGAACGACAGGATCATGATGTACGACACCATGAAGGATCGCCGTATCGGCATTCCCGAGGTGATCGAGAAGTTCGGCGTGCCGCCGGAGAAAGTCGTCGAAGTGCAGGCGCTGGCCGGCGATTCCACCGACAACGTGCCCGGTGTGCCCGGCATCGGCATCAAGACCGCGGCGCAGCTGATCGTCGAATATGGCGACCTCGAACAGCTTCTGTTCCGCGCCACCGAGATCAAGCAGCCGAAGCGGCGCGAGGCGCTGATCGAGAATGCCGAGAAGGCGCGGATTTCGCGCCAGCTGGTGCTGCTCGACGACAAGGTCGAACTCGAGGTGCCGCTGGACGATCTCGCAGTGCACGAGCCCGACGCGCGCAAGCTGATTGCCTTCCTGAAGGCGATGGAATTCACCACGCTGACACGCCGCGTCGCCGACTATTCGCAGATCGATCCCGCCAATGTCGATGCCGATGCGTCGAACAGCAGCGGCGCCAGGGCCGGCGGCGACGCCGCCAAGGCAAAAACGTCAGAGACCTCCGGCGATCTTTTCGCCGCTCCAGCCGCGACCGCAACGGGCGGCGACAAGGGCGATAAGTCGGCCGGTCTCAAGGGCTCGCCGATTTCACTGGCCGCCGCGCGCGAAGAGGCGCTGCGCAAGCTGCCGGTCGACCGCAGCAAATACCAGGCGATCAAGACGCTCAAGGAGCTCGACGCCTTCGTCGCGCGCATCCATGACACCGGCCATGTCGCGATCGAGACGAGAGCCAACTCCATCGATCCGATGCAGGCCGATCTGTGCGGCATCGCGCTGGCACTGGCGCCGAACGAGGCCTGCTACGTGCCGCTCGCGCACAAGCAGTCCGGCGGCGGCGCCGGCCTGTTCGACGCGGGCCTCGCGCCGGACCAGGTCAAGCATGCCGACGCCATCGAAGCGCTGCGGCCGGTGCTGGAATCGGCGGGCATTCTCAAGATCGGCTTCGACGTCAAGTTCACTGCCGTGATGCTGGCGCAGCACGGCATCACGCTGCGCAACGCCGACGATGCGCAGCTGATCTCCTATGTGCTCGATGCCGGCCGCGGCTCGCACGCGATCGAAGCGCTCGCGGAGCGCTGGTTCGGCCACGCCATGCTGAAGGAGAGCGAGCTGCTCGGCAGCGGCAAGGGCAAGATCACCTTCGACCAGGTGCCGATCGACAAGGCCGCGCCGCTGTCGGCGGAAGGCGCCGACATGGCCTTGCGCGTGTGGCGCGTGCTGAAGCCGCGCCTCGTCGCCGAGCACATGACCGCCGTTTACGAGACGCTGGAGCGGCCGCTGGTGTCGGTGCTCGCGCGCATGGAGCGGCGCGGCATCTCGATCGACCGCCAGGTCTTGTCGCGGCTATCAGGCGACTTCGCCCAGACCGCGGCGCGCGTCGAAGCCGAGATCCAGGAGATCGCGGGCGAGCCCGTCAATGTCGGCAGCCCCAAGCAGATCGGCGACATCCTGTTCGGCAAGATGGGACTGTCCGGCGGCACCAAGACCAAGACCGGTGCGTGGTCGACGACCGCGCAGGTGCTCGACGAGCTTGCCGAGCAGGGCCACGACTTCCCGAAGAAGATCCTGGAGTGGCGCCAGGTTTCGAAACTGAAATCGACCTACACCGACGCGCTGCCGACCTACGTCAACCCGCAAACCCATCGCGTCCACACCACCTACGCGCTGGCCGCGACCACGACGGGCCGGCTGTCGTCGAACGAGCCGAATCTGCAGAATATTCCGGTGCGCACCGAGGACGGGCGAAAGATCCGCCGCGCCTTCATCGCGACACCGGGACATAAGCTCGTCTCCGCCGACTATTCGCAGATCGAGCTGCGGCTGCTCGCCGAGATCGCCGACATTCCTGTCCTCAAGCAGGCGTTCAAGGGCGGGCTCGACATTCACGCGATGACGGCCTCCGAAATGTTCGGCGTGCCGATCGAGGGCATGCCGAGCGAAATCCGGCGCCGTGCCAAGGCGATCAATTTCGGCATCATTTACGGCATCTCGGCATTCGGCCTCGCCAACCAGCTCGGCATCGCGCGCGAGGAAGCCTCCGCCTACATCAAGAAGTATTTCGAGCGCTTCCCCGGCATCCGCGCCTACATGGACGAGACGCGCGACTTCTGCCGGAGCAACGGCTATGTCACCACGCTGTTCGGCCGGAAGATGTACTATCCCGACATCAAGGCTTCGAACGCCTCGGTGCGCGCCTTCAACGAGCGCGCCGCGATCAACGCACGGCTCCAGGGCACCGCCGCCGACATCATCCGCCGCGCCATGACGCGGATGGAGGACGCCCTGGTCCAGAAGAAGCTGACGGCGCAGATGCTGCTCCAGGTGCACGACGAACTGATCTTCGAGGTACCCGACGCGGAAGTCGAGGCGACGCTGCCGGTGGTGCAGCACGTGATGCAGGACGCGCCGTTTCCGGCCGTGAACCTGTCGGTGCCGCTGCATGTCGATGCGCGCGCGGCGAAGAATTGGGACGAGGCGCATTGATGTCCCCACCAGCACGGTGTCGTCCCGGCGAACGCCGGGACCCATAACCACAGGATCGAGTTAGGCGAAGATTGCCCATGACGATCCAGCCTCAAACTCCTCCCTGGGGGTATGGGTCCCCGCTTTCGCGGGGACGACGTTGGGGTGAGATGCGGGACTCGAATTGTCCTCCGTGCAATTGCGCGATGGCTCCGCCGCGCGGCGCACATTAGAACGGTGCCGTCTCCCACACCGGTTCACCCATGCCCCACACCTCCGCCCTGCTCGGCTTCGCTCTCGTCTGCCTTGGTCTCGTGCTCACGCCGGGGCCGAACATGATCTATTTGATCTCGCGCTCGATCACGCAGGGGCCGGCGGCGGGCATCGTCTCGCTCGGCGGAGTGGCACTCGGCTTCGTGTTCTACATGCTGTGCGCGGCGTTCGGCATCACCGCGCTCTTGCTCGCCATTCCCTTTGCCTATGACGCGCTGCGCTTCGCCGGCGCGGGCTATCTGCTGTGGCTGGCCTGGCAGGCGGTGAAGCCGGGCGGACGTTCGCCGTTCCAGGTGAAGCAGCTTGCGATCGACAGCCCGCGCAAATTGTTCGCGATGGGTTTTGTCACCAATCTGCTCAATCCGAAGATCGCGATGCTGTATCTGGCACTGCTGCCGCAGTTCATCGATCCCACCGCCGGCAGCGTGCTGACGCAGTCGGTGGTGTTGGGGGCGATCCAGATCGCGATCAGCGTCAGCGTCAACGCGATGATCGCGCTTGCCGCCGGATCGATCGCACTGTTCCTGGCGAGCCGGCCGAGTTGGATGTTGGTGCAGCGCTGGCTGATGGGCACGGTGCTGGCCGGGCTTGCGGTGCGGATGGCGGTGGAAGCGAAGAAGGTGTGAGGCACACTGTCATGCCCCGGCTTGACCGGGGCATCCAGTACGCCGCGACCTCTCGGCTCAATCACCGCCGCCTCTGGAATACTGGATCGCCCGATCCCGTCTCCGCCAAGGCTTCGCCGGGCCAAGAACTCACTCGGCCGCCGAAGCCTTAGCGAAGGCGGCAAGTCGGGCGATGACACCGCCCAATCAATCCAGTTTCGCGTCCATGCCCCGCTTCACCGCGGGACGGGCCATCAGCGCCTCATACCAGCGCTTGACGTTGGGAAAATCGGCCAGCTCAACCTTGTGGCGAGGGTGGCGCCAGGCCCAGCCCAGGATGGCAAAATCGGCAACCGAGAGGTCGCCGGCGACGAAGTCGTGGGCCTCCAACCGGCGGTCCAGCACGCCGTAGAGCCGGCGCGTCTCCGCCATGTAGCGCTTCAGGCCATAGGCGCGATCCTGCTCGTTCTCGAGCGCGATGAAATGGTGCACCTGGCCGGGCATCGGGCCGAAGCCGCCCATCTGCCACATCAGCCATTCATAGACGGGGATGCGCTCCGAGAGCGATTTCGGCAGGAATTTGCCGGTCTTTTCGCCGAGATAGAGCAGGATCGCACCGGACTCGAAGATGCTGACGGGCTTGCCATCCGGCCCCTCGGGGTCGACGATCGCGGGGATCTTGTTGTTGGGGCTGAGCTTCAGGAAGCCCGGCGCCATCTGCTCGCCCTTGGTGATGTTCACCGGCACCACCTTGTAAGGCAGCCCCATTTCCTCCAATGCGACCGAGATCTTGCGGCCGTTCGGCGTGTTCCAGGTGTGCAGCTCGATGGTCATTCAGGCATTTCCTTCCCCGAGATATCTGGCATCCAACTACTCCAGAAGGTTGCACCCCCACAACTGGCGGACCGGGATGGCCGATCCCTGTTGACTCGACCGGTCCCCTCTGGAATGTCGCGGCCGTCGCGGATAAATTCCGCCACCTCCAAAAAGCCCCGAGGGACCGCCGTGTCGAAATCTGCCTCCCGCGCCCGCCTGTTCGAAATCATCCGCCGGCGCTCCTTCGGCCGCGGTGACGTCACGCTCGCGTCGGGCCGCAAGAGCGATTTCTACTTCAACCTCAAGCCGACCATGCTTGACCCCGAGGGCGCGACGCTGCTCGCCGAGCTGACCTATGAGGCGCTGAAGGACGACCAGCTCGACTTCATCGGCGGGCTCGAGATGGGCGCGGTGCCGCTGGCCGGCGCGCTGGCGCAGATCTCCTGGATCAAGGGCCATCCAATCGCGGCGTTCTTCGTGCGCAAGAAGCCGAAGGAGCACGGCGCGAAGCTCGCGATCGAAGGTCTGCCCAAGGGCGAGACGCTCGAAGGCAAGCGCGTCGTGATCGTCGAGGACGTCACCACCACCGGCGGCTCGGCGATGAAGGCGGTGGAATCGGTGCGCGAGACCGGCGCCGAAGTGGTGCTGGTGCTGACCATGGTCGACCGCGAGGAAGGCGCCACCGATACGTTTGGCGCGGCCGGCCTGCCGTTCCGCTCGCTGTACAAGGCGTCGGAGTTCCTGAAGGCTTAAGGCCGCGAGACAGTCCGTCTATGCCCGGGCGTTGCCCGGAAGCAACCATCCGCCGGAAGCTGTGCCCGGCCTTGAAGAGGTCACGGCCTCGACTTGAAATCGCCTCCGCTCAACTGCTCATTTACCATCCAGCACTATGGTGAATCATGTGCCGAGACCTCGGAAGGTTCCGGCCGGTTCAGTAGCGTCGGAGTGAGCATTGCGTACAGCCTTGTCCCATGCGCGTCGCGCGATGCTTGTGGCCGCCAGCCTGGCGGCCCCGCTGCTTGCGGCTCCAGCCCCGGCTTCGGCCGAAGGCCTGTTCGACTTCTTCTTCGGCGGAATGCAGCGGCCCCGGCCGCAGCGTGAGGTTCCGCAGCAGTCGAACTCCTTTGCCGATCCCTTCGCCAGCCAGCAGAATCCCGCAAACCCGCAATATGTGCCCCCGACACGCGCGGCGGCGGCCGGCGGCTCCGGCCCGGCCTTCTGCGTGCGCACCTGCGACGGCAAATATTTTCCGCTGATGCGCGGCCTCGCCTCGCCCGCCCAGATGTGTCAGGCGTTCTGTCCTGCCACCACGACAAAGGTCTATTTCGGCTCTTCGATCGACGGCGCAGCTTCGCAGACCGGCGAGCGCTACGCCGACAGCGAAAACGCGTTCGCCTATCGCAAGGCGCTGCGTGCCGACTGCACCTGCAACGGCCGTGAGCCGGTCGGCCTCGCCCCGGTCGATCTCGCGCTGGATTCCTCGCTGAAAGCCGGCGACGTGATCGCGACCAGCGACGGCCTCGTCGCCTATACCGGCATCCGCGTCGGCAATGACCAGGCTGCGGACTTCACGCCGGTTGCTTCCTATCCCGGACTCACCGCGCAGGTCCGCGCGCGGCTCGGCGAGATGAAGGTGGCACCGGTGCGCGCAGAGACGGTCGCGGCGGATGCGCCAGCCTCAGTCGAGATCGTGCGCGAGGCGCCGCCTGACGTGACGGTGCCGAAGACCCCTGCACAGAAGCCGGCGAAGCGGGCGGGGCTGGACTAAGCCCCAACTGAATCAAAGTCGTCATTGCGAGCGCAGCGAAGCAATCCAGTCTGTCACCGCGGACAGATTCTGGATTGCTTCGCTACGCTCGCAGTGACGGAGGGTGCTGCGTCATCTCCCGATGATCACCCCGATCACGTTCGGCGCCGCCAGATATTTCTCCTCGATCGCCGCGCGCGCGGCGGCGCGGTTTTCCTGAGTCAGCAGGCCGCGCTTCTCGGCCAGGATCATCCAGCAGAAGCCCCACCAGTCGGTGAGCATGCCCGCCTCGCCGATGAGATCGTAACCCTGCTCGGCTGCGAAGATGCGCGCATGCGCTTCGTCCAGCGTGTCGAGGAACAGATGATCCTCGGTCGAGAACAGATCGTCGCTGACGTCGTCGATGGTGTAGCCCCAGATCGACTGGCACACCGCGTTGAACTCGCGGTCGAACTGGTCGTCATCGACCGCGTAGCGCCGCGCCGCCTGATGCAGCCGCGACAGTGAGCGCGCGAAATCGGCGATCCGGGTGAGGGCAAATTGATCGAAGGCGATGGTGGACATGTAGTCCTCGCAAAGTCTGACGGACGCTAGATATTGTGTCGGCAACGCGCCGAATCACAATGATATATCAAAGACTTGCTAAAGTGTTCTTAATTTGTTCCGGAACAGGGGACAAAGTCCGGCTGGCGGAATCGAAAGGGGTCGCCTCGCAGCGACCCCTTTGCCGGTTGCAATCGTGTTCGGGATGAAATCCAGCCCCGGCAATTTGGCAAGTTAGAGGTACCTATGGACTTAGGCGATTCCGGATAAGTACTGGACGTAGTCCTGTCCTATTTTCCGTTGGCGGGCCCGATGGATCCGGTTGGCACGAGGCCGGGATCTCAATAACAGCGCGAGGCCGCAATAGCGTGGACGCGGCGGTCACCGAGCAGATGGGCGACAAAGCCATTGCTGGGAAAGATCTTTGCGAACGCGGCATCGCGGATGCTGAGACCGCCGGCATAGGCGCCGAAGGCGGGCATCACGGCGCGCATCCCATCACTGGCGAAGCAGCGGCGTTCCATCGAGCGGCCGCGTGCGGAGACGCGCGCTTTGGGGTGCAGATGGCCGGCGATCTCGCCGCGCGCACCTGTTGGCTCATGACGGAAGGTGATTGCGCCGATCGCGACTTCGTCGGCGACGGTCCCACCCAGATCGCGCGGCAGCATCGGATCGTGATTGCCCGAGATCCAGATCCAGTCGCGGCCGGTCTGGAGTGCGGCAACAGCATCGCGATCGTCGGACGACAACCGCTCATGCGCGGTTCGGTCGTGAAAGCTGTCGCCGAGAGCGATGACCGTTCGGGGATTATGGCGGGAGATGACAGCAGCGAGACGGCTCAGCGTTGCCAACGTATCGTAAGGCGGCAGCAGCACACCGCGCGTGGCGAAGCTGGACCCTTTTTCCAGATGCAGATCGGAGACGACGAGCAGGCGCTGTTCTTCCCAGAACAGCGCACCGGAGAGATCGGCGTGGAGCGCGATGCCAGCCACATCCAAAGTGCGTGTCGATGAGATCGATAGCGCCACTTGCTCCGTCATGGCCGGGCTCGTCCCGGCCATCCACGTTCTTGCCGCTGAAGCAAAGACATGGATGCCCGGCTCAAGCCCGGGCATGACGATGTGGATGGAGTTGCGCGCACCACTGGTAAAATTCTCTACGACATCGCCTCTTTGACCAGCTCGTCGGCGGCTTCGGCCAACAGCTCGTCACCAGCTTCGCCATAGACTGACTCGCGGCCGATTTCCAGCATCACGGGGACGGCGAGCGGCGAGACGTGATCCAGTTCCCGATGCGTGATACGGCCCTGGATGCGGGCAAGCATGGCGCCGAGACGGCGCAGGTCGAGCAGGCCGGTAGCGGCATCAGCACGGGCGGCGCGCAGCAACACGTGATCGGCCTGGTGCTTGCGCAGGACGTCGTAGACGAGATCGGTCGAGAACAGCACCTGGCGGCGGCTCTTGTCCTCGCTGGTGAAGCGCCGCTCGATCAGGCCGGAGATCAGCGCGCAATTGCGGAAGGTGCGCTTCATCAGTGCGGATTCCGCGAGCCAGGCTTCGAGATCGTCCCCGAGCATGTCCGGGTTGAACAGCGCGTCGAGATTAAGCTCGCCGTTGCGGATCATGAAGGATGCATCGCCAAGCCCCCAGATCGCCACCGCATATTCATTGGCGACGAAGCCGAGCGGCCGGGCGCGCATCCGCTCCAGCCGCCGCGTCAGCAGCATGCCCAGCGTCTGGTGCGCGAGCCTGCCCTCGAAGGGATAGCAAATGAGATAATGCTTGTTGCCGCGTGGAAAGGTCTCGACCAGCAGCTCGCGCACGCCGGGCACACGTGAGATGTCTTTCTGCAACGACAGCCAGTCGCGCACCTGCTCAGGCAGACCGTTCCATGCACGGCGGTCGTCGAGCAGGCGCCGCACGCGCTCGGCAAGATAGGTCGAGAGCGGAAATTTGCCGCCCATATAGGACGGCACTTTCGGATCCTTGTCGTTGGCGCGGGAGACATAGACCTGATCCTCGGCCAACGCCTCATAGCGCACGACTTCGCCGCCGAACACAAAGGTGTCGCCGGCGGTCAGGCCCTCGATAAAATATTCCTCGATTTCGCCGAGCACGCGGCCGCCGCGCGCGATGACGCCGGTCGAGCCGCTGCCGGTGGAGCGCCCACGAACGAGCCGCACCTTCAGCATCGGCTCCTCGACGATGGTGCCGACATTGAGACGATAGCTCTGCCGCACCTTTGGATTGGCAACGCGCCAGCGGCCCTGCTTGTCCTGCTTGATGCGGGCGAAGCGCTCGTAGGTCTTCAGCGCGTAGCCGCCGGAGGCGACGAAATCGACGACGTCGTCGAAATCCTGCCGGGCGAGATCTGAGTAAGGCGCGGCCGTGAGCACCTCGCCGTAGAGATCATCGCTCAGAAACGGCTCGCCGCAGGCGCGGCCGAGCACGTGCTGGGCCAGCACGTCGAGTGCGCCGGTGCGCAAGGGTGGCGTATCCTGCGCATTCTCGGCGATCGCATCGATCGCGGCCCGGCACTCCAGCACCTCGAACCGGTTCGCCGGCACCAGCACCGCGCGCGAGGCTTCATCAAGGCGGTGATTGGCGCGGCCGATCCGCTGCATCAGACGCGAAGCGCCCTTGGGCGCGCCGATATTGACGACGAGATCGACATCGCCCCAGTCGACGCCGAGGTCGAGCGAGGAGGTGCAGACCACACCGCGCAGTCTGCCCGCCGACATCGCGTCCTCGACCTTGCGGCGCTGGGCGACGTCGAGCGAGCCGTGATGCAGCGCGATCGCGAGGTTGTCGTCGTTCATGCTCCAGAGATTCTGGAACAGCATCTCGGCCTGGCTGCGGGTGTTGACGAAGACGAGCGTGGTCTTGTTCGCCTTGATCAGCTCGTAGATTTCGGGAAGCGCGTGGCGCGCGCTGTGGCCGGCCCAGGGCAGGCGCTCGCGGGTATCCAGCATCTCGACCAGCGGCGGCGCGGCACCGCCGGCGACGACAATGTCGGCGGCCGCCTCCTTCCCACCGGGCTGCGGCACCAGGAAGCGCGCAAGCTGGTCCGGCTCGGCCACGGTCGCCGACAGGCCGATCGCGCGCAGCTGCGGCGCCAGCCGCCAGAGCCGCGCCAGACCCAGCGAAAGCAGATCGCCGCGCTTGGACGTCACCAGCGCGTGGAGCTCGTCGAGCACGATGCGCTTCAAGGAGGAGAACAGGAACGGCGCGTCGTCGGAGGAGAGCAGCAGCGCGACCTGCTCAGGCGTCGTCAGCAGGATATCGGGCGGATAGCGCCGCTGGCGCTGCCGCCGCGACACCGGCGTGTCGCCGGTGCGGGTCTCGACCTTGATCGGCAGCCCCATCTCCGCAATCGGCCGCTCAAGATTGCGGGCGATATCGACGGCGAGCGCTTTCAGCGGCGAGATGTAGAGCGTGTGCAGACCATCGCTGCGGCGAACATCGCGGCCGGTGGAGACGAGGCTTTGCTTCGCCCCTGCGTCCCGTCCGACCGGCTGCGCCGAGAGCTCCACCAGCGTCGGCAGAAATCCCGCCAGCGTCTTGCCCGCGCCGGTGGGCGCAATCAGCAGTGCGGAACGATCCTCGCGCGCCTTGTCCAGCAGCGCGAGCTGATGCTCACGCGGCGACCAGCCGCGGGCCGCGAACCACGCCTGGAAGCGGTCGGGCAGCAGCGTGGCCGGCTCGGCCGGGATTTTGAGGATGCGGGGCGGCACGGCATCACAGGTAAGCCGTGGGGGTGGGTTCGTCGAGGGGTGGAGATGTGAATAGGTCTCGTAGGGTGGGCAAAGCGTAGCGTGCCCACCATTCGCACCGAGGTGCTCGGAGAGATGGTGGGCACGGCGCGAGTGCGCCTTTGCCCACCCTACGGCACTCTGCCGCACCTACTCCGACATCGGCTTGTCGGAGATGTCCCAGTCCTTGCCGCTGAAGGTGGAGATGAAGAGCGTCTTCATCGGCGTGTAGTCCTCGGGCGTGTAGCTGTAGGTGACGCCGTCGAGGAAATAGGGCGAGTGGAAGCCTGCGAGCGTGGACGCCTGCTTCAGCACGTTGGCGCGGGTGAGGTCGTCGCCGCAGCGGCGCAGGATCTCGCCCATGGTGACGGCCTGGCCGTAACCGGCAAAGGCGATGGTGTTGTCCTGATCGATCGCCGGCGTGTACTTCTTGCGCAGCTCCTCGAACGCCATCACGTCGGGGTCCTTCTCCCATTTGGGCAGGCCGACCTCCTTGTTGTAGCGGATGGCGACGATGCCGGTGGCGTTCTCGAGGCCTGCTGCGTTGAGGATCGAACGACCGGTCGAACCGGCTGACAACAATTGCAGCGGCTTCCAGCCGAGCTCGGCCACTTTGCGGATCGACTGCGACGACGCCTTGCCGGTGGAAATGTTGTAGAAGACGTCGGCGCCCGATTTCGAGAGATTGATGAGCTGGGAATCGACGGTCGGATCGGTCAGATCGTAGGTCTGCTCCATGATCACCTGCGCGGTGCCCCCGGCATCCGCCAGCACCTTCTTGAACGGACCGAGGAAGTCACGGCCGAAATCGTCGTTCTGGTAGAGAATGCCGACCTTGGCATTCGGCTTCACGCTGAGGACGTGCCGCGCCAGGATGCGCGCTTCGGTCGGATAGAGCGGCAGGCCCGCCATCGTCCATTTGAACTCTTTTGGATTGTTCCACTTGGACGCGCCGGTGTTGAGCAGCAGTTGCGGCACGCCCTTGGAATTGAGATATTTGTGCACGGAGGTCTGCGGCGCGGTGCCGAGCGAGCCGTAGAGCGCGAGCACCTCTTCCTGCTCGACCAGACGCCGCGTCGCCTCGACGCATTTCGGCGCGCTGTAGGCGTCGTCCATGGTGAGGAACTTGACCTTGCGTCCGTTGATGCCGCCCTTCTCGTTCAGCATCTGGAAATAGGCCTCGCCAATGCGCCCCAATACCCCATAGAGCGAGCCGGGACCGGAATGCGGCACGGTCTGTCCGATCTTGATCTCGGTGTCGCTGGCGCCCGCATCGTATTTCTTCTCCGCGGCCCAGACATACGGCGCAGGCAAGGTGGATGCAGCGACGGTGGCGAGCGCGCCGGCGCTGAAATCGCGCCGCGTTGGATTTTTGGTCATTTTTGTTTCTCCCTAGCGCCCGCATTGTGCTGGCATCGCAGCGCGGGTCGCAAGTGGGAAGTCGCCGCTTTGCGACGCAATGACGCTTAAATCGCGGGGTTTTTAGCGCCTAAACTCAAGTTTTCTCGGCGACGACGACGAGGCCGCGCACCGGCTCGTTGTTCTCGATGCGTGGCGATGCCGGCTCCAATGTCAGCAGCTTGAGCCCGGCCTTCGCCATCGCGCCGCGCACATATTCCGCCGAATGGGCATAGCGCAGGCCTTCGCCGAGCACGATGCCGCTGCCGTCATGCGTCTCCAGCGTGAAAGCGAGCACGCCGCCGGATACGAGCACGCGCTTGGCTTCGACGAGAACCGGCGCGAGATCGGAGAGATAGACGAAGGCGTCCGCGGCGACGACGAGGTTCGCGCTCGCATCGCCCTTGGTGCGCAGGCCTTCGATCATGTCGGCGACTTCGAGTTCGGCATAGAGCTCGGTGGCGCGCGCCTCCTTGATCATGCCGGGCGACAGATCGATGCCGATGAAATGATCGACCTGCTTGGCGAAGGCGGCGGCCGCAAGCCCGGTGCCGCAGCCGAGATCGATGGTGCGCTTGAACAAGGCCGGCTTCTTCGCGGCGACGCGCGCGGCCACCACCGCCTTGAAGATCAGCGACGGTGCGCGATAGTCGAGATCGTTGATCAGCGTGTGCTCGAAGCGCGGCGCGTACTGGTCGAACAGCGCCTGCACGTAGGCCTTGGGCATCTCCGCCATCTGCGCGTCGCCGAGCCGCATCAGATGCAGGCCGGAGCCGTGCTGGTCCTCAGGGTCGCAGTCGCGTGCTTTCCGGAACGCCGCAATCGCCTTGTCGCGCTCGCCGAGCTGCTGGCGGATCTCGCCGAGCGTGAACCAGGCCGAAGTGAAGTCAGGCGCGAGCTCGATCGCCTGCTCGATGAGGTCGGCGGCAGCGGGCAGATCGCCCTTGAGCTGGAGGTCGCGCGCGAACTCGAAACGGCGGTCGGCCATGAGATCGCCGGAGGAGTGGAACAGGCGCAGGGGCATAGGAACTCGGCTCGTCATTGCCGGGCTCGACCCGGCAATCCATCAAAAAGGGAACTGTTTAAGAGGATGGATGCGCGGGTCAAGCCCGCGCATGACGGGTGAATATCGGGCGCCGGTGCTTATATGAGAACCATGCGTCCGCAAGACATCCTGCTGCCAACTGCTGACGGCCTGTGCTGCAAGCCGGGCAACTTCCACATCGACCCTGTCCGCCCGGTCGAGCGGGCCGTGATCACCCACGGCCATTCCGACCATGCCCGCGCCGGCCATGGCGCGGTGCTGGCGACGCAGGAAACGCTGGACATGATGCGGCTGCGCTATGGCGAGAACTTTGCCGGCTCGACGCAAGCGATCCGCTATGGCGAGGAGATCCGGCTCGGCGACGTCCGCGTGAGGTTTCACCCGGCCGGCCATGTGCTGGGCTCGGCGCAGATCGCCGTCACCTGCAAGGACACCTGCATCGTCGCCTCCGGCGACTACAAGGATGCGCCCGACCCGACCTGCACGCCGTTCGAGCTCGTGCCCTGTGACGTCTTCATCACCGAAGCCACCTTTGGCCTGCCGGTGTTTCGCCATGGCGATGCCGCCGGCGAGGTGAGGAAGCTGCTGGCCTCCGTTGCGTTGTTTCCCGAGCGGGCGCATCTGGTCGGCGCCTATTCGCTCGGCAAGGCGCAGCGCGTGATCGCGCTGTTGCGGCAGGCCGGCTATGCGGCACCGATCTACCTGCATGGCGCGATGGAGAAGATCACCGAGTACTATCAGAGCCGCGGGATCGATCTCGGCGAGCTCAAGCCGGTGATGGGCGTAAAGAAGGCGGCGCTCGCCGGCACCATCACGCTGGCACCGCCGTCGGCCACCTCGGACCTCTGGACGCGGCGCTTTCCCGACCCCGTCACCGCCTTTGCCTCGGGGTGGATGCGGGTGCGTGCCCGCGCGCGGCAGCGCGGCATCGAGCTGCCGCTGGTGATCTCCGACCACGCCGATTGGGACGGCCTTACCGCGACCATCGCGGCGACCGGCGCCGGCGAGATCTGGGTGACGCACGGCCAGGAAGACGCACTGGTGCATTGGTGCAAGTCGCAAGGTCTTCGCGCGCAGCCGCTCGATCTCGTCGGCTATGGCGACGAGGAGGAGAGCGAGACGCCGCTTCAAGATGAGGCCGAAGCATGAACCGCTTCGCCGAACTGCTGGATCGCCTCGCCTACGAGCCCGGCCGCAACAACAAGCTGCGGCTGATCACCGGTTATTTCCGCGAGGTCGGCGATCCCGACCGCGGCTACGCGCTGGCCGCGCTGACCGGCGCGCTGAGCTTCAAGCATGCCAAGCCCGCGCTGATCCGCGATCTGATCGCGGCGCGTACGGATGAGGTGCTGTTCGGGCTGTCCTACGATTACGTTGGCGATCTCTCGGAGACCGTGGCGCTGATGTGGCCGCGGCGGGTGCCCGGCAACGGAAAGTCTTTTCCGGGCCACCCCTCTCCCCCGCCCTCCCCCGCAAGGGGGGAGGGAGCGCAGCGGAGCGCGCGGCGGCCGGTGAGCATCACGATTGACAGTGATTCAGCGAGTGATGGACGCACGCCTTTCTCCGTTCCCTCCCCCCTTGCGGGGGAGGGGCAGGGAAAGGGGTACCGCGGGCGGGATGCTCGTGAGTCCACACATCCAAGCAACCACAACAACCCGCCGCCCCCAACCCTCACGGACGTCGTCACCACTCTGCGCACGCTCGGCAAGACCGAGCTGCCAAAGCAGCTCGAACGCTGGCTCGACGAGCTCGACGAGACCGGGCGCTGGGCGCTCTTGAAGCTCGTCACCGGTGCGCTGCGTATCGGCATTTCCGCGCGCCTCGCCAAGACTGCAGCCGCAGCGCTCGGCGACAAGGACCCGCATGAGGTCGAGCTGATCTGGCCGGGGCTCAGCCCTCCCTATCTCGACCTGTTCGCCTGGCTCGAAGGCCGCGGCGAAAAGCCGGTCAATCGCGATCCCGCGCCGTTCCGGCCGGTGATGCTCGCGCACGCGATCGAGGACACGGATTTCGCCGCGCTCGATCCCGCCGACTACATCGCCGAATGGAAATGGGACGGCATCCGCGTGCAGGCGGTGGCTGGCCGCGATGAGCGCGGGCAGATCACGGCGCGGCTCTATTCGCGCACCGGCGAGGACATCACGGGGAGCTTTCCGGATCTCGTGCCGTCGCTGCGGCTCGCAGGCGCAATCGACGGCGAGCTTCTGATCCTGCGCGAAGGCCGCGTGCAGAGCTTCAACGTTCTGCAACAGCGCCTCAACCGCAAGGTCGTTTCGCCGAAGCTGATCAAGGAATTTCCGATCCATTTGCGCGCCTATGATCTGCTCGGCGACGACGCGAACGATCTGCGCGAGCTACCTTTCGCGGAGCGGCGCGAACGGCTGGAGACATTCATCGGCAAGCTCGACGATCCCCGCATTGACCTGTCGCCCACCGTGCCTTTCGCAAGCTGGCAGGCGCTGACCGCGGCGCGCGCCGATCCCGCGAGTGCCGGTGCGGATGCTGATGCCGTCGAAGGCGTCATGCTGAAGCGGCGCGATGCGCCTTACCTGCCGGGGCGGCCAAAAGGCCAGTGGTGGAAGTGGAAGCGCGATCCGCACATCATCGATGCCGTGCTGATGTATGCCCAGCGCGGCCACGGCAAGCGCTCGTCCTATTACTCCGACTACACCTTCGGCGTCTGGACCGAAGGCGAAGCCGGCGACGAACTGGTGCCGGTCGGAAAGGCCTATTTCGGCTTCACCGACGAGGAGCTCTTGCAGATCGACCGTTTCGTCCGCCGCAACACCACCGAGAAATTCGGCCCCGTGCGCCACGTCGTGCACGAGCGCGACAAGGGGTTGGTGCTGGAGGTGGCGTTCGAGGGGCTGCAGCGTTCCCCGCGGCACAAATCCGGCGTCGCCATGCGCTTTCCCCGCATCAGCCGGCTGCGCTGGGACAAGCCGCCGCGCGAGGCTGACCGGCTGGAAACGCTGGAAAAGATGCTGAAGGCTGACGAATCCCTACCAACAATTAAGGTTGCAGCGTCCGCCGACAGCCATTGACGAGGGAATGCGGGTTCCCCATGTGCCCCGCCGTGACCTATAATGGGGTCGAATCCCCGCGAGGAGTTTTGAGATGGTCCAAGACGTCAGAGATTTGCCGGCCGGCCGCAGCGATGGGCTGAACCGCTTTCTCGGCGGCTCGCCGCTGGCGGTCGCGTTTCGCCTGGTCCTGCTCTCGATCCTGGTCGGCGTCGTGCTCGCCGCGATCGGCTTCGATCCCTGGAATATCATCTACAGCATCCGCTTGCTGTTCCAGCGCCTCTGGGATCTCGGCTTCGACGCGGTGAACTGGCTGTGGCGCTACTTCCTGCTCGGCGCCGTCATCGTGGTTCCGATCTGGCTGCTCTCGCGCGTATTCGGCGCGCCGCGCAACAGGTAAGGATTTGGGAGCCCGCAGCCGATGCAATTGCGCTTTGTCGGCTGCGGCGACGCCTTCGGCTCGGGCGGCAGGCTCAACACCTGCTTCCACGTCTCGGGGCGCGCGGCCAACTTCCTGATCGATTGCGGCGCGTCGGCTCTGCCGGCGCTGAAGCGACTCGAGATCGACCGTGATGAGATCGACCTGATCCTGATCACGCATTTCCACGGCGACCATTTTGCCGGGCTGCCGTTTGTCCTGCTCGATGCGCAATTCTCGCGGCGGACCCGGCCGCTGACGATCGCGGGCCCGCAAGGCCTCGAGACGCGGCTCGGCCAAGTGATGGAGGCGCTGTTCGAGCACTCCTCGAAGACCAAGCAGCGCTTCGAGCTGAACCTCATCGAACTTGCGCCCGGGCGAAGCCAAACCTTCGGCGGGGTGAATGTGACGCCCTACCCGGTGGTGCACGGCGAATCCGGCGGGCCGTTCTTGGCCTACCGCGTCGAGGTTGAAGGCCGCACGCTCGCCTACAGCGCCGACACCGAATGGACGGAGACGCTCATTCCGCTGGCGCATGGCGCGGACCTTTTCATTGCTGAAGCCTATATGTACGAGAAGGTGGTCAAGAACCATCTCAGCCTGAAGACCTTGGAACAGCATCTGCCAGCAATCGGCGCGAAACGCCTGGTCCTCACCCATATGAGCGACGACATGCTGTCACGCCTGGACGACGTACCGCATCTCGCCGCCGAAGACGGCATGGTGCTCGTGTTCTGACATGCACGCGCCCGTTCATCCCAGGATCGGTTCCCGCCAGGTCTTCACCATCGCCGGTCCCGCGATGGTCGCGAACCTCACCACGCCGCTGATCGGCGTAGTCTCGACCACCGCGATCGGGCGGCTCGACGATGCCGCGCTGCTTGGCGGTGTCGCGATGGCCTCCGTCATCTTCGACTGCCTGTTCTGGCTATTCGGCTTCCTGCGCATGTGCACGCTCGCCTTCACGGCGCAGGCGCTGGGCGCGGGCGAGACACGCGAGGAGACCGTGATCCTGGTGCGCGGCTTCATCGTCGCGGGCCTGATCGGCGCCGCGCTGATCGCGCTGCAATTGCCGCTGGCCGCCGGGCTGTTCGACCTGATGGGCGGCAGCGAAGGCGTCACGCGCGCGGCAAAGACCTATTTCATGATCCGGATCTGGTCGTCGCCGTTCGCCTTCGCCAACTACGTCATTCTCGGCTGGCTGGTGGGACAGGCGCGCGCCAATCCGGCGCTGCTGCTGCAGGTCGTCATCAACCTCATCAACATGGCGGCGACGATTTTGCTGGTGCTGGTCTACGACACCGGCATCGCGGGCGCGGCGATCGCCGCACTGCTCTCGGAGACGATTGGCTTCGTGCTCGGCGTGATCGTCTGCCGGCGCTATGCGGATGGCGGCTTTGCGGTGCCCCTTGCCACGCTGCTCGACCGGGCAAAACTGATGCGGCTGCTGGCGGTGAACTCCGACATCATGATCCGCACCGCGGCGCTGATCGCCGTGTTCCTGTTCTTCACCGCCAAGGGCGCACGCGCCGGTGACGTTACGCTGGCAGCGAATTCCGTGCTGAACAATTTCCTGCTGGTCAGCGCGTTCTTCCTCGACGGTCTTGCGAACGCAGCCCAGCAGCTCTGCGGCCGCACTTTTGGCGCGCGCGATGCCAGCGGCTTTGCGGACTCGACCCGGCTGGTGCTGCTGTGGGGCCTCGGCTTCGCACTGGTCGTCGCGGTGCTGTTCGCGCTGTTCGGGCCGAACCTGATCAATGTCATGACAGCGAGCGAGGACGTCCGCCGCGCCGCGCGCGAATTCCTGCCGTTCATCGTGCTTGCGCCGATCCCCGGCGTGTTCGCCTTCGGCTTCGACGGCATCTATGTCGGCGCGACCTGGGCGCGCGAGATGCGCAATCTGATGCTGTTATCGTTCACGATCTTTATCGGCGCCTGGTGGGCACTGCAATCGTTCGGCAATGCCGGGCTGTGGAGCGCGCTGATCGCCTTCTACGTCGCCCGCGGCGGCTTGCAGGGCGCGCGCTATCCGGCGCTGTATCGGGTGACGTTTCCGAAATCGTAGATTCGTAGCCCGGATGGAGCGCAGCGAAATCCGGGGTCTTCGTGCTCGCGGACAGATTCCCGGATTGCGCTGCGCTCCATCCGGGCTACTGGACGGTGGCTACATCCCCGGCCAGTCTTCCGCCGTCAGCGTCGCCGCGTCGGCGCCGACGATTTCGGACAGCGAATCGCGCCCCGTGCGGAGCAGCGTCGAGGTGAGATCACGCTTGATCTCGTCGACCAGGCCGAGGCCCTTGTAGACCAGCGACGAATAGAGCTGGATCAGGCTCGCGCCGGCGCGGATCTTCGTCAGCGCGGCTCCGCCCGAATCCACGCCGCCGACGCCGATCAAGGGGAAGGCGCCCTCGACGCGCACATAGGTCTCCGCGACCATGCGCGTCGACAGGCGGAACAGCGGCCGGCCGGACAGACCACCCTGCTCCTTGGCGCGCATTTCCTCGCGCAGCGTGCTCGGCCGCGCGATCGTCGTGTTCGCCACGATCATGCCGTCGACCCGGCGCGAGCGCGCCACCTGCACGACGTCGTCGAGCTGGGCGAGGCTCAAATCAGGCGCGATCTTGAGCAGCACGGGCGTGTCGCCGGCCTTCTGGCGCACCCGCTCGCGCGCGTCGATCACCCTGGCGAGGAGATCGTCCAGCAGCGCACCTTCCTGCAAATTGCGCAGGCCCGGCGTGTTCGGCGAGGAGACGTTGACGGTGAAATAGCTCGCGACCGGCGCAAAGGTCTCGATCAGCTTGACGTAATCGCCAACGCGATCCGGCGTATCCTTGTTGGCACCGACATTGACCCCGACGATGCCGCCGTGCTGCGCGCGCGCCGCGAGCCTGCGCAGCGCGACTTCAGCGCCGTCATTGTTGAAGCCCATGCGGTTGATCACGGCCTCGTCGCGCTCCAGACGAAACAGCCGCGGTCGCGGATTGCCGCTCTGAGGTTTCGGCGTCACCGAGCCGATCTCGACGAAGCCGAAGCCGAGCCGCAGCAACGCATCCGGCACCTCGGCGCTCTTGTCGAAGCCCGCGGCCATGCCGATCGGATTGGGGAAGTTGAGCCCGAAGGCACGCACCGCAAGCTTGGGATCGTCAGGCCGCGGCTTGACCGGCGGCAGGAAGCGCAGGCCCTGGATCGCGAGGCGATGCGCATCCTCCGGATCGAGCCAGCGCAGCACCGGCAGCGAAAAGGCGTCGAAGGCGCGGATCACGGGATAAGCTCCGGAACGTCGTGGCCGCCATCGGAACGCATGTTGAGGTTCATCACCGACAGCACCGCGCCGAAATCGAGCTCGCCATAGAGGTGCGGAAACAGCTCCTCATTGCGCGAGCGCTCCCAGCGCAATGCGCTGCCGAGCGCGTCGCCGTCGACCTCGACCAGGAACAGCGCGCGCTGCCCGAAATAGTGCTTGCGCAAGGTCTCGGGAACCTGGGGCGCGGTCGAGAAATGGATGAACCCGTCGCGCGAATCGTCCGCGCTGCCCCGGTAGACACCCTGCCGTTCCGCCTCGCGCCAGGCCGAGGCCGGACAGATTTTGTAGATCTTGACCACCGCTCACGCAGCCCTGTTTGCTCTTTGAGTCTTTTGGGTTTTTTCGTCTCGTGCGGGTCCTCAAAACCCGGGCGCGACCGTAATGGCCGCCCCCTCCGAACTCAAGGCTTAGAGCCATTTCCGTTCCGATGAAATCGGAACGGGGCTCCAAATTCTTGTTTTTGACGCGTTTTCTTGACGCGCACCGGTATCGGCTTCGCTTGAAAATGCTTCTCCCGCCACCCCTTGCGCGAAAAACGGAAAACCGGTTGATTTGAGGACAGTTTTCCTGAGTTGCGACGGGCTGGACCTTCCATGGTCAGACAGGCCAAAGCGCAGAGGATACTGACTCACGACCAGATCTGGGGAGCGCTGGATCGGCTGGCGGAGCGTGCCGGCCTGTCGCCGTCCGGCCTCGCCAAGCGGGCGGGGCTCGATCCCACCACCTTCAACAAGTCCAAGCGCGTCACCCCCGACGGGCGCGAGCGCTGGCCATCCACCGAATCGATCGCGAAAGCGCTGGCGGCGGCCGGCTCCTCGATGGACACCTTTGCCGGGTTGACCGGTGACGACGCCAGCGACGGCCGATCGGTGCCGCTGCTCGGCCTCGCACTAGCCGGCGCGAGCGGAGCTTTCGACGAGTCCGGCTTTCCATCCGGCAAGGGCTGGACCGAACTTGCACTTCCCACCGCCGAGGACAGTCGCGCCTTTGCGCTGGAGATTTCCGGCGATGCGCTTGCCCCGGCCTATCGCGACGGCGACGTCATCCTGATCTCTCCCCGCGCGCCGATCCGCAGAGGCGATCGCGTGGTGGTGAAGACCAAGGCAGGCGAGGTGACGGTCGCGACGCTGAAGCGCCGCACGGCAAAGGCACTGGAATTGCAGCCGCTCGATGCATCGCAGGCCGAGCATACGATGGCGCCGAGCGACGTCGGCTGGATCGCGCGAATCGTGTGGGCGAGCCAGTGATTGCGTCGTAACCGCACCATGACGCCGGCCGCGCCGCTTCTCGCCCCGGCGACCTTGCGACTCACCATCCCTCTCGCATAGGTTGCGGCCGATTTTGCCGATCAAATTCATCGCAGGGGGATATGATGAATCGCCGTCACGCATTGAAGGCCCTGGCGGGTCTCGCACTCTGTCCGCTGTGCAAGCCGGCCTTTGCCGCCGAAGGCACGCATTGGAGCTACGAGGGCGCCGGCGGCCCGGCCAAATGGGGCGATCTCGACGCGGCCAACAAGGCCTGCGCGGTCGGCTTGCAGCAATCGCCGATCGACATCGAGGGGACGATCAAGTTGCAATTGCCTGTTCTGAAGCTGAACTGGGGCAAGAGCGCCGACACCATCGTCAACAACGGGCACACGATCCAGCTCAACTTCGCCGAAGGCAGCACGCTCACGCTCGGCGACGTCAAATACAAGCTGCTCCAGGTGCATTTCCACCGGCCGAGCGAACACATGATCGGCGGCAAGAACTTTCCGATGGAAGCGCACTTCGTGCATCGCAACGATGCCGGCGGGCTCGCCGTGGTCGGCGTGCTGATGGCGGAAGGCAAGCCGAACACGGCCTTCGGCAAGATCGTCAAGACCATGCCCGCGGCGGAAGGCCCCGCGGTGAAGGCCGACGCGGCCATCGATCCCCACGCCATGCTGCCGCACAGGCTGAGCTACTTCCGCTACTCCGGCTCGCTGACGACCCCGCCCTGTTCGGAGGTGGTCGAATGGCTGCTGCTGACCGACCCGATCCAGGTGTCAGCCACCGACGTCGCCGCGTTCGCAAAGCTCTATCCGATGAACGCGCGCCCGGTGCAGAAGGACAACCGGCGCTTCGTGCTGCGCTCGATCTGAGGCGCGCTTCAAATCTGTAGCCCGGATGAGCGTAGCGACATCCGGGCTACGGCATCTACTACGCACTCCTCGCCAGCGCGCCGTCGATCATGTTGACCGCGTTCTGCACGCCGTAGACCGCGACGAAGGAGCCGAAGCGCGGGCCCTTCTCCTGGCCGAGCAGCACCTGGTAGAGCATGTTGAACCAGTCGAGCGTCACGCCCGGACGGCCGTCCTTGCCCTTCTTGACCTGGTCGAGGAACGGCTCGCGGCGGCCGATCTCGTAGACGACGTTCTGGATGTCCTCGGCCGAGGATTCCTGCGGAAGCTGCGACAGCGCATCGCGCAGATCCTGCAACGCGGCGCGCTCAACCTCGGTCGGCTCGCGGAACTGCTTCGTCGGCGCCACGAAGTCACGATAGTAGTTGATGGCATAGCCGACCATCGCATCGAGCTTCGGATGCGTCTGCGGGCTCACGCCGGGACGATAGCGACCGATGAAGCCCCACAGCGTCTCGGCATTCTCCGCATTCGACGACGACACCAGCGTCAAGAGGAGCTGGAACGTGACGGGCATGTCGCCCTTCGGCGGATGGCCGTTGTGGACGTGCCAGACCGGATTGCCGAGCTGCTGCTTGCCATCCTGCTTCGCAAAGCCGTCGATGAACTGCTGGTAGTCGTCGACGTTGCGCGGGATGACATCGAAATACAGCCGCTTGGCCGCCTTCGGCTCGCGATACATGAACAGCGACAGCGATTCCGGCGACGCATAGCGCAGCCATTCGTCGATGGTCAGGCCGTTGCCCTTCGACTTCGAGATCTTCTGGCCCTTCTCGTCGAGGAAGAGCTCGTAGTTGAAACCTTCGGGCGGCGTGGCGCCGAGCGCCTTGGCGATCGCACCGGACAACTTCACGGAGTCGATCAGGTCCTTGCCGGCCATCTCGTAGTCGACGCCGAGCGCGACCCAGCGCATCGCCCAGTCGGCCTTCCACTGGCACTTGACGTTGCCGCCCGTCACCGGCGTCTCGACTTCCTGGTTCGTGTCCGGATCGACATAGGTCACGGTACCGGCCGCGACGTCGCGCCGGATCATCGGCACCTGGAGCACGACACCGGTGGTCTTACTGATCGGCAGGAACGGCGAATAGGTGGCGCGGCGATCGGGGCCGAGCGTCGGCAGGATGATCGCCATCACCTTGTCGTAGGCAGCTAACATCTTCAGCAACGTCGCGTCGAAGCGGCCGGACGTATAATAGTCGGTCGAGCTCGCGAACTCGTAGTCGAAGCCGAAATGATCGAGGAAGGCGCGCAGGCGCGCGTTGTTGTGGTGCCCGAACGACGGGTACTCGTTGGAGAACGGATCCGGCACCCGCGTCAGCGGCTTGCCGAGATGCGCGGCCAGCATCTCCTTGTTGGGGACGTTGTCGGGCACTTTCCGAAACCCGTCCATGTCGTCGGAGAACGCCAGCAGGCGCGTCTTGATCTTGTCCTCGGTGAGCACGCGAAAGGCATGGCGCACCATCGAGGTGCGCGCGACCTCACCGAACGTGCCGATATGCGGCAGGCCGGACGGGCCGTAACCGGTCTCGAACAGCACCTCGTCCTTCGGGCTTTTCTTCAGCCGCGCGACAATGGCCTTCGCCTGCTCGAACGGCCAGGCGTTGGATTGTTCGGCGAGCGCACGCAGATCGCTCGGGTTCGCGGCAAGATCGATGACAGACATTCAGGGGCCTCCGGGCCGCGGAAAATAGCGATTTCCGGGCAGAATGCAAAAGTAGCAGCGCCTTTATCGTGGAATCGTAGGGTGGGCAAAGCGAAGCGTGCCCACCACTGCCAAAGACGGTGGGCACGGCGCTAGCGCGCCTTTGCCCACCCTACGGCACTAAAACGGGCTCACCGAAAAATACCGCAGCCACAGATCGGTGTAGCGGCCTTTCTCCCAGACGCGGAACAGGGCCCAGTTCAGGGCCTGGCGCAGCACGTCGTTGCCCTTGCGGACGGCGATGCCGATGCCCTCGCCGAAGAAACGGCTCTCGACAAAGGGGCCGCCGGAGAAGGCGCAGCAATCGCCGGAATCCGTGCCGTTGATCCAGAACGCCAGCGAGATGGCGTCGCCGAAGATGAAATCGACCTCGCCCTTGCGCAACGCCGCGCGCATCGCATCGTCGTTGGGATAGGGGTGCAGCTCGGCGTCGGTGAACATCGCCTTGAGGTACGCTTCGTGCGCGGAGCCGGCGATGACGCCGACTTTCTTGCCTTCGAGATATTCGGGCCGGATCTCCGGCATCACTGCGTCCTTGCGCGAGGCGAAGCGCGCCGGCACGCGGTAATAGGGATCGGTGAAATCAACGCGGACGCGGAGCTGCGGACTCACCGCCATCGAGGCGATGATGGCATCGCCCCGGTTGGAGGAGAGCGCGTCGACCAGGGTCTCGAAGCGGCGCATCTGCACCGTGCAGGTGACCTTGATCTCCTCGCACAGCGCGCGGGCGAGATCGACGTTGAAGCCGGCCGGATTGCCGTCAGCGCCGGTGTAGTTGAACGGCGGATAGTCGGTCTCGGTCAGGAAGCGGATCACGGTCAGGCGCGACAGGTCGGGCCGCTCCGGCCGCCGCCGCGGGTCCCAGAAGCCGGGCACGGCCTGCGGGGCCGCCTGAGGCGCGACCTGTGGCGTGGCCTGGGATGCCGCCGGAGGCTGCTTGGCCGGGGCCTGGGCCTTTGCGGAGGGCAGGCCTGCGAGCAGACATGCGCAGGCGACCAGCCCGGTCAGGACGCGGCGCACGGTTTTGGACGATTTTGCCTGTCGTGACGGGGCCATCGGCGGGAAATGAACGAATTTCGTTGGGATCGGAAGGCGTTATAGACCATCCCGCCGGGAACGCGAGCGCCGATTGCGGGATGGGTAAAGGTCTCTCAGCCGTCATGCCCGGGCCCGTCCCGGGCATCCACGGACTTTCTCGCCCGCCCAAGAACGTGGATGGCCGGGACAAGCCCGGCCATGACGATGTGGAGAGGACTGCGCCCGAAAGGGCCCTCAGAGATACCGCTTCAAATCGGCCGCGGCCTCTTCCGGCGTCCGCTTCATGTTGAACGGCGATACGAACCGCCCGTCGCGGTCCATCAGGTAGATCAGCGCGGTGTGGTCCATGGTGTAGTCGCCGTCCTTGGTCGGGACCTTCTTGGCATAGACCCGGTAGGAGGTGATCACCTTGGCGGTCTCGGCGGGGTCGCCGCTGAGCCCTTCGAGGTGCGGGTCGAAGCTCGACAGATAGTCCTTTATCGTCGCCGGCGTATCGCGCTCGGGATCGACCGAGATGAAGACGGCATTGACCTTGTCGGCATCCTTGCCCATCGCGCGCAGCACCTCCGAAATCTCGAACAACGAGGTCGGGCAGACGTCGGGGCAATGGGTGTAGCCGAAGAAGATCAGGGTCGGCTTGCCCTTCAGGTTCTTGTCGGTGACGGCCTTGCCGTGCTGGTCGGTGAGCTGGAACGGGCCGCCGATCGCGGCCGGCTGCGCCACTTTGCTGACCCCGCCCATCGCCCAGAACACGATCAATAGTCCGACGACGAGGCTTGCAGCGAAGGCGGTCGCGATCACCAGCGGACGGGCGGTGGAGCTCATGAGCGGAAAACTTCCTGTCGCAGGTCAGAAGCAGGCGGCAAAGCCGGTCCTGATCATTTCGAAGAACACCTGGCTGCCGTAGTGGAACCAGAGCGCCAGCGCGCCGAGCATGACCAGACCGCCGATCCCCGCGCCAGCCAACAGCAGCACGAACGGCAGCCGGCCGGCAGTGGGCGAATTGTCCTGTAGCGGTTGGGCCGGGTGCAGTGGTTGAGCCATGACAACGATCGGGGCGAAGGCCCCGGTTCCCTTGCCATTCAAATAGGCGTTGGCCCGGGCCCGGGCAAGCGCCGCGGGTGCTCCAAGGAATACTTCCCGGAATCAGATCGCGCCGATGACGTCAGCGAAGCAGCTGGCCCCGAGCGGACTCCAGCTCTTCCGCTTGCGGGAGAGCCCGGCGCAGGGGGCGGTTGGTGGAGGCCTGCGCGTCGAGGTAGCAGGGCTTGTACATGGCCTGGAGCTGCTTGCCCCTCAGGAAGAGCATGTGCGGGGTGAGGCCGCCGCGCTGGTTGATCCAGCGCTTCACCTGCGAGGGATACATCGCATAGAGCATCTGGGTCGCTTCGGAGTTGGTCACCGCACGGCCGTTGGCGCCAAAATCCCAGGCGGCGTGGAAGCCGAGGGTCGCGTGCGAGGTCACACAGATGCGGTCGCGCGGAATGGCGCCGAGGACGATGGTGCAGGCCGAGGCACAGAGGCCGTCGATGATGACGGTGTCGCCTGACTGGCGCAGATCCTGGTACCTGTCGACGTAGGTTCCGATCCGGCCACCGCGGTCATCCGCAATCCGAACCACTGCGTGAGAAGCCCCCATGCTCGCGATGAGGAGAACCGCCGCGAGCAACCCCGTCAGAAACTTCATTGTCCCCCGCCCCAGTCGAATTCGAATCTGCGTGTCAGGTGGTGATGCGTTGCTAGCGTCCGTCGTAACCGTGGTTTTGTCTAGGCGCGCCGGCTGGCTCAAAACAAATTCAAATCCAGTGTTGCGCCCGCGCTGCACCAGGCCCGACTCGGTCCCAAACCGGAACAAGTTAACGATGTCTTACGCGCCAAGCCCTTGATCTCAGTTGCAACGGCTGGCTTCAATCCGGACAACTACAGGGGGGAACCTATGGCGGAAGAGACAGACGTCATCGTCGTCGGCGCGGGACTATCGGGACTGGTGGCCGCAACCGAGATCGCCGACGCCGGCAAGCGGGTGATCGTGGTCGACCAGGAAGGCGAGCAGTCGCTCGGCGGCCAGGCGTTCTGGTCGTTCGGCGGCCTGTTCCTGGTCAACTCTCCCGAGCAGCGCCGACTCGGCATCAAGGACTCCTTCGATCTCGCAATGCAGGACTGGCTCGGCACCGCCGGCTTCGACCGCGACGAGGATTTCTGGCCGCGCCAATGGGCCGAGGCCTATGTGGCGTTTGCGGCGGGCGAGAAACGCGACTGGCTGCGCGCGATGGGGCATCGCATCTTCCCGGTGGTCGGCTGGGCCGAGCGCGGCGGCTATGACGCGATGGGCCACGGCAATTCGGTGCCGCGCTTCCACGTCACCTGGGGAACCGGCCCTGGCATCGTCGAGCCGTTCGAGCGCCGCGCGCGCGAGGCCATGAAGAGCGGCCGGCTGACCTTCAGGTTCCGCCATCGCGTCGATGCGCTCTCCATCACCAATGGCACGGTGGACGGCATCAGCGGCGCCGTGCTCGCGCCTGACAATGTCGAGCGTGGCAAGAGCTCGTCGCGCAACGTGGTCGGCGAGTTTGCGCTGAAGGCGCAGGCCGTGATCGTGGCGTCCGGCGGCATCGGCGGCAATCACGAGCTGGTGCGGCAGAACTGGCCGAAGCGGCTTGGCGAGCCGCCGAAGTTCATGATCTCCGGCGTGCCCGAGCATGTCGACGGCCGCATGATCGGCATCACCGAGAAATCGGGCGCGCGGCTGATCAACCGCGACCGCATGTGGCATTATGTCGAAGGCATCCAGAACTGGAATCCGATCTGGCCGCGCCACGGCATCCGCATCCTGCCCGGCCCGTCCTCGATGTGGTTCGACGCAACAGGCACGCGGCTGCCGGCGCCGTTGTTTCCCGGCTCCGACACGCTCGGCCAGCTCCAGTACATCATGTCCACCGGCTATGATTATTCCTGGTTCATCCTGACCCAGAGCATCATCAAGAAGGAATTTGCGCTGTCGGGCTCAGAGCAGAATCCCGATCTGACAGGCAGGAGCTGGCGGATGACCCTGCGCCGCGCCACCAACAAGGGCGCGCCGGCGCCGGTGGAGGCATTCAAAAGCCATGGTGTCGACTTCATCGTACGCGACAAGATCGAGGATCTCGTCGCGGCCATGAACAAGCTCGCCGGCAGCGACCTCCTCAAGCTCGAGCACGTCAGGATGCAGATCGAGGCGCGCGACCGCGAGATCGCCAATCCCTACGTCAAGGATGCGCAGGTGATGAACATCCACAATGCGCGGCGCTATATCGGCGACAAGCTGATCCGCACGGCCTCTCCGCACCGCATCCTCGATCCCGCGCAGGGACCGCTGATCGCGGTCAAGCTCAACATCCTCACCCGCAAGACGTTGGGCGGTTTCGAGACCGATCTCGACTCGCGCGTGTTCGGCAGCGAGGGCAGCGTCATTCCCGGCCTCTATGCGGTCGGCGAAGCCGCAGGCTTCGGCGGCGGCGGCGTGCACGGCTATCGCTCGCTGGAAGGCACCTTCCTCGGCGGCTGCCTGTTCTCGGGCCGCAATGCCGGCCGCGCCGCGGCGAAGGCCGTGGGCTAGATCATGCGGAGGTGGATGCAGATCGGGGCGCTTCTTGCGGCATTGGCCGCAGCCTCGGCCGCATCCGCCGATACGATCGACGTCAACGGCGTGAAGCGATCCTACACCGCACAACTGCCGGCGAAGCGGCTGGTGCCGCTCGTGGTCGTGCTGCACGGCAAGACCCAGCGCGGCGCCGACATGGTCGCGCGAACGGCGTGGCCACAGGTCGCAAAGCGTGAAGGTTTTGCCGTGGTCTTTCCTGATGGCCTCAACCATGCCTGGGCCGATGCGCGGACCAAGGCGGGACCGGCGCTCCGTGGCCCGCCCGAGGGCACCGACGACGTCGCCTTCATCGCAAAGCTGGTCGAGACGCTGGTGACGAACGGCACGGCGGACCCGAAGCGTGTCTATGTCGCCGGCATCTCCAATGGCGGCGCCATGGCGATGACGCTGGTTTGCGCGCGCGCCGATCTGTTTGCCGCGGGCGCGAGCGTGATCATGAATCTCACGGATGAGGCCGCAGTCACCTGCCATCCATCGCGGCCGTTGCCGATGCTGCTCATCAACGGCACGGCCGATCCGCTGGTCCCCTACGAGGGCGGACGCGGATCGAGCTATTATGCCGCAGACGGGTTCTGGTCCACCGAAGAGACGCTGGCCTTCTGGCGCAAGCTCAATGGCTGCGAGACCGACGACGCCGAGGTGACCGATTTGCCCGAGAAGGCGCCCGCGGACCAGTCCACGGTCACACGGATCTCCTCACGCTGTCCCAAAGGGCACGACGTCGTGCTCTATCGCATCAACCATGGCGGCCACCGCATGCCCGGCTTCGCTCCGGATGCCCGCTTCCCGAAGGTTGCAACCAGCCTGCTCGGGCCGCAGAACCGCGACATCGACGGCGCCGAGACGATCTGGTCGTTTTTCAGTCAGTTTCCGTGAACGACGCGTGCATCAGCGGGCAACGCAAGCGTGCCTGGCAACGCATGCGTGCCCGGCAACGCATGCGTGCCCGGGGTGGCAGAGCGGGGGGCGCTGGGTTAGACAGGGCCGCCATTCCCACCAGGAGATCCCCCAATGAGCATTCAGCGTTTCGAAACCGGCCCGCGCATGAGCCAGGTCGTCGTGCACGGCAACACCGTCTATCTCGCCGGCGTCGTCGCCAACAAGGCCGCCGGTGAAAGCGTCACGAAGCAGACCCAGGACATCCTGGCGACCATCGACAGCCATCTCGCCAAGGCCGGCACCGACAAGTCGAAGCTGCTCTCGGCCACGATCTACATCACCGACATGAAGACCTTTGCCGAGATGAACGCGGTGTGGGACGCCTGGGTCTCGCCCGGCAACACCCCGGCTCGCGCCACCGTCGAAGCCAAGCTCGCGGCGGCTCAGTACACCGTCGAGATCATGGTCACCGCGGCGAAGTAAATTCGCACTGAGATTGTTGCGAACGTCCGAAGCGCGATGAGAGCATCATCGCGCTTCTTTTCTGCGTACGCATGACCTCCGAGGTAATCGATCTGCGCGTGCGAACCTTCGATAGTCGAGACAGCCGAACACGGCGCCATCGAAGGAGAGCACCATGACCGACCCCGTCACCATCGCCCGCCGCTACATCGAACTCTGGAACGAGCGCGCCGCAGGCCGCCGTCGCGAACTGCTCAGCGAGAACTGGACGGCTGATGCGAGCTATGTCGATCCCCTGATGAAGGGCGACGGGCAGGACGGCATCGACGCGCTGATCGCGGGCGTGCAGCAGCGCTTTCCCGACTTCAAGTTCACGCTGATCGGCGAGCCCAACGGCTACGGCGAGCATGTCCGCTTTTCGTGGGGCCTTGGTCCCGACGGTGTCGACAGCCCGATCAAGGGCACCGACTTCGCCGTGCTGAAGGACGGCCGCATCAGGAGCATCACGGGATTTCTGGACCAGGTGCCCGCGGGCGCGTGACGTCTCTTGCCCTCCCCTGGAGGGGGAGGATCGGCTCACATTGAGCGCAGCGAAATGTGAGACGGGGTGGGGTGACAGTCTCTCCACCGATGCGATGCCCGAGCGGAGAGATCACCCCACCCCGCTCGCGCTACGCGCGATCGACCCTCCCCCTCCAGGGGAGGGTAAGCAAGAGCCCGGCCCTTAGCTTGCAGTTGCCAGCCGATAGGCTCGCTTCGCATTCACACCAAATGCCTTCTCTCGAACATTCGGCCCCAGCTTCGCCAGGCACGCTTCCAGCGCTCCCTTGATCTCGCCATAACTCCCGGCAAGCAGACACACCGGCCAGTCCGAGCCGAAGATCAGGCGATCCTCGCCAAAACATGTTGCGGCATGTTCGACGAACGGAAACAGCCGCTCGGCATCCCAGTCACTCCACACCGCTTCCGTCGCGAGGCCCGAAATCTTGCACCAGATATTGCCGCAGGCCGCGAGAGCCGCGAGGCGATCAGCCCATTCGGCGCTTCCGCCATCGGCGATCGGCGGTTTTGCGGCGTGGTCGAGCACGAAACGCGCTTGCGGAAAGGCCTGTGCAGTTGCGATCGCGGCGGGCAGTTCGCGGGTGCGGACGAGGAAATCGTAGGCGAGATCGCGGGCGAACGTTGCAGTGAGGCCGCGTTGAACGTCCTCGCGCAACAACCAGTCCGAATCGGCCTCGTCATGCACCTGGTGACGAATGCCGACCAGCTTGTCGCCGCCGGGCGAAGCGCGCAAGCGGTCGAGCGTGTCGCCAAGCCCACCGTCCGTCAGGTCGGCCCAGCCGACGACGCCAATCACCGAGGGCGTCGCATGCGCGATCCGCAAGAATTCCTCGGTCTCCTCCAGCGCGGAGCGGCACTGCACCAATATGCTCGCGTCGATGTCGTTTGCTTTCAACAGCGGCGCGAGATCGGCGGGGCCGAAGGCGCGGCGGATCGAGGCCAATTCCGGCGCGTCCATCCAGGGATAGTCGGCGCGCGAAGGATCCCAGAAATGCTGATGGCCGTCGACGATCATGCCTCACGCTCCGCCCGGCAGCGGCGCGCGTGCGTCGACGAGCTTGCGCGCACGCAGCTCCTGCCAGAAGGCCTGTGGCACCGCCCTCTCCGACATCGCGATGTTGTCGGAAACTTCCGCGGCGTTGCGCGCGCCCAGCACGGCAATTGTGACCGCCGGATGGGCCATGCAGAACTGGAGCGCGGCGGCCTTCAGCTCGGTCCCGTGCTTGCGGCAGAGCTCGTCGAGCTCGAGCGCACGCGCGATCAGCGCCGCGTCGGCGTCCTGATAGTTGAACTTCGCGCCGGGATGCGGATTGGCCAGAATTCCGCTGTTGTAGATGCCGCCGAGCAGGATGCCGATGTTCTTCTCGCGGCAGACCGGAAATAGCGCATCCAGCGCGCCCTGGTCGAGCAGCGTGTAGCGGCCGGCGAGCAGGAAGCAGTCGACCGGAACGGCCTGGGCAAAACGGACCAACATTTCCGACTGGTTCATGCCGGCACCGATCGCCTTGACCGTGCCGTCGGCGCGCAGGCGCTGGAGCGCGCGGAAGGCGCCGGCCACGGCGTCGTCATAGTGATCGTCGGGATCATGCACGAGCAGGACATCGATGCGGTCGAGCCCAAGGCGCGTCAGGCTCTCCTCCACCGAACGCATCACGCCGTCATAGGAAAAGTCGAACACCGGTCGCTCGCGCGACGTCCCCTTGTAGTGCGCGTCCTCGGCGGCCGCGCCATCAGGCGCGCGCAGCAGACGACCGACCTTGGTCGAGATGACGTAGGAGTCGCGCGGCTGCTGCCGCAGGAAAGCGCCGATCCGCCGTTCGGCGAGGCCAAAGCCGTAGAGCGGCGCGGTATCGTAGAAGCGGATGCCGGCCGACCAGGCGCGCTCGATCGTGGCGAGCGCATCGGTATCGCTGACGGCGGTGAACAATCCGCCGAGCGGGGCCGAACCGAGACCGATTGAGGTGACGTCGAGGGAGCCGAGCCGCGACCGTTTCATTCCCATTGCCTTCCAAAAGTCTTCCTTCCAACCGTCCAATCATCTCTCCCGCTTGCGGAAACCGCAAGCGGGAGAGGTTCGCAGGAGCACGGGGCTGGCGACGCTCCTACTTCAACATCTGCGCAACGTTGTCCTTGGTCACGAGATCGAGGCCGGTATAGACGATCTCGGGCACCTTCTCGCCCTTCTTGATGGCGAGCAGCGTATCCATCGCCTTCTCGCCCATCTCGAACGGACGCTGGCCGACCAGCGCATTGGCATAGCCGTCGCGCAGCAGTTCGAGCTGCATCTTCAGCGTATCGGCGACAACCAGCGTGAACTTGCCGGAGTCGATATCCTTCTTGTTCCTGGAGGCGAAGGCCTTGAAGCCTTCGGGGGCGAACATCGGCCAGCCGCCGATGGGAACGATCGAGGCGAGGTCGGGCGTTGCGGTGCGCATATCCGTCATCTGCTGGACCGCCAGCGCCGGATCGTCGTTACAGAAGGTCGGCGAGCCCGCGACCTCGGTCCATTTCGAGCCCTTCAGCGCCTCGCGGACGCCGTCGACGCGCTCGGCGAGATTCTTGGCGCCCGGACCGCCCGAGACCATCGCGTATTTGCCGCCATCGGGCCGCAGCTTCAAGAGCTCCTTGCCGAGCGCGACGCCGAACTCCTTGTTGTTGGTGCCGATATAGGCGATCCGCTTGGAGCCAGGCGCATCGGCATCGAAGGTGATGACGGGGATGCCGGCCGCGGTCGCCGCCTCGATCGACTTAGTCATGGCCGCAACGTCGGCGACCGAGATGGCGAGGCCGTCGACCTTCTGGGTGACGAAGTCCTGGATGATCTGCGCCTGCGTCGCCGGCTCATGCTCCACCGGCCCCTTGTAGATGCACTCGATGTTACCGAGCTCCTTGGCACGCTTCAGGCAGCCGTCGCGCGCGAAGTCGAAGAACGGATTGTTCATCGCCTTGGGCACGATCACGAAACGGTAGTTCGCGGCAAACGCCGGCGTCGCCATCATCGCGACGGCGATGCCGGCAAGAAGAAGTTTCCTCATTGTTTCCTCCACCCTTCTCTGGCGCCCATCCTCTCAAGATCGTCCGGGGAGCGGACAGGCGACATTTTCGTTGCCCTCCCGGAACGACGTCATTTCAGATCATCCGCGAGCGGATGCGGTCGACCAACACGGCCAGGATGATGATCACGCCGACCAGCGTCTGCTGCCAGTAGGAGCTGACCTGTGCCAGCACGAGGCCGTTGCGGATCACTTCCAGCAGCACGCAGCCGACGATGGCCCCTAACGGACCGCCGATGCCGCCGGCGAGGTTGGCACCGCCGATGACGGCCGCCGCGATCACGTTGAGCTCGTAGGACGTCGCCATGTTGGCGGGCGCCGATCCGAGCCAGCCGGAGATGATGATGCCCTGGAGCCCTGCAGCAAGCGCGCAGATCACATAGACCTCGATCTTCACCCGCACGACCGGTATGCCCGTGAGTTCGGCGGCCTTCTCGTTGCCTCCGAGCGCGAACACGTGGCGGCCGAACGAGCTGTGGTGCAGGACCACGGCCATCGCCAGCGCGAGGACCACGAGATAGATGAAGGGCACCGGCACGCCGAGCACATCGCCCGAGGTGAGCGCGTAGAAGTAATCAGCGTCCGGCCCGCCCGGAAAACTGCCGCGGCCGTTGGAGACGACGTAGCCAAGCCCACGCACGATCGAGAGCATGCCGAGCGTGGTGACGAAGGGCGACAGGCCGAGCACGGCGATACAGAAGCCGTTGACGAGGCCCGCGATCAGCGCGACGCCGAGCCCCGCGAGGATCGAGATCAGCAGGATCAGACCCGGCACGTTGGCCAGCACGGTCTTGCCGTCAGCGGCCATATGCACGAACAGCGAGCCTGCGGGCGAGCCGGGCGCCGACAGCTCGGTCATGACCATCGAGGTGATCATGGCGGAGAAGCACATCATCGAGCCGACCGACAGATCGATGCCGCCGGTGATGATCACGAAGGTAACGCCGAGGGTGGCGATGGCGATGAAGGAGAAATTCTTCGCCACGTTCTGCATGTTGCCTTCGGTGAAGAAATAGGGGCTGGCGAAATGCATCACCACCAGCAGCATCGCCAGCGCGAGCAGGACATAGCCAGTCTGGGAGGCGAAGATGCCGCGCTGCCACCATTTGATCCGGCCGACATTGGTGAAGCTGATCGGAGATTCCAAGGGCATGGCCATCACGCCGCCTCCTTCGCGCCGGTGATCAGGGCGGTGACTTCCTCGGGCGACGTCTGGTGGATCGGCTTGTCCGCCCGCTTCTCGCCGCGGCGCATGACGATCACGCGGTCGCACACCGCGAACACGTCGGGCATGCGGTGCGAGATCAGCATGACGGCGACGCCCTGCTCCTTCAGCCGGTGGATCAGGCCGAGCACCTGCTCGACCTGGCGTACCGAGATCGCGGCGGTCGGCTCGTCCATCATGACCAGCCGCGCGTTGGAGAGGCGCGTCCGCGCGATCGCAACCGCCTGGCGCTGGCCGCCAGACATCTGCTTGACGAGATCGTCGGGGCGCGTCTCCGAGCGCAATTCGCCGAACAGCTCCAGCGCACGCGCCGCCATCGCCTTGTGGTCGAGCAATGCGAGCGGGCCGAACCTGCGCTTCAGCTCGCGGCCGAGGAAGACGTTGGCAGCAGCCGTCAGATTGTCGGCGAGCGCGAGGTCCTGGTAGACGACCTCGATGCCGACGCCGCGGGCATCGACGGGCCGGTTGAAATGGACCGCGTTGCCGGCAAAGCGGATCTCGCCATGGCTGGGACGGAAATTGCCGGCGATGATCTTGACCAGCGTGGACTTGCCCGCGCCGTTGTCGCCCATCAGGCCGACGACCTCGCCGGGCTGGACCTGCAGGTCGACGCTATGCAGCGCGCGGATTGCGCCGAACTCCTTGCCGATGCCGGTCAGCTCGAGGACCGGTGTCGCTTCAGCCTTTGTCATCAGCGGCCTTCCTCAAACGTAACGGTTGACCAGGGATTCCAGATATTCCTGCCGCCCCGAGCGCGGCCGCGGGTCGAAGCCGGGGCTGAGCGCACGGTCGGCAAGTTCGGCGAGCGAGCGCTGGCCGCCGAGAATGGCCCGGCCCTCGGGTCCCGCCCATCCCTCGTAGCGCTGCGCGAGCGGTGCGGTGAGGGCGCCGGCATCGAGCATGTCGGCGGCGGCGAGGAACGCGCGCGCGCAGGCATCCATCGAGCCGACATGGGCATGGATCAGATCGTCGGGGTCGATCGACTGCCGCCTGATCTTGGCGTCGAAATTGAGCCCACCCGAGGTGAAGCCGCCGCGATTCAGGATCTCGTGGAACACCAGAGCCAGCTCCGGCACGTTCATCGCGAACTGGTCGGTGTCCCAGCCGAGCAGATCGTCGCCGCGATTGACGTCGAGCGAGCCGAAGATTCCGAGCGCCTCGGCGAGCGCGACCTCGTGATGGAAGGAGTGGCCGGCAAGGATGGCGTGGTTCTGCTCGATGTTGAGCTTGACGTCGTTCAGGAGGTCGTAGCGTTCCAGGAAGCCGTAGCAGGTGGCGACGTCGAAATCATATTGATGCTTGGTCGGCTCCTTCGGCTTCGGCTCGATCAGGATCGGGCCCTTGAAGCCGATCTTGTGCTTGTGCTCGACGACCAGCGAGATGAAGCGGCCGAGCTGGTCGAGCTCGCGCTTGAGATCGGTGTTGAGCAGCGTCTCGTAGCCCTCGCGGCCGCCCCACAGCACATAGTTCTGGCCGCCGAGCCGGTGCGTCACCTCCAGCGCGGCGCGCACCTGGCCGGCGGCATAGGTGAAGATTTCGGGGTCCGGATTGGTCGCGGCACCCGCCATGTAACGGCGATGCGTGAACAAATTGGCCGTGCCCCAGAGCAAGCGGACTTTTGCGGAGGCCATCTTCGCTTCGAACAGATCGGCGACCGCGTTGAGATTGGCGACGGACTCGCTGAGCGAAGTGCCTTCCGGAGCCGCATCGACGTCGTGGAAGGTGAAGAAGGGCACGTCCAGCAGGCGGAACAGCTCGAAGGCGACATCGGCCTTGGCGCGCGCCTGCGCCATCGCATCGGCACCTTGATGCCAGGGGCGCAGAAAGGTTTCGCCGCCGAAGGGATCGCCGCCCGGCCAGCAGAACGAATGCCAGTAGCAGACCGCAAAGCGCAGGTGATCCTCGAGCCTGCGGCCATGCACGAGCCGGTCCTTGTCGTACCAGCGGAAGGCGGGCGTGTTTCCCGCATCCTTGCCGCCGAAGGCGACAGGGGCGCTTGCATCGAAGAATTTGGCTGATGCGTTCACTTAAGGGTCTCCTTCAACGCAGGATAAAGTTCGCGCCACCGCCGATAGGCCTCGTCATAGGCCGCAGTGACGGATGCGCGGGGCGCAAAACTCGCGAGCCGCCGCGGGCGCTTGCACACTTCCGCGGGATCTTCACCGGTGGCGGCGAGCCGGCCGAGCCGTGCGGCGCCGAGCGCCGCCCCGACCTCGCCTTCCTCGACGCGGTGGACGGGAATGCCAAGCACATCGGCGCAGATCTGCGCCCACAGCGGCGAGCGCGAGCCGCCACCGACGAGATCGACCTCCGCGATCGGCCCGCTGGCCGCGCTCAGCGCCGCGAGGTTGTCGCGCGCGGCGAAGGCGACGCCTTCCAGCACGGCCTGCACGATCTGGCTGCGCCCGGTCGCACCGCGCAGGCCGACGAAGGCGCCGCTGGCGGCGGCATCGTTGTGCGGCGTGCGCTCGCCGTCGAGATAGGGAAGGAATTTTATGGAGCTCGGCCCGTCGACACGCTCGCCGAGCGGCGCCAGGAGCGCGGCCGCCGGCGTCTCCATCACGCCCGCGAGCCAGGCCAGCGAAGCTGCGGCCGACAGCATCACGCCCATCTGATGCCAGAGGCCGGGCAGCGCATGGCAGAACGCATGCACGGCCGAAGCCGGTGCCGGTGCAAACCGGTCGGTGACGCGGAACACCACGCCGGATGTGCCGAGCGACAGGAACGCATCGCCCGGCGCGATCGCGCCGAGCCCGATGGCACTCGCGGCATTGTCGCCGGCACCGCCGGCGATCACGACATCATTCGCCATGCCCCAGCGCCGCGCGAATTCCGGCGCGAGCACTGCACTGACCTCGCTGCCCTCGACGAGGCGGGGCATGTGATGGAGATCGAGCCCGACGGCATGCAGCAGCAGCGCCGACCAGCGGCGCAGACCGACATCGAGCCACAGCGTGCCGGCGGCGTCGGACATGTCCTCGACCATCTCGCCGGAGAGGCGATAACGCACATAGGCTTTCGGCAGCAGCACCTTCGCCACGCGCTCGAAGATCTGCGGCTCGTGCCGCGCGACCCAGAGCAGCTTTGGCGCGGTGAAGCCGGGCATTGCCAGATTGCCGGCGATCGTATGCAGCGACGGGCAGCGCCGCTCGAGCGCGACGCATTCGGCGTGCGAACGGCCGTCGTTCCACAGAATAGCGGGGCGCAGCGGCCGTCCATCCTCGTCGAGCAGCGTCGCGCCATGCATCTGGCCGGACAGCCCGATGCCGCGCACCTGCGCGACCTGGCGCGGATGGCGGGCGGCGAGATCGTCGACGGCGCCAACCGCCGCATCGACCCAGGCGTCGGGATCCTGCTCGGACCACAGCGGCGCGGGATGCGACAGCGCAAGCTCGCGCGCAGCCGTCGCGACAATCGCGCCGGTTTCGCTCACGAGCACCGCTTTCACACCGGATGTGCCGATGTCGATACCGAGATACACGCCGTCCTCCCTTTCGCCTGATGCGGTGCGCGATCTTGAAGTCGCCCTTTCCGCAACGGACCGTTTCGAAATCCACCCGCCCCTAGGGCAAATTGTCCCGCATCACGATGTCGATCCTGATCTTCTCCTGTTCGCGCAAGATCGGCTCGCCGCGCGCAAGCGCGAGCAGCACGCGCACGGCGGCGCGCGCTTCATGCCCGGGGTTCTGCGAGATCGCGGCATCCATCACGCCCTGCAACAGAAGCCGGCGCGTCAGTACGGTGACGTCGTGTCCGACGAATACCACCTGCTTGCCGCGGCCGGCATCGCTCAACGCTGTGGCGACGCCTTGCGTGCCTGCGCCGACGTTATAAAGGCCGACAATGTCAGCATGCCTGCCGAGCAGCTGCGCCAGAACCTGTTCCGAACGGCCGTCTTCGTCGCGCCCTTCCAGCACCGGCAGCACGCTGAGATCGGGGAATTCCGACGCCATCACCTGGCTGAAGCCGAAGATGCGTTCGGAATGGTCGCGCAGGCCCTGCGAGCCTGCGACGATCGCGACCTTGCCGGACCGTTGGCCGACCAGCCGACCGACCAGCGCGCCGGCGGTGCGCCCCGCCGCAATGTTGTCGATGCCGACATAATGGTGGCGACGCGAGGACGGCACGTCCGAGACCAGCGTCACGACCCTGGTCCCGGCGTCGACGAGATCGTTGATCGCGGCGCGGACCCCGGGATGGTCCAGCGCCACCACGGCGACGCCGTCGTAATCGCCGGACAGCGCCTCCAGCGAGGCCGCGAGCACGGACGGGTCGAACACATCCGTGGCGACCACCTCGACGCCGAGGCGGCGGGCCGAGAGCCAGGCCGACATCTCACCGAGATAGGCCTCGATCTGCTGCATGAAGGGGTTCGGCCCCGCCGGCATCACGAAGGCAAAGCGGCGGGCACGGCTGCGGGCGAGTTCGGCGGCGGCGACGTGCGGCTGGAAGGCGTTGCGCTCGATCGCCGCCTTAACGCGCCGGACCGTATCGGGCCGCACGCCCGGCCGGTTGTGCAGGACGCGGTCGACCGTCGCGAGACTGACGCCCGCCTCGCGGGCGATGTCCTTCAGCGTCAGCGCGGTCGCGGTGAGAGTATCGGCCATGGCTGAAGGTTATCGAGGTGTTTTGAGGTACGCAACTCATTTTGAGGCGCAGGGCGATGTTTTCGGGCCCGGGTTACACCGCGCGGCCTCAGCCGCCGGTCAGGTCGAGCGTCAGGAAGAGGCTGTTGGGATCCTCGACATAGCCCTCGAACGGGCCGCAGAGCACAAAACCGTGCGCCTGGTAGAGCGCATGCGCGGGCTTGAAATAATCCCAGGAGCCGGTCTCGAGGCTGAGCCGCTTCAAGCCACGCGCGCGGGCCTCAGCGATGATGTGGCGGAGCATCCGGCCGCCGAAGCCGCGCCTCCGCGTGGTTTGCACCGTGTGCATGGACTTCACCTCGCCATGGTCGGCCGAGACCATCTTCAGCGCGCCGGTGGCGACCAGCGTCTCGCCGTCCCAGCCGGTCCAGAACGCGACGTCGCTCGCGCGGAGCCCCGCGAGATCGAGCGCATGGGCGCTGCCCGGCGCGGTCTGCGCCCGCGCAGCCGTGACGTGATGGTCGAGCAGCGCAACGACGCGCGGATCAAAGGTGTCGCCGGTGCGGACCTGCATCGTCACGGCCTCACCTCACTTGAAAGCCGCTTCTGCATGAGGACCATATCGAGCCAGCGGCCAAACTTGCAGCCGACCTCAGGCATGCGGCCAACCTCGGCAAAGCCGAACGACGCGTGCAGCCCGGTCGAGGCGGAATTCGAGGCCTCGATCGCGGCGACCATCGTGTGCTTGTTGAGCGCGGTAGCGCGCTCGATCAGCGCGGCCATCAGGCTGCGGCCGACGCCGAGCCGATGATGTTGCTCGCCAACATAGACCGAATTCTCGACCGTGTGGCGATAGCCGGGCCAGGGGCGGAAATCGCCGAATGATGCGAAGCCGACGACGTCCCTGCCCTTCATCGCGACCAGCACGGGATAACCGGCCGCTTGCCGAGCGCGCATCCATTCGCGCCGCGAATCCAGATCGGCCGGTCCGTCGGTCCACACCGCCGTGGTGTTGATCGCGGCGTAATTGTAGATGGCCAGAATATCTTCGGAATCCTCCAGCGTGGCGTCCCGCACGATCAGCGACATCACATTTTCCCATACGATGTGCCGCGCCGCGTGATGATGACGTAGCGCGCATCCTGTTTGGTTTCGTTCTCGAAGGTCACCGCCCGCATCACGTCGAAATCGAGACAATCGCCATCGCGCAAGCGCACGGTCTTGGCGTCGATATGTACGCAGACCGCCCCCTCCAGCATCAGCAGCTGCTGGGTGAACGCGTTGCGGCCCCAGGGGCTGTAGGAGACACGCGCGCCGGCCGGCAGATCGACGACGATGATCTCGATGCCGCTCGCCGCATCTGGCGGCGAGGCGTGCCGCCGACGGTAACCGCTGTCGGGATCGCGCCAAAGCGGCTGGTCGGCAAGCCGCATCAGCCGCTCCGGCGGCTTTTCCGCGAGCGCGACGACGTCGCTGAGGGTGACATCGAGCGCCGCGCAGAGCTTGTTGAGCAGCGCAGCGGTGGCGCTGCTCTGCGCCCGCTCCACCCGCCCGATCATGGCCCGGCTGACACCGGAGCGCGTCGCGAGTTCGTTCAACGTGATGCCCGCCTGCGTCCTCAACGTCTTCAAGCGACGACCGATCGCACGGTCGAGTTTCTGCTGGTCCATCTCTTTGCAGGTCCTGGTCTTCATCCGAACATTGCCCGACACGAGGACCGCACCCATCAGGGCGAGCGAAGCTTAAGCCGGGCGGGGCGCGCGTGCCGGGAGCAAGGAGCTAATATATTAGAATCTTTGCGCGGCAAATTCTCAGGCGCCTTGCCATAGGCGCCTGGAAATGGCGGGTTCGACCGGGCTTTCCGTGGAAATTCGCTAGACAAGAAAATCCGGCGCCGCGCCATGGGCTTGCGGGATCAAGGATCCAGGCGCGAGGTGAAGCGTCATCGCATGATGATCCGCATCGGTCAGTGTCAAAATACCGGTCTGAGCGTCAAATGCCGCGTTCACCTTGGTGTCGAAGCCATCCAGCACCAGCGTTGTGCCTGGCGTATAGTTTGAGATGACGCCGGATGTTTGTTTGGCATCGGGTCCGAAGACAAATGAGTCCGTGCCCGTCAGAACGACATTGCTGCTTAGATTGCCAGTGACCACCAATGTCCCGTTGTTGACGTTGACAGCGCCAGTCCCGCTTAAATTATCGACCTTGAGCACGCCACTATTCAGGACAGCGCCGTTGTTGACGAGGTTGCCCGAAACATCCACCTCACTGCCGGCGTGGACATTGACGATGCCGCCATTGGTCAAGCCATTCCCGAAATCGATCGTGCCGCCCTGATCTGCGGTGATCGTTCCAAAGGTGTTGAAAACGGCGTCGTCGAAATCGAGCGAGGCATGCACGGCTTCGATCAGGCCGCTGCTGGTGACGGAATTGCCGGTATTCACCGCAAGCGGCTGGGACCCGTTCGCCTCGAGCGTGCCGGAGACGCCGATATCCAAGGTGAGGCTGTGATCTCCGTTTCCGATCGTGCCGGCGCCGTCGATCGTGCCGCCGTCAAGGTCGAGCGTGTGATGTGCACCGCTGTTCAGGATCGAGGAGCCCGGATCGAGCTTGATCTCGCCATTGCCAATGACCGTGGCGTCGCCGGTCAGGATGGCTTTCGCGAAATTGAAGAACTCGATCTTGCCGCCATTGTTCAGCGTGCCGCTGACATTCAGAACGCTTCCGGCACTGTCGTCAAACACGGCGCCAGCCTTGAGTGTCACGTTGTTGAAGCTGTTGGCGCTGCCTGCAACGGATTCGATAAGCCCGCCTGACGTCGCATCCAACGACGTCCCGTCCAGATGCACGTTGTCGAAGGTGATGGTGCCGCCATTGGCGACGATCGCACCGAGGGAACCGCCGGCGATCGTATCGTTCACGAACGCGAGCATCGCCTTGGCTTCGCTCAGTGAACCGAGATTGTTGATCGTGCTGTTGCTGATGACACCGGCGCTGCCGGTCTCGTGCAAATTGCCGGTCACGCTGATATTGATCGTGGCCCGGTCAATCGACGTGAAGCCGGTCGAGCCGGTGACCGTCAGAACGCCACCGCCGCCGCTGGTGTCATTCACGTCAGTGACCGTGATCGCGACGTTCTTTGTCGCGATCTCTGTCCCGTCGCTGACCGCGACGGTGACGTCATAGACGTTGTCGTGGTTCGCGTCTTTCGGCGCCTCGAAGTCGGGCGCGGACTTGAACGTCACATCGCCCGTCGCCGACACGTCGAACAGAGCCGCGTCAGTGCCGGACAGCGAATAGGTCAGCGCGGGACTGTCCACATCGGTCGCCGCGACGTGGTAGGCGACGCCAGAGCCATTCTCCGCGAAGCTTGCCGTCGTGCCCGAGCTGATCACGGGCGCATCATCGATTCCCGTCAGCGTCACGGTGATGCCCTGTGTCCCGTAGAAGCCGTCGAGGACCAAGATGAAGATGTCGGTATGGGTCTGTCCGGCCGCGAGCGGAGCGATGTTGGCATGAGAGACATCATAGCTCCACGTCACCTTGCCATCGGCAACGTCGATGGTGGCCGTGAGTGTGCCGAGATTGCCGTCTTGCGGTGCCACCGCGACCGTGTGGGCACCGGCAAAGAAACCCGCCTGCGATGTCGAAACATGGGCAGCGCCATTGTCCGTCAGCTTCGCTGCGGTGAAGGAAGGCGTAGTAAGATCTCTTACAAAGATGTCGTAGGTATGGTTGGTATCGCCCGGCACCAGAATGCTGGATAAAGACTCGAATGCCACCTTGGTGCCATCAGGCGAGAACACGGGTTCCTGGGCTTCGCCATTGTTCTGCGGGACTCCGTCGGCATCCGTCGATACCAGCGTGACCGCGCCTGTGGTCAGATCCTTAATGACGATGTTGCCGATTAGGTTGTTAGAACTACCCGGCACAAGATTGTCGGCAAAGGTATAGAACGCCACCTTGGTGCCATCTGGCGAGAACACCGGGTCGAAGCTGCCGCGATCCCCACGAGCGCCGCTGGCGCTCTCCGACACCAGTGTGGTGGCCCCGGTGGAAAGGTCCTTGATGTAGATCTCGGTGGTGTCGCCGCGCACTGTGGCCGACCCGAACACGATTTTGGTGCCATCGGGCGAGAACGAGGGGGGGAAGGTAAAGCCATTCTCAAGCCCGCCGCCGCCGGGTCCTCCGTTGTATGGACTGGGCGCTATGAGCGTTATCGCGCCAGTGGTCAGGTCCTTCACGAAGATGTCGCGCACGTGGTCGGTATCATCAGGCACGAGATTGTCGGCATCGGAATAGAACGCAACCTTGGTGCCATCAGGCGAGAATATCGGGTTGGTGGTCGATAAGCCGTCCGCCTGCTCCCCACTGGCACTCGTCGATACGCGCGTGAGGGCACCGGTGGCCAGGTCCTTCACGAAGATGTCGACGCCCGTTGCGAACGCCAGCTTGGTGCCATCGGGCGAAAAAATCGGCTGGTAGCCACCCAGCTGAACCCCGCTGGCATCGGTCGACACGAGCGTGATCGCCCCGGTCGAAAGGTCCTTCACGAAGACGTCGGGTGCACCGTTGGTATCGCCGGGCACCAGATTGTCGGCATAGGATGCGAACGCCACTTTCGTGCCGTCGGGCGAGAACGCTGCCTGGACACTCGCGCCATCCGCCTGCGCCCCGGTTGCGCTGGTCGACACGCGCGTGAACGCATCGTCGCTGCCACCGCCAGCGGTGAAAACAGGTGCTGAATTTGTCATCAATGCCTCCGTTTGCCCGGCAACAGGCCGGACCCGAATGTTTTGCACGACAATCAGAAACAGAAACGCGGCACCAATGAGTCCCTGCTGTCCAAGGCAAGTTTAGTGCCCCTAGATGACGAACGCTTGATGCAGCCGCGAAGGATCAGATGAAGGATCAGATTGAGCGTCGTTGGCTGCGCCGCTGCACGACAGGCAATCAAAACTGCGCCAGCAGTCTTTCACGATACGCAGCCGCGCCGAACTGCGAGAGCGCATAGCATCCCTCAGGGTGATCTCGTGTCGTCGGGATGAATAAGCCGCTCCATTCTGAAATGCAGCGCGAGCGGTGATCCGTTACATCACCAAGAATTGCCATCGCCAAAAATTGGCCACTTTAACCGACGCTGGGGAGACCGACGCCATTTGGCGGATCTTTGGCCCCTTCATGCTTCCGGATACGCCAAGATGAACGTGGCCATGGGTCGGAGAAACATCCAACACGCCAAATCAGCGGCCATCAATTTTTGAATGGAGCGGGCGAAGGGAATCGAACCCTCGTATGCAGCTTGGGAAGCTGCCGTTCTACCATTGAACTACGCCCGCTTATGCGCATGCAGCGCCCGCTCTGATTAGCCGAGACGGCGCCTCCCGCCAAGCGGTTTGGCGCACCCGGCCGGACGCTTCTTAACGTTTCAGTAAGATTCCAGGTGCGCCGGATTGTGGCGGTGTTATGATCGCGCGTCTGGGGAGAGACGTGCACTGAGTGGGGCGTGTGCATGGTTGGGCGTGGCTACACGATATTCAACACGGCCATAGGGCGCTGCGGCATTGTCTGGAGCAGCACCGGCGTGGTCGCCGTGCAATTGCCGGAGGCGCGGGAGATCGACACCCGCCGCCGGATTTTCGCGGTCCATCCCGAGGCGCGCGAGCAGCAGCCTCCGCTGAATGCCGAGCTTGCGATCGAGGGCATCGCAGGCTTGCTGCAGGGCGGCGACCCTGATTTTTCCGAGGTCAGCCTGGACGCCGGCGGCGTCCCCGGCTTCCATCGGCGCGTTTATGAAGCCGCCTGCGCCATTCCGCGCGGGGAGACCCGCACCTATCACGAGATCGCCAAGGCGCTGGGCGCCTCCGGCGCCGCGCATTCGGTGGCGCAGGCGATCGCCAAAAATCCCTACATGCTGATCGTGCCCTGTCACCGGGTGCTGGAGGCCGGCAATTACGCCGACCGACTCTCGCCTTACGGCGGGGTGATCTCCAAGCGGCGGCTGCTGGCGCTCGAGGGCGCCCATCCGGTCGCGAGCAAGACGCTGTTCGAGGTGCTGCTGCCCGTTGCGCCACCGAGGCCCAGCTAAGGCGCGATCGGAATCGCACCTTAGCTTTGTTTTTTTGGGCATGATCTTGTCGGACAACCGCTACACACTTGTCCGGACCATGCCTAGATAGGTGGCATGGATGCGACCACGCTGCTGACCACGCAATCGATGACGGTCTCGGAGTTTCGCTGCGATGCGGGACCGGACGACAAGCCGTTCGCGGAGTGCCGCACCGGGCATTCCATTGCCTATGTCCGCTCCGGCAGCTTCGGCTGCCAGTGCCGCGCCGGCTTCTTCGAGCTGGTGGCGGGCTCGATGCTGGTCGGCGCTCCACGCGAGGAATACACCTGCACGCATGAGCACGTCAGCGGCGACGTCTGCCTGGGCTTCTTCTTCAGCGAGGACCTGGTCGATGCCCTCGGGGGACGGCGCGAGATCTGGCAGGTCGGCGCGACACCGCCGCTGCCCGAGCTGATGGTGCTGGGCGAGCTCGCCCAGACGGCGGCAGATGGCAACAGCGACCTCGGTCTCGACGAGGTCGGTCAAATTCTGGCCGGCCGCTTCATCGATGTCGTCTCGGGCAAGGCGCGCAAGCCGGCCACGCCCACCGCACGCGACCGCCGCCGCGCAGTCGAAGCCGCGCTGTGGATCGACGCCAACTCGCATGCCGAGGTCGACCTCGAACAGGCGGCGCGGCAGGCGGGCCTCAGCCCGTTCCATTTCCTGCGGCTGTTCTCGGCCGTGCTCGGCGTCACCCCGCATCAATATCTGGTGCGCTCGCGGCTACGCCACGCGGCGCGACTGCTGACAGATGATGACATCGCGGTCACCGACATCGCCTATGACGTCGGCTTCGGCGATCTCTCCAATTTCGTCCGCACCTTCCATCGCGCCGCCGGCGTGTCGCCGACGAAGTTCCGGCAGGCGTCGAAGGGCGAGCGCAAGATTCTCCAAGAGCGCGCGACCCTCAACTGAATAGGGTCGTCTCCGGCACGCGCCAGTTGCGGCGCGCTTTGCAATGGAGACGATCATGTACGACCACATCGGACTGCGTGTTGCCGACCTCGACGCCGCCACGCGCTTCTACACCGCGGTGCTGGCGCCGCTCGGCTACGCCCTGTGCTCCAGCGGCGACGGCTATGCGGGCTTCGGGCCGAAGGGCGAGCCGGCGCTCTGGCTGCACCTGAACAAGGGACGCAAGGCCGACGGCGCGCATATCGCGTTTCGCGCCGGGGATCATGACGCGGTCAAGGCATTCCACAGCGAAGGCTTGAAGAGCGGCGGCCGCGACAATGGCGGCGCCGGCCCGCGCAAGGACTACAGCCCGACCTACTACGCGGCGTTCCTCATTGATCCCGATGGCAACAATGTCGAGGCGGTTTGTACGTAGAGGCCGCCGCGCACGAGCACTCGTAGGGTGGGCAAAGCGACTTGTCCGCCGTAGCTCGAAGAGCGAAGGCGGAAGCGTGCCCACCATCCCGTGCAACAATGCGATGAATGGTGGGCACGGCGCGCGAAGAGCGCGCCTTTGCCCACCCTACAAACTTCTCAATCAAGGACACCTTCATGGCCTCCATCCACAACGACATCCCCCTCCCC
>NZ_JADPIU010000019.1:0-56773 GCF_023073075.1 Bradyrhizobium sp. 61 | reverse complement strand
CTCTCCCCGCAAGCGGGGAGAGGCGAAGACTTCACTTCACCTTGGGCAGCACCTGCTTCACCACCTGCTTGCCTTCGACCACCTCGACCAGAAAGCTCTGCCGGTCGATGTCGCCGGTCTCGCTGAAGGTGACGTCCATCAGGATGCCCGGCTCGTCCGCGGCCTTGATGGTCAGGCCATGCAGCGTGTCGGCGAACGCCTTGCTGTCGACCTTCCCCATCTTCTCGGTGGTGGCCTTCACCATGTAGACGGCGAGATAGCCCTTCAGGCCGTTATGGTCGGGCACGTAATTGTACTTCTTGGAAAACTTGTCGCGGAACGTCTTGATCAGGTCGACCGGTGCGTCCGTGGTGAGGCCGACATGGCCGCGCGCACCGTTGGCGGCATCGCCGGCCAGCTCGATCACCTTCTGGCCGATCAGCGTGGTCTCGCCCATCAGCGGCGCGGTGACGCCCTGGCGCTTCAGCTCTTTCAGGATGCGCGCGCTCTCTTCTTCATTCAGGTAGACGAACACGGCGTCGGGATTGGCGGCCTTGATCTTGCCGACGTCGGCGGCGAAGTCGGCTTGTCCCGCTTCAGTCGAGAGATCGGCGACCACCTTGGAGCCAAGCCGGTCGAGTTCCTTCACGACGACGTCGCGTCCGCCACGGCCGAAGTCGTTGTTGACCCAGACCACCGCGACCGTCTTCGCCTTCATGTCGTCGTGGATGTATTTTGCGACCTTCGGCATCGACGATTGCTGGCCGAACGAGGTGCGGAACAGGAACTTGTTGCCGGCTTGCGTCAGCTCGGCGGCTTCGCCGCCCATGATCTGCGCGATGCCGGCTTCGGCCGCGAGCGGCGCCGTCACCTTGACCGAGCCGGAATAGCCGGGCCCGAGCAGCACATAGGGCTCGGCGTCGAGCGCCTTCTGCACCTGGGCGCGGGCAACGCCGGGGTTGGACTGCGAATCGGCGTGGCTGACCTCCAACTTGCGTCCGAGCACGCCGCCCTTGGCGTTGATCTCCTCGATCGCGAGGTCGATGCCGTTCTTCCAGTTGGTGCCGACGGTGGCGCCGCCGCCCGAGAGCTCGGCGACGTCGGCGAGCTTGATCGCCTGCGCGTGGACGCTGGTTGCAGTCGCGAAGGCAAGCAAGGCGCCTGCCACTAGGGTCGATTTCATGGTCACTCCTCCCATTTTTCGTTGATGTTGTCCGCGGCCTTGTGTCCGGCCGCTTCGGTTACGCTGCGTGGTAGGCCGCGCTTCGTGCCGCCATCACCTCGTCGAATGCCTCTCCCATGACCTCGGTCGATGGGGCAAGGCCGGTGAACAATTCGAAGGCGTCAGCGGCCTGGTAGATCGCGAGCTCCCGCCCGGTCATGATCCGCGCGCCCTCGGCCTGTGCCGCTGCAAGCAGCGGCGTGATCAGCGGCGAATAGACGGCGTCCGCGACCCACATTTTCTCGTGCAGCAAGGTCGCCGGAACCGGCATGCCTCGGTTCGGCAGCATGCCGACCGGCGTGCCGTTGACGAGGCCGGTTGCGCCATCGAGCGCGTCCTCGACGCTTTTCGCCACCGTGGCGCCGCCGTGCCTGGCAAGCAATGAAGCGAGCTTTTCGGCGCGCGCCGTCTCGCTGTCGAAGATGCGGAGGTCGGAGACCTTCAGGCTCGCCAGCGCAAAGGCGATCGCCTTGCCGACGCCGCCCGTGCCGATCACGGCGACTGCATTTGCGGACGGTGCCAGCAGCGGCGCGACCGCGCGCGCAAACCCGGTCGTGTCGGTGTTGTGGCCGATCAGCCGGCCGTCCTTGACGACGACGGTGTTGACCGCGCCCATGGCGGCCGCGCCCGGCGCCAGCTCGTCGAGCAGCGGGACCACCGCTTCCTTATAAGGGTAAGTCACGTTGACGCCGGCAAAGCCGAGCCGCCGCACGCCCTCGAGCATCATGCGAAGCCCGGCCGCATCGGCGCCGGCGACCTCGATGAGCTGGTAGTGACCGCGCAGGCCGAGCGCCTCGGCGGCCCGCTCATGCATGGCAGGGGAGGCGGAATGCGCGATCGGCGCCCCGATCAGGCCGGTGAGAAGCTTCTTGCTGGCGGCGTATCCGCGCTTGGACATGGTTGGCTATCGTCTCGTTGGGAGCGTTGGGTCCTGGCCATTAGCGGGGAAATCCGCACAATTCCAAGGGGCTTCCAGTTGCGACGATAGCCTTTCCCGTGCCTAACACAATTACCCATTTATTTGGCAAACCTAACATAATGTTATTTCTTGCGCCCGCGTGCCGGGGCGGCGTTGCCCTCGGTGCGGGACGGCTCCACCGCGCGCATCTCGGCGCGCAGGGACTCGATGAAATACTCGACATGGAGCGACAGCGGCGCGCCGCGCTTCACCGCGATATAGGTCTCGAACCGCGTCGGCTCGGTGATCTTCAACAGCTCGATTCCCGGATAGCCGCCATGGGCCACCGTGAACTGGTCGATGATGGCGATGCCGAGCCCTGCCTTCACCAGCGCACACACCGTGGTGCCGAAGCGTGCGCGGATCGTGATGTTGTAGTCGAGCCGGTGGCGCGCAAAGATCCCGGCCATGATCCGGCCGTAGGGATCGTTGGGATCGATGCCGATCAGCGGATAGCGGGTGATCTCGGCCGCCGAGACCTGCTTGCGGCCGGCAAGCTCGTGACCCGGCGGCACGATGCAATAGAGCTCACCCGAGGCGAGCGGCATGAAGTCGAGCCCGGAATGCTCGAGCCGATAGCTCATCGCCACGCATTCGCCGCGGCCGAGCAGGAGGTAGTCGATGGCCTCCTCGAGCTTGAGGATGTTGATGTCGATGCCGAGATCGGGGTAGCGGCGCCGGACGCGCTCGATCGCGCGCGGTACCATCACCTGGGAGATGCTCGGCACCGAGCCGATGCGCAATTCCGACAAACCGCCGCGGCCGATCTTGGAGATGAGCTCGGAGAGGTCGTCGACCTTCTTGTAGACGCCGTTGATCTGCTCAAAAATGTTCTCGGCTTCCGGCGTCGGGAAATAGCGCCCGTTCTGGCGCTGGAAGAAGCGGATGCCGAGCGTGCGCTCGGTGTATTTGACCAGCCGGCTGATCCCCGGCGCCGACACGTTGAGCAGCTTCGCCGCGCCGCCGATGGTACCCGTCACCATCACGGCACGGATCACTTCAACCTGGCGCAGCGTCATCATGTCGTGGGCATCCCAAAGAGGATCGTGGTGGCGATCATCTCACGAGAGCCATGATGTCATCCAGCGGCAAGTGTGCGACGGAGCGGGCGGCGCTTTACCCTCCCCCTCCAGGGGAGGGTAAGAGCGCAGCTCGCTCACCGGCAACAATTTCTGATTAACTTCGCAGTCAGAATGTTTCGGCCAAAATCGGCGCGTTCGAATGGAAGGGCGCCGCTCGCGCAGAACGTACGCCTCACCTGTAACTGTGTTCTAGCTCGCCGGGCTCTCGGGCGACGCGCTGCCGGGCCGCTCCGCGCGTTCGCGCTGCAGCACTTCGCGCGCGTACTCGATGATCTTCTGCTTGTTTGCCGTTTCGCGGACGGCGAAAAACACGCGGTTGAGTTCCAGGCCGAGCACGCTGTTGAGGGCGATGTCCTCGTCTTCCATCGTGATTTTCCCGCTTCAGACGCCATAGGTGTAACTTGACGTCACTTCCTCCACAAGTAGATTAAATCTCGGGTGCAGACGAGGGCCGGTAAACTACGGAAGCAGCGAATTGAGGCAGCTCCCAAATACGTGCTATACCGACGGCGAGGCTCAGGAAACGTACCGATGTCCGCCGTAGACGCCGTAGATTATGGCCGGGAAGCGCTCGACTTCATCGAAGGCCTGGGGACCTATCGCAAGGTACCGGACGCCATGAATGCGCTTGAGGCGGCGTTCGGTCGCTTCGGCTTCGAGACCATCATCGTGACGGGGTTGCCGAATCCCGATCAGCGGTTCGCGCAGATGGTGCTCGCCAAGCGCTGGCCGGCAGGATGGTTCAATCTCTACACCCAGAACAATTACGACCGCGTCGACCCCGTGGTGCGGCTGTGCCGGCAATCGGTCAATCCGTTCGAGTGGTCGGAAGCGCCCTATGATGCCGAGCTCGAGCCGAGCGCGGCCGAGGTGATGAACCGCGCCGGCGATTTTCGCATGTCGCGCGGCTTCATCGTGCCGATCCACGGGCTCACCGGCTACGAGGCGGCGGTGTCGCTCGGCGGCGTCCATCTCGACCTCAATCCCCGCAGCAAGCCGGCACTGCACCTGATGGCAATGTATGGCTTCGACCATATTCGCCGCCTGCTGGATCCGGCGCCGCATCTGTCGACGCGTCTCACCCCGCGCGAGCGCGAGGTGATCGCCTGGGCCTCGCAGGGCAAGTCGGCCTGGGAGATCGGCGAGATCCTGCACATCACGCAGCGCACCGCAGAAGAGCATCTTGCAACCGCCGCGCGCAAGCTCGGCGCCGTCAACCGTACGCATGCGGTTGCACTGGCGATTCGCAACAAGCTCATCAATCCCTAAGCGACGTACTGGGAAATTTCCCAATATCGAACCTGCCTCTTTTCGCAGAGGCTGCCCCTCATTCCGGCTGAATGGGGGTTTTCATGATTCACGCAATTTCTTCGGTCAATCGCCACCTTTACGAAGACGTACTCGAGCAGCACTTCCGACTACGCCACGACATCTTCGTCGAGGAGCGGCACTGGGAGACGCTGCGCCGGCCTGATTGCCGCGAGGTCGATTCCTACGACGACGAGGACACTGTCTATCTGCTTGCGCTGGAAGGCCGGCGCGTCGTCGGCGGTCACCGGCTCTACCCCACCACCAAACCCTCGATGATGAGCGAGGTCTTCCCGCATCTGGCATCGGTTCGCGGCTGCCCTGCGAATCCGCTGGTCTGGGAATGGTCGCGCTACTTTGTCGTGCGCGATCGCCGCGACGGCACTCTCAACCTGCAACTGATGGCAGCGGTGCAGGAGTTCTGCCTCGATCAGGGAATCGCGCAGGTCAGCGCGATCATGGAGACCTGGTGGCTGCCGCGCTTCCATGAGGCCGGCTTCGTCGTGACCCCGCTTGGTCTGCCGGAGCTGGTGGAGAACGCCTGGACCATGGCGGCGACCATCGACATTCGCCGCGAGACCCTTGATGCCCTGCATGATCGCATCGGCATGGATTCGATCGTACAACAAGACGGCCCGCGTCTGGACGCCGTCGCCCGTGCCAACCTCTGCGGCCTTGCTGCCGCGCAACGAAAGAGCGCCTGAAATGTCGAACATGATGCGGGACAGCCAGATCATGGCGCAGACCAAGGACGAGAATCTCGGCTACATGTCCGACATGGCGCTCGAGCTGGCGCAGATGGCGGAAGACACCGGATTGGCAACGCTCGCCTATCTGTTCCGGATGGCGGCGCTGGAAGCCTCGACGGCCAACAGCGTGCTGGCCGAGCCGGATGATCTTCCCCGGCAGATGACGTCGCACTAGACGCCTTCTCCGACTTCCGTCGACCTTCGCGCCCTCTCCCAGGCATGCCTGGGGGAGGGCGATCGTTTGGGTGCGGCAGGTTGACCCATCCTGCGCGGCAGCCTTCTTGCAAGGCCAATTTCGATCGCATGCACCGGCATGCAACAAAGTGCATGTCTGGTGTTGAATCGCTCTTGCCTCGGAACGATACTGCCATTACCCATTTTTCCGCCTTGAAGAGGCAGGGGGAGCTCTTTCACTGATGGCGACCGAGTTCGAACATCGGCGCGACACCGCGTGCGCCTGAAAGAGTTTTGATGCTGCTCGTCGTCGAACAGTTCTTGAACGGATTGCAGTTCGGCCTGCTCCTGTTCCTGCTCGCGGCCGGCCTGACGCTGGTGTTCGGGATCATGGATCTCGTCAACCTCGCGCACGGCTCGCTCTACATGATGGGCGCCTATTTCGCCGCGACCTTTGCGGCCTGGACCGGCAGCTTCCTGCTCGGTGCGCTGCTGGCGTTAGGTGCGACTTTGGTGCTCGGCATCGTGCTGGAGATGTCGGCACTGCGGCATCTGTACGGGCGCGACCATCTCGACCACGTGCTCGCGACCTTCGGCCTGATCCTGTTCTTCAATGAAGCCGTGCGGCTGATCTGGGGTCCGGCCGGGCTTGCGCTGCCGCTGCCGGCCTGGCTCACGGTGCCGGTGCCGATCCTGCCCGGCATCCACTATCCCGCCTATCGTCTCGCCATCATCGTGGTGGCGCTGCTGGTCGCGCTGCTGCTCTATCTCGGCGTGATGCGCACCCGCATCGGCATGCTGATCCGCGCCGGCGCCTCCAACCGCGAGATGATCGGCGCGCTCGGCATCAACATCAAGCTGCTCTACACGCTGGTGTTCGGCCTGGGCGCCGCGCTCGCCGGCCTCGCCGGCCTGATGCAGGCGCCGATCCTCACCGTGCAGATCGGCATGGGCGAGAACATCCTGATCCTCGCCTTCGTCATCATCGTGATCGGCGGCATCGGCTCGATCCGCGGCGCGTTCCTCGCCGCGATCTTCGTCGGCATGATCGACACGCTCGGCCGCGCCTTCCTGCCCAATCTGTTGCGGCAGGTGCTGAGCGGCGCCGCCGCCTCCACCGCCGCGCCCGCACTGTCGTCCATGCTGATCTATCTGCTGATGGCGATCGTGCTGGTGGTGCGCCCGGAGGGGCTGTTTCCGGCCAACCGTCGATGAAGGCTTTCACTGTGAGCAAGGCCGTCACGGCCCTGATGCTGGCGGGCCTCGTGCTGCTGCCGCTCTATTCGCAGCTGTCCGGCAACATCTTCATCCTGACGCTGTTCACCCGCATCGTCATCCTGGCGCTGGCGGCCGCGAGCCTCAACCTCATCATGGGTTTTGGCGGCATGATGAGCTTCGGCCACGCCGCCTATCTCGGCATCGGCGGCTACGCGGTCGGCATGCTCGCGCAGGAAGGCGTCGGCTCCGGCTTCATCCAGTTCCCGGTCGCGCTCGCAGCTTCCGCGATCTACGCGCTGGTGATCGGCGCGCTCTCGCTGCGCACGCGTGGCGTCTACTTCATCATGATCACGCTGGCATTTGCGCAGATGGCCTATTACGTCGCCTCGGGTCTTGCGCGTTACGGCGGCGATGACGGTCTCACCGTCTACAAGCGCAGCGACTTCTCCGGCCTGATCAACCTGTCGAACCGCACGCAGTTCTATTATCTCTGCCTCGCCTGCCTGTTCGCCGTGATCGTCCTGATCTGGCGCATCGCCAATTCGCGCTTCGGCCTCGTCTTGCAGGGCCTGCGCTCCAACGAGCAGCGCATGCAGGCGATCGGCTTTCCGGCAAAACGCTACAAGCTCGTCTGCTTCGTCATCTCAGGCATGATGTGCGGCCTTGCCGGCGCACTGCTCGCCAACAACACCGATTTCATCAGCCCGGCCGTGATGTACTGGACCCGCTCCGGCGACCTCATGGTGATGGTGATCCTTGGGGGCATGGGCACGCTGTTCGGCCCCGTGATGGGCGCGGTGGTGTTCTTGCTGCTGGAAGAATTCCTGTCGCAGATCACCGAATACTGGGCGCTGATCATGGGGCCGCTATTGCTGTTGATCGTGCTGTTCGGCCGCGGCGGCATCATGGGCCTGCTCGGGAGGCTCAATCGTGGCTGAACCGCTGCTCCGCGTCGAAAAACTGGTGCGCCGTTTCGGCGGCATCGTTGCGACGGACAACGTCTCGCTCGACGTAGCTAGCGGCGAGCTGCACGCCATCATCGGCCCGAACGGTGCCGGCAAGACCACGCTGATCAGCCAGCTCACAGGGCACCTCGAACCGCATTCCGGCAGCGTCTCGCTCGGCGGTCGCGACATCACCTATCTGCCGGCCTATCGCCGCTGCGCGCTGGGGCTCGCCCGTTCGTTCCAGATCACCTCGCTGCTGCTCGACTTCACCGCCGCCGACAATGTCGCGCTGGCGGCGCAGGCGCATGCAGGCCACTCGTTCCGCTTCTTCGCCAATGCGCGCAAGGAGAAGGGCCTGCGCGATGCCGCCCATGCCGCGCTCGACCGCGTCGGGCTCGGCCATCGCGCCGATGTCCTGGTGTCCAGGCTCAGCCATGGCGAGCGCCGCCAGATCGAGCTCGCGGTCGCGCTCGCGAGCAAGCCGAAGCTGCTGCTGCTGGACGAGCCGATGGCGGGTCTTGGCGTCACCGAATCCCAGCGCATGGTGCAACTGCTTCAGGAGCTGCGGAAGGAAGTCTCGATCGTGCTGGTCGAGCACGATATGCCGGCGGTGTTCGCGCTGGCCGACCGCATCTCGGTGCTGGTCTATGGCCGCGTCATCGCCTCCGGTGATCCAGCCGCGATCCGCGCCAATGAGGACGTCAAGCGCGCCTATCTCGGCGACCAGCATGTGGTGACGCACCATGTCTGAAAAGGCGATGGCTGACACGCTGCTCGACGTCGACGGCATCGAGACCTGCTACGGCCTCTCCCAGGTGCTGTTCGGCCTGTCGCTGTCGATCAAGCCGGGCGAGATGGTCTCGCTGATGGGCCGCAACGGCATGGGCAAGACCACCACCATCCGCTCCATCATGGGCCTGACACCGGCGCGCGCCGGAACGATCCGCTTCGCTGGCGCCGAGGTGCGACAGCTGCCGTCCTACCGGATCGCCAAGCTTGGCGTCGGCCTCGTCCCCGAGGGACGCCAGATCTTCCCGAACCTCACCGTGCGCGAAAATCTCGTCGCGGCCGCGGCCGATCGCTTCGGCAGCAGCAATCCCTGGACGCTTGCCGCCATCTACGTGATGTTTCCGCGCCTCGCCGAGCGTGCCTCCAACATGGGCAACCAGCTCTCCGGCGGCGAGCAGCAGATGCTCGCGATCGGCCGCGCGCTGATGACCAACCCAAAGCTGCTGATCCTGGACGAAGCGACCGAAGGCCTCGCCCCGCTGATCCGCGAAGAAATCTGGAACTGCCTGTCGCTGCTCAAGAGCCGGGGACAGTCGATCCTGGTCGTCGACAAGAACGTCGACCACCTCGCCCGCATCTGCGACCGCCACTACATCATCGAGCGCGGCAAGACGGTGTGGAGCGGCACGTCCGTCGAGCTGATGGCGGAGCCGGATCTGCAGCATAAATATCTGGGTATCTGACGCGCTCCTGGATCTGGTTGCCGTATCGTCGGTGCAGATCGCCGCGCGCGCAGGCGTCAGTTTCGAAGCTCTCCAAACTGCGCGCAGAGGTCTTGAGTGCGCCGCCGCCAGCCGCCAATGTCGCGGCGTAGCGGATTCGATGCAGGACTTTTACAATCAAATTGCTGGACGGCCTGACGACGACATCATCGGCTCCGCACAGCGAGGCGCTTCGACAGCGCCTCAATGGCTGGATTTCCCGGGCTGTGTGTTCATCAGAGGTGAGTTTCGCGCCGATCCCGATCGGCCCGCAATCGTAGCGCCGGGCTTGTTCATCTCCGTCGCACTCGATGAAGGCGCAGGCCGCGGCATTCTGACGCGCACAACCGGTGCAGGGCAGATGACGGCGATTGCCGTGCGCGAATCCCTCGCTGTGGGAGGCTCGGTTCGCTGCGGCGAACGTCCTGCGATCGGCCTGGCGCTTCCCCAAGCCTCCATCGACGGGCTTGGACTCGGCGACGAGGTTCGGGCGCTGTTCAAGACCGACGCGTTGGGCACGGCCATCGTCTCTCTCACGGCGTCTCCGCGTGTGCAGGCCCTCGCGGCAGAAATGTTCTCGCCACCGGTGGCCGGAAACGCGACGCAATTGCTGCTGTCGGCGCACGCCGCCGAGATCGTGGTCCACGCCTTGTTCGGCAAGCGCGGAATCGCGCTCGAGCCTGCAGCCGACCTCCAGCGGGTGCGGTTGGAATCGGTCAAGGTGCGAATGGATGCCGATCTCGCTTATCCCTGGAGCATCGACGAACTGGCGCGGAATGCGGGGCTGAGCCGCCGGTCCTTCAACCAGAAATTCCAGATGGCGTATGGCGAGAGCGCGATCGACTATTTGCGGGCCCGCCGGCTCGATGCCGCACGTGACCTTCTGATTCATCAACGGTTGTCGGTCACCGAGGCGGCCTTTCGGGTCGGCTATGCCCATCCGGCCAATTTCGCGACGGCGTTCCGCAGGCACTTCGGCTATTCGCCGAGCCGCTGTCAGTGAACTTGAACGCCTCCACGAGCGATCAAAGGTGATTTGCGCGCGCGCAAAGGCGGTGTGCGCCTCGATCTGGTTACTCCCGGGTTGTTCGAACACGGAACTCGGGGAAGACAATGACGAGCAACGACGGGCGGACGCTCGGCTGGGAACGGATGGCGAGAACTGGTCTGGGAGCGGCCGGCCTGGGAATAGTCCTGCATGCAGCGCCGTCGGTCGCACAGACCTCCGGGACCAATTCGACGTCGACGGCGGCGACATTGCCCCCCGTCACGGTGGAGGCACCGATCCAGGCGCGTCCGCGCACCCAGCCCGCTCAGCGAGCTTTGCAGTCGTCGCGCGGTCGCGTCGCGACGCAACGCAATGCCGGGCCCGCGCCGGCCGGAAATTCGGGCATGCGCGAGGCCGGTGCCGGTCGCGCCAACGCGTCGAGCGAGAGCAGCTATGTTGCAGACAGCAGCCCGGCGGGTACCAAGACCAACACGCCGTTGCTCGAGACGCCGCAGTCGATCTCGGTCGTGACGCGCAAGGAACTCAACGACCGTGCCGTCCAGACGCTGACGGAGGCGGTTGGCTATGAACCTGGCGTCCGCATCGATGCCTCCGGCTACGATCCGCGTTTCGACGCGATCGCGATCCGCGGCTTCGACATCACTTATAACGGCGTTTATCTCGACGGCCTGCGCCTCGTGGGAGCAGGTCTCAGCGTGTTCAAGACCGAGCCTTATGGGGTCGACAGCATCACTGTGGTCCGCGGGCCTAGCTCGGCGCTCTATGGCCTCGGCTCGCCCGGCGGATTGATCGATCTGTCGAGCAAGCTGCCGACCAGCCAGCCGTTTCACGAAGTGCAGACGGTGTTCGGCGACCGCGATCGCATCCAGGGCAATTTCGACCTGTCGGGCCCGGTCGATGCCAACGGTCAGTTTTCGTATCGGCTGACCGGCGTGATGCGTGACGCGAACGTGTTCGTGCCCGGCGGCAAGGATAACAGGACCTACATCGCGCCCGCCGTCACCTGGAAGCCGGATCAATCGACGACCCTGACGATTCTCGGGTCCTATCAGAAGTCGAAGACGCCCGGATCCATGTTCACCCACTCCACGGGCACCGGCACCGCCACGGACATCTTCACGGGCAGTCCGTCCTACAATTCGCTCGACCAGGAGCAGGGACGCGTGGGCTACCTGTTCGAGCACGCGTTCAACAACGACGTGACCGTCCGCCAGAAATTCCGTTACGTCGATGTCGACGCGGTCACCCGCTATGTGGGCTTTCTCGGCGCGCCGGTGGGCAATGTCGTCTCGCGCTACACCGGCTACGTCCACGACACGCTGCAATCTGCCATCATGGACAACCAGGTCGAGGCCAGGCTATCGACCGGGCCCGTGCAGCACACACTCCTGATCGGCACCGACTACACCTCGTCGAAGTTCAACGACAAGCAGGGATTCGGCTTCGGCGTCTCCGATCTCAACCTGGCTGCGCCGGTCTACGCGCCGGAATCCATTCCCGATCCCGCGATCTCGTCCTCGACAGCCCAGCGGCAAACCCAGTCCGGCGTGTATGTTCAGAACCAGGCCAGGCTCGATCACTGGATCCTGACATTGAGCGGCCGCAGCGACTGGGTCAGCACCACGGGTGAGGATCTGTTCGCGCTGACCCGGCAGACGCAGTCCGATCAGGCCTATAGCGGGCGAGCCGGGCTGACCTATGTGTTCGATTCCGGCGTTGCGCCTTACGTCGCCTATTCAACCTCGTTCTTTCCCAATCTCGGCGTCGATCCGTCGGGCGCCTTCTTCAAGCCGACCACCGGCAAGCAGACCGAAGTCGGTGTGAAGTACCAGCCGCAGGGGACGAGGAGCTTCATTACCGCGGCGGTGTTCGATTTGACCCAGGACGGTGGCCTGGTCACGACGGGGACGGGCGTGACGGTCCAGCGCGGGGAGATTCAAAGCCGCGGCTTCGAATTGCAGGCGCTTGCTAGCCTGGGCGGTGGTTTCGACATCACCTCGTCGTACACCTATCTCGACATGGTGACCAAGCAGGCCGCTGACGACTCGCTGATCGGCAAGTTTCCCTCGGGCAATCCCCCGCATACCGCGACGCTGTGGGCGAACTACGCCCTGCCGCTGGCCGGACCGTTTGCAGGATTGAGCGTCGGTGGCGGCGCGCGTTACATGTCCTGGAGCTACGGCGATGATGCGAACACTTTCAAGAACAGCTCGGTAACCCTGATCGACGCGGCGCTGAAATATGATTTTGGCCAGGCGGCGAAGGAGCTGAAGGGCCTCCAGTTCCAGGTCAATGCCAAGAACCTGTTCAATCTGCACTACACCACGTGCCAGGTCGGTTACTGCTACCGCGGCGCGCCGTTAACCGTCATCGCAACGCTCGGCTATCGCTGGTGAACCAGCTTGCGCCTGAGAACCCCGGTTATCCGGTCAATATGTCTTACCCAAATCGCTGGCGCCAGCGACTAACGCGCCAGGTGGTGGGTGCCGATTTCAACCAAAGTGGTCCGGCAGGACAGGCGGTAGATCAGGCTGAACAATTGAACCCACATGATCGAACTCCACTGTTGATCACATGCAGGGATATTAGGCCCCCAGTCTTTCCGGCCGTTTTCGAGGGACAGGGAAAATGGCTTCGTCGGCGAGCGCCGTGATGTCGTCGGAACAGACCGGACGAAGTCGCCTCACGCGGGCGTGAGACGTATCTCCGTCAAAACACCTCGAAATATTCGCGGTGCTCCCAATCGGTCACCTCTGACAGGAAGCGGTCGATCTCGGCATTCTTGATGTGGGTGTAGTAGTCGACGAACTCGGGCCCGAACTTCTCGCGGAAGAACGGATCGTCCTTCAGCGCGGCGACCGCATCGCGCAAGCTCTTCGGCAACGGCGGCGCCTTGGTCTCGTAGGGCGTGTCGGCGGACGGGCCGGGGTCGAGCTTGCGGTCGACGCCGTCGAGGCCCGAGAGAATCTGGGAGGCCATGTAGAGATAGGGATTGGCGGCGGGCTCGCCGATGCGGTTCTCCAGGCGCGTTGCGGCATCATTGGCGCCGCCGAGCACGCGGATCATCACGCCGCGATTGTCGCGGCCCCAGATCGCGCGGTCCGGCGCCAGCGAATAGGAGCGGTAGCGCTTGTAGCCGTTGATGGTCGGGGTGGTGAACACGGTCGAGGCGCGGGCGTGGTCGAGCAGGCCGGCAAGGTACGCCTTGCCGAACGCACTGAGCGGCTCGCCGCCGTCCTTCGTCATGAACTGGTTCTCGCCGGTCGTGCACGAGACGATCGACTGGTGCAGGTGCCAGCCGCTCGCGAACACATTCGGCAGTTTCGGCCGGCACATGAAGGTGGCGTGATAGCCGTGGCGGCGCGCGATCTGCTTCACGGCAGAGCGGAACAGCACCATGTTGTCGGCGGGCTCCAGCCCCTTCCTCGGCGCGAAGGTGAATTCGCACTGGCTTGGCCCGAACTCGACCTCGACCGAGCGCAAGGGCAGTCCGAGCGCTACGATATCGCGGCGCAGGATCTCCAGCACCGGCTCCATCTGATCGAAGCGCTGCTCGGTGAGGTATTGATAGCCGTGGCTGAGCAGGCTCACCGACGGAGGCGTGCCGGGCTGGCCGGCATCCTCGGGCCGCATATGCGCGTCGTCGAGCTTGAAGATGTGGAATTCAACCTCGAGGCCGGCGACGAAATCGTGGCCGCGGTCGCTGAGATCATCGAGCACCTTGCGGTAGAGGCCGCGGGTCGCGAACGGCACGGGACGGCCGTCGCCAAAATAGAGATCGCAGAGCACCCAGCCGGTCGCGGGCGCCCATGGCAGCACGCGGAACGTGGTTGGGTCGGCGACCATCAATACGTCGGCCGCGCCCTCCATCTCCTTCATGCCGAACCCACCGCCTGACGTGAACACCGGAAACACCGTGCGGTGCGAGGTATCCTTGGCGAGCATGGTCGTGGTGATGGAGCAGCCGCTCTCCAGCGAGGCGATCGCCTCGGCGGCGATGATGGTCTTGCCGCGCAAAATGCCGTGCTGGTCCGGGAAGGCGAGGCGGATGACCTCGAGGTTCTTTTCCTCGACGATGCGGCGCAGGCGCGCTGCGGCGTCCCTCTGCTCATCCGACCACAGCGCATGACGCGCGACGAAAGTCACTCGGTTGCTCCTTCAGTCCGTGCTGTCATCGCCCGCGAAGGCGGGCGATCCAGTATTCCAGAGACGGCGACGTGTCCACGAGAGGCCGCGGCGTACTGGATGCCCCGCCTTCGCGGGGCATGACAGTGGAGTATGTGGCGCACGCCGCTGATTGAAGGCATTATCACTCCGCCGCCGTCAACCGGTGCACGTTGTCCGCGATCTCCTTCGGCACCGGCGCGGCCCAAGGTGCGCCGCGGCGGCGCTTGACGTCGACCTCCATCCAGTAGAGCTCCCAACCCTGGGTCGGACCGATGCCGTCCATGGTGGCCGGTCCCTGGATGCTGCGCGCCCTGCTCTCGTCCAGGAACAGCATCGGCTTTTCGCCGCCGCCGACCTTTTCGATCTCAGCCCGCAAAAGGCGGCGGTACTGCACGATCGCCTTGTCGCTCGAGCCGAGATGCTCCTTGGTGCGGTCCTGGATCGCGCCCATCGATTCCACCGCCCACTGGTCGTGGACGTTGATGTCGGTGCCCATGCCGGTATAGGTCGCGGTCGCCTGCTCGTGCGGATCGAAGCCGTAATCGTTGCCGCTGTTCTTGCGCGACTTGTAGTCGGGCAGCTCATAGAGCTCGAGCCGCTGATCGCGCATCTTCTGCTTGTCGACCGGGTTGGTGTAGCTGGTGAAGATCGCGTACCAGTAGCAGTTCTCGTCGTCGACCGGCACGTGCCACTGCGTGATCGTCATTTCCGTGCTCATGGGGATGACGAAGCCGTGCGGGAAGAGCTGGTTGGTGACGCGCACATGGGTGCGCTCCTCGTCGATCTCGCGCAGCGCGATCAGCCGCAGGCCATATTCGGTGTGTTCGACATTGATGATCGGCCGGTCGTACTCGCGCAGGATCTTTGTCATCGGCAGGTCGCTGCCGGCGGAGGCGCCGCGGAACTGCTTGCCGTAAGCCGTCGACGTATCCTCGTCCTCGAAGAAGCGGTGCAGATAGGAGGCGTGCGCGGGATCGATGCCGACCTCGAGGGCCTGAAGCCAGTTGCAGGCCATGTGGCCCTTGAACGCAAAAACGTGCGTGCCGGGCGCGACAAAGCAGTCGAGCTCCGGAAAGGCCGGCGGCTCACCCTCGCCGAGATAAGCCCAGAGGATGCCGCTCTTCTCGACCACGGGATAGGAACGCTGGCGAATGTTCTGGCAGAGTTTTGAGTCCTTCGGCTCGGCCGGCGTCTCGATGCACTGGCCGGTGGCGTCGAACAGCCAGCCATGGAAGGCGCAGCGCAGGCCGCCATGTTCGAGACGTCCGAAGGCGAGGTCGGCGCCGCGGTGGGCGCAGTGACGATCGATCAGGCCGTAGCGTCCGCTCTCGTCGCGGAACAGCACCAGGTTCTCGCCGAGCAGTTTGACCGGACGGATCGGGCGCGCGCCCTCCAGCTCGTCGACCAGCGCCGCCGGCTGCCAGTAGCTCCGCATCAGCTTGCCGCAGGGGTCCTTCGGACCGGTACGGGTGATCAGGTCGTTCTGCTCCTGGCTCATCATGGCGGGCGTCCTTTGTCGGAGAGGCGTTTGTTCGCCTATTGAACGAATGGGCGAATTATGCCATGCCTTGGTCCGGCGGCAAGCAATATTTTGCAGGATGTTCCCGAACCTATGCCCAAGCTGAAGCGCAGCGAAAACGACGAGCGGGCGACGGATTTCGTCGAGAGCCTCGATCGCGGCCTGCGCCTGCTGCAATGTTTCGGCGCGACCACCGGCCCGATGACGCTGAGCGATCTCGCCCGGGCCGCAGAGCTGCCGCGCGCCACCGCGCGGCGTATGCTGTTCACGCTCCAGCGCGGCGGCTTCGTCGCCGGCGACGGAAAGCTGTTCTCGCTGACGCCGCACGTGCTGACGCTCGCTGCGTCCTACCTGCGCTCCAGCCAGCTCGTCGCCGTGCTTCAGCCGGTGCTCGATCGCGTCGCCACGGCAGCGCAGGAAATCTCCTCGCTCGCGGTGCTCGACGGCGACGACGTCGTGTTTGTCGCGCGCAGCAGCCCGGCGCGGATGTTTTCGGGTGGGCTCGAGATCGGCTACCGGCTGCCGGCGTTCTGCACCTCGGTCGGCCGCGCCATGCTCGGACGGTTCGATGATGCAGCGCTTGCCGCACGCCTGAAGACAATGAAGCGCGAGATGTTGACGCCGCAGACGGTGACCGATCCGAAGGCGCTGCTGGCCAGCATCACCGCGGATCGCGAGCAAGGGTATTCGCTGGTCGATCGCGAGGCAGAGCCGCATTTCCGCTCGATCTCGGTTCCGGTGCGCCGCTACGACGGCGTGATCGTCGCCGCCATCAACATGGGCGCCCATGTCGACCGCGTGCCGGCAGGGGAGCTGGTCGACCGGTTGCTCCCGCTGCTCCGCGAAGGCGCGGAGTCCGTGCGGTCGCAGCTGCTCTAGCAACGATCGTTGGCGCCGCGCGTCCGCGGGCCTATAATCTCGTCACGCAAGACAACAGGGAGGACGCCATGAAACACACCATGGTTCCCAGTGATCGCGTGGAGCACGTCGGTGTCTACGGGCGCGACGGCGCGAAGCTCGGCTCGATCGAGCGGCTGATGCTCGACAAGGTGACCGGCACGGTCGCCTACGCCGTGATCAAGACTGGCGGGCTGCTCGGCACGCACCACCATTATCCTGTGCAGTGGGGCGCGCTGAAATACGATCCCGCGCGGCAGGCTTTTCGTGTCGAGGTGACGCAGGACGAGCTCGCCAGCGGACCGTGCGAGTTCGACGGCGACGAATTTGACTGGGGCGATCGTTCGCAGCCCTACGCGCACCCGAATTATTGGTCGATCTGACGGCGCGATTGCCGCAGGCGTCGCGCGCTGAGCCGCCTCACTTGGTCGCGGTGCGCCGGCGCGCGCGCTGTGTCAAAAGGCAAAAATGCCGCATGACACACCTCTCATCGCCACCATCGTCGTCGGACTTGGACTAGCGTTCGTACTTGGAACTATAGCGCAGCGGTTCCGCATTCCGCCGCTTGTCGGCTACCTGCTCGCCGGCGTTGCCGTCGGCCCGTTCACACCGGGCTTCGTCGCCGACCAGGCACTTGCGACCGAGCTCGCCGAGCTCGGCATTATCTTGCTGATGTTCGGCGTCGGCCTGCATTTTTCGCTCCAGGATCTGCTGAGCGTCCGCAACATCGCGGTTCCTGGTGCCGTCGTGCAGATTGCGGTCGCCACACTGATGGGGCTCGGCCTTTCATGGCTGATGGGCTGGAGCGTCGGTGCGGGACTCGTGTTCGGACTGGCGTTGTCGGTCGCGAGCACTGTGGTCCTGCTTCGCGCGCTGCAGGAGCGGCGCCTGATGGAGACCGATCGCGGCCGCATCGCGGTCGGCTGGCTCATCGTCGAGGACCTCGCGATGGTGCTCGTGCTGGTGCTGTTCCCGGCGATCGCAAGCCTTCAGGGCGCCAGCGGCGACAAGCCAGCCTTCGAGCCGCTGGCCGCGCAGGCCGGCTTCGGGCTTGCCGGCATCGTGATGCTGACCCTGGCCAAGATCATCGTGTTCATCGGGCTGATGCTGGTGGTGGGGCGCCGGGTGATTCCCTGGATCCTGCACTACATCGCCCATACCGGCTCGCGGGAATTGTTCCGTCTCGGCGTGCTTGCGATCGCGCTGTGCATCGCATTCGGGGCGACGAAGCTGTTCGACGTCTCGCTGGCGCTGGGCGCGTTCTTCGCCGGCATGATGCTGCGGGAATCTCCGCTCAGCGCGCGCGCCGCGCAGGAATCGCTGCCGCTGCGCGATGCCTTCGCGGTGCTGTTCTTCGTCTCGGTCGGCATGATGTTCGATCCGATGAGCGTGGTCCGCGAGCCCTGGCCGCTGTTGGCGACGCTGGCGATTATCATGCTCGGCAAATCACTCGCGGCGTTCCTGATCGTGGTCCTGTTCCGGCATCCGGTCGCGACCGCGCTGACGATCTCGGCGAGCCTGTCGCAGATCGGCGAGTTCTCTTTCATCCTGGCCGAGCTCGGCGTCGCCTCGCAGATTCTGCCCAGCGACGGTCGCGACCTGATCATGGCCGGCGCGATCCTCTCCATCATGCTCAACCCGCTGATGTTCGCGGCCGCCACCTGGCTCGCGCCGCGTCTCGACCCGCGCCGGGATTCACCGCAGGCCGCGGCCGCCGTGCCCGAACCGATCCGCACCACGGACCTGACCGACCATACGATCGTGATCGGCTATGGCCGCGTCGGCGCGCTCGTCGGCGATGCCCTGAAGCAGCGGCAATTGCCGTTCCTTGTCGCCGAGGTCGGCGAGAGTGCGCTGGCGAAGCTGAAGCAGGGCGGCATTGAGACCATCATGGGCAATGCCGCGCAGCCCGAAATTCTCGGCGCCACCAATCCGTCACGGGCGCGGCATCTCGTGATCGCGATCCCCGAGGCGTTCGAGGCAGGGCAGATCGTGCAGCAGGCGCGCGCGGCCAATCCGGATATCCGCATCATCGCGCGGGCGCACGCGGATGCCGAGGTCGATCATTTGAAGGGGCTGGGGGCGGATGTCGTCATCATGGGCGAGCGGGAGATCGCGCGCGGCATGATCGAGGAGCTGGAGAGGAGAGTTCCAGATGCTGCCCAGCAAGATCCCCGTCCGCTCGCGGTCGGTTCGGTCGTTTGACCTGATCACGCCGCAGGGCCGGACCTACCGCTTCCCACCGCCGACATTGTTGCAGCGGCTGTTGCGGTGGGGGCTCGCGCATGCGGAGACAATGGCGATTTCCGCGGCGATCCTGGCGTTGATTTATGTGGCGGGCTTTGTGGCCGAGGCGCTGGATCGCTCGGTGTTTGACGCGTGCAATGACAGGGCTGGGGTGCGTAGGGTGGGTTAGGCTGCAGCTGCGCGAAGCGCAGTCCGCTGGCGTAACCCACCGCGTCCCCGCCTCGCGTTCTGTGTCACTGCCGATTGCGCATCCAGTCGGCAAGGCCCGATATCGCCTTGTCGAGGTCCTGCCGCGCGGCGGCGTCCGTGACCGTCTCGTCCAGCGCGCCGCGCATGCAGAGCAGCCACGCATCGCGCTCGGCGTCGCCGATGGCAAAGCCGATATGCCGCTGCCGCAGCCGCGGATGGCCCTTCTCGACGGAATAGAGTTTTGGGCCGCCGGTCCATTCGGTGAGGTAGCGCTTCAGCACGTCCCTGATCAGTCCGAGGTCATCCGCGTGCATCGCGCGGATTATTTTCGCCTCGGGCAGCGTGTCCATGCGCGCGTAGAAGCGGTCGACGAGCCGATTGATCGTGGCGCTGCCGCCGATCCGCTCGAACATGGAGGTGGTGACGTCGCTGGAGGTCATCGTGAGTCCTGTCTGGTGCAAGGCTCTTCATATCGTCTCCCTTTGCGAAACGAAAAGGGGACGCATGGCGTAGCTGCGCGCTCAGCTCTGCTCCCTCCCCCCTTGCGGGGGAGGGGAGGGGAGAGGGGTCGCCCAGGAAATGGTGTTGGTTGTCGCGAAGAAGAAGCGCGTTGCGCGAGTGATGGAGTCCCCGTGTGGCACCCCTCTCCCTAACCCTCCCCCGCAAGGGGGGAGGGAACGCAGCGAGCGTGCCGTGAGAGATCGCCTTACAGCGCCACGCTGCGCAGGCCGAAACTCCGCGCCTCGTTTTGCAGCACCGGCCGCACCGCATCGATCAGCCGTGCAGCCGCCGCATCGACCGACAGCCCTGCCGTATCCACCACCGCCGTCGCGCGCGAATACAGCGGTTCGCGGCTCAGCAGGATGTTGCGCAGTTCGGCCATTGCGGAGCGGTCGTCTGCCATTGGCCGCAGGTCGCCCTGGCGGCGCACGCGGGCCATGTGTTCCTCTGGCTCGGCCTTCAGCCAGATCGTGTAGAACGACGACAGGATCTGGTCGAAGGTCAACGGCTCCGACACGATGCCGCCGCCGGTCGCCAGCACCATCAGCTCGTTGCGCGCGAGCAGCTGTTGCAGCGCTGCCTGCTCCATGCGGCGAAAGCCTTCCTGGCCGTACAGCGCGATGATCTCGGCGACCGAGAGCCCGTTCTGCTGCTCGACCTCCTTGTTGAGCTCCACAAAACTCCAGCCGATCTTCTTCGCCAGCATCCGCCCAAGCGTCGATTTGCCGGCGCCGCGCAGGCCGATCAACGCGATGCCGCAGAACGGCGCGCGCCGCGGCGCCGACGCGCTGCCGCCGGCGAGAACGTCCTTGGCCTGAGCGATCTGCGCCGGCGTCGCCTTGCGCAGGAGATCGCGAAACATCTGCCAGTCCGGCGTCGGGTCGGCCGAGGGAAGCAAATCTTCCAGATGCGCGCCCATCGCGTCGGAGACGCGGCGCAGCAGCACGATGGAGACGTTGCCCTTGCCGCTCTCGAGCTGCGCGATGTAGCGCTCCGAAATTCCTGATACCTTGGCGAGCACTTTTCGCGACATGCCGCGCAGCGCGCGCATGGTGCGCACGCGCTGGCCGAGCTGTTCGAGAAATCGGGATTCGGCGTCGGGACTGTCGGTCATGGACTGCAGATCATGGGCCTTCTTTGGTTGATGCCCTGCGGCGCGTTTTAATGAAACATAGTGCCTGCCAGCATTGACAGCAAGCCGCCGCGGTGTCTTTCTATGAATTATAATTCTAAATTCGGGGGAGAAGTCCGTGAGCGAGGGATCCTATAACGCGGTGACCTGGCTGCTCGACCGCAACGTCGAGGACGGCAGGGGCGGCAAGCTCGTCTTCGACGACACCGTCTCACGGCTCACCTATGGCGAGCTCCAGCGCGAGACCCGGCGTGCCGCCAACATGCTGCGCCGGCTCGGGGTCCGCCGCGAGGAGCGCGTTGCGATGATCATGCTCGACACGGTCGATTTCCCGATCGTGTTCCTGGGCGCGATCCGCGCCGGCATCGTGCCGGTGCCGCTGAACACGCTGCTGACATCAGATCAATACGCCTACATCCTCGCCGATTGCCGCGCGCGGGTGCTGTTCGTCTCCGAAGCGCTCTATCCTGTTATCAAGGACGTCGTCGGCCGCATGCCGGATCTCGAGCACGTCGTGGTCTCCGGCGCCAAGCAGAACGGCCACAAGCAGCTCGCGGAAGAGCTCGCTGATGAGAGCGACCAGTTCACCACCGCCGCGACGCATCCGGACGAGCCGGCGTTCTGGCTCTATTCGTCGGGCTCGACCGGCATGCCCAAGGGCGTGCGCCACATCCATTCGAATTTGCAGGCGACCGCGGACACCTATGCGAGCCAAGTGCTCGGCATCCGCGAGAGTGACGTCTGCCTGTCTGCGGCAAAACTGTTCTTCGCCTATGGTCTCGGCAATGCGCTGACTTTTCCGATGTCGGTCGGCGCCACCGTGGTGTTGAACAGCGAGCGCCCGACGCCGGCGCGCATGTTCGACCTGATGAACAGATACAATCCCTCTATCTTCTACGGCGTGCCGACACTGTTCGCGGCGATGCTCAACGACGAGACGATGAAGGCCGAGCGCGGCGGCAAGTCGCTGCGCATCTGCACCTCGGCCGGCGAGGCGCTGCCGGAATCCGTCGGCAACAGCTGGAAATCGCGCTTCGGCGTCGACATCCTCGACGGCGTCGGTTCGACTGAGCTCTTGCACATCTTCCTGTCGAACGCGCCCGGCGACATCAAATACGGCTCGTCCGGCAAGCCGGTGCCGGGCTATGCGGTGCGGCTCGTCAACGAGGCCGGCCAGGATGTCGCCGACGGCGAGGTGGGCGAGCTCCTGGTCGATGCGCCCTCCGCCGGCGAGGGCTACTGGAACCAGCGCCACAAGAGCCGCCGCACCTTTGAAGGTCCGTGGACCCGCACCGGCGACAAATATGTCAGGGATGGCGAAGGCCGCTACACCTTCTGCGGCCGCGCCGACGACATGTTCAAGGTGTCCGGCATCTGGGTCTCGCCGTTCGAGGTCGAGAGCGCGCTGATCACGCATCCCGCCGTGCTGGAAGCCGCCGTCGTGCCGGAAGCCGATCCGGAAGGCCTGCTGAAGCCGAAGGCCTTCGTCGTGCTGCGCCCCGGCGCGGCGACGGCGGACTTGCAGGAGATGCTGAAGGAGCACGTCAAGCAGAAGATCGGCCCGTGGAAATACCCGCGCTGGATCGACGTGGTGGAGTCGCTGCCGAAGACGGCGACGGGGAAGATCCAGCGGTTCAAATTGCGGGAAGGGGCGAATTGAGCGTGCAAGCGGCGGGTTCGCTTGCTTACCCTCCCCCTCCAGGGGAGGGTGCAGACGGAGCGAACAGGAATACGACCATGACCAACCTCACCCCCACCGGCTTCCTGACCATCGGCAGCGCCAGCCTCGAATACAAATGGCTCGCGCCACAAGCCGCTGACGCCCCCACCATTGTCATGCTGCATGAAGGCCTCGGCTCCGTCGGCCTGTGGGGTGACTTTCCGGAAAAACTGCAGCAAGCCACCGGCGCCGGCATCTTCGTCTATTCGCGCGCGGGCTACGGCCAGTCCAGCGCGGTCACGCTGCCGCGGCCGCTCGATTACATGCAGCGCGAGGCGCTGGATGTGCTGCCGAAGATCCTCGATGCGATTTCCTTCAAGCGCGGCCTCCTGCTCGGCCATTCCGATGGCGCCTCGATCGCGACGATCTATGCCGGCGCGCATCAGGATCACCGTCTGCAAGGCCTCCTGCTGATGGCGCCGCATTTCATCGTCGAGGACATCTCGGTGAAATCCATCGCAGCGATCAAGACGACCTTCGAGACCACCGACCTCAAGGCAAAGCTGGCGCGCTGGCACAAGGATGTCGACAACGCCTTCTACGGCTGGAACCGTGCCTGGCTCGATCCGAAATTCCGCGACTGGGACATTTCGGAATATCTCGCCTACATCCGCGTTCCCATCCTGGTCGTGCAGGGCAAGGACGACCAATATGGGACATTGCGACAGGTCGAAATTGCGCAGGAAGAGTGTTATTGTCCGGTAGATTTGAAAATTATTTCAGACGCGGGACATTCCCCGCATCGTGAAGCGCCGGGGGCGACGCTTGACGCGATTGAGCAATTTGCAAAAGCGGCCCTGCGCGACGATCAGGGACTTCAAGGACGCGCCGCATGATCCTGCGGAGGCACATCCATGAATGTGCCTTCGGATGCGAGTGGCCCGTTGCCGTGGCCGCGATGGGCCTATGTGCCGGGCGAGACCGACGGGGTCGACGCGGATTACGAGACGCTTGATTTGGCCAAAGCACTGGTGCCCCCGGCGTTCCGCGGCTATGTGCCGGCGCGCCATCCGGCGCTGCGCTACGGGCTCGCGCTCAACGACCGCGGCTATTTCTGGGAATCGCAGGAGGTGCTGGAAGCGGTGTGGGCCGCAGCCCCGCAAGGCGGCCGCGAGCGCATCCTGCTGCGCGCCTGCATTCACATCGCCAATGCCAATTTGCGACTGCGCATGCAGCGGCTGCATACGGCCGCGCGCCTGTTCGGCGACGCGCAGGCAGAGCTGCGGGCGCTGAACTCGCGCAAGGCGGCCGCGGGCGGCGACGGCTTTGTCGAGAGCTTTCCCATTCCGGCGCTGACGGCTCTGCTCCAGGCCAAGCTGGGCCGTCCCCAGCTCTCCAAGGCGGACTGGATCACCCTCGGCGCCATTGTGCGGTCTCAGTAGGCCTCATGAAACAAAGTGCATGCGATGGCCGTTAAGGGCTAGACGCTTTCGAAAAGATGCACTATTGTGCATCTAACGCTACAGCCAAAACGCATAACCAAGCTCAAGGGTGGCCCATGGCCGGGGAAGATCGGCGCCTCGCAGGCGGCGCGACATTCATCGATTTCCAGACCGAACCGTCCCGCTACAAGCACTGGAAGCTCGCGGTCGATGGCGACGTCGCCACCCTGACCATGGACGTCGACGAGAACGGCGGCCTGTTCGAGGGCTATCTGCTCAAGCTCAACTCCTACGATCTCGGCGTCGACATCGAGCTGGCGGACGTCGTCCAGCGCCTGCGCTTCGAACACCCCGAGGTGAAGGTCGTGGTGATGCGCTCGGCCAAGAACCGCGTGTTCTGCGCCGGTGCCAACATCCGCATGCTTGCCGGCTCCACGCATGCCCACAAGGTGAACTTCTGCAAATTCACCAATGAGACCCGCAACGGCATGGAAGATTCGTCGGAGAATTCCGGCCAGCGCTTCATCACGGTGGTGAACGGCTCGGCCGCCGGCGGCGGCTATGAGCTGGCACTCGCGACCGACCACATCATCCTTGCCGATGACGGCTCGTCGGCCGTTGCGCTGCCGGAAGTGCCGCTGCTCGCGGTGCTGCCGGGCACCGGCGGCCTCACCCGCGTCGTCGACAAGCGCAAGGTGCGCCGCGACCACGCCGATTTCTTCTGCACCATCGAGGAAGGCGTGAAGGGCAAGCGCGCCGTCCAGTGGCGCCTCGTCGACGAGATCGCGCCGAACTCGAAGCTCGAGGCCAAGATCGCCGAGCGCGCCAAGGAGTTCGCAGGCCAGTCGAAGCGCAAGGGCAGCGGCAAGGGTATTGCGCTGACACCGCTCAGGCGCGTCATCGACGAGACCAGCATCCGCTACGGTTTTGTCAGCGTCGACATCGATCGCACGGCGCGCATCGCCACCATCTCGATCAAGGCGCCGGAGGCCGCGCCGCCGGCCGACATCGACGGCATGATGGCGCAGGGGCCTTCGTTCTGGCCGCTCCAGGTCGCGCGCGAGCTCGACGACGCCATCCTGCATCTGCGCATCAACGAGCTCGAGATTGCGATGCTCGTCTTCAAGAGCCATGGCGACCGCGCCCATGTGCTGGCATCCGATGCCTTCCTCGAAGCCAACAAGGCGCACTGGCTGGTCAACGAAATCAGGCACTATTGGAAGCGCGTGCTGAAGCGCATCGACGTCACCTCGCGCACGCTGGTGACGCTGGTCGAGCCCGGCTCCTGCTTTGCCGGCACGCTCGCCGAGCTCGTCTTCGCCGCCGACCGCTCCTACATGCTGATCGGCACGCGCCAGGGCGACAACCGTCCGCCGCCGTCGATCGAATTGTCGGCCATGAACTTCGGTCCGTATCCGATGAGCCACGGCCTGACCCGGCTGGAATCGCGCTTCCAGGCCGATCCGTCCGACGTCGAGCGTGCGGAAGCTACCATGGGCACCGCGCTCGACGCCGAGCAGGCGGAAGAGCTCGGCCTCGTCACCTTCGCGCTCGACGACATCGACTGGGACGACGAGGTGCGCGTGTTCCTCGAGGAGCGCGCCAGCTTCTCGCCGGACAGCCTCACCGGCATGGAAGCCAGCCTGCGCTTCGTCGGCCCCGAGACGATGGAATCGAAGATCTTTTCGCGTCTGACCGCGTGGCAGAACTGGATCTTCCAGCGCCCGAACGCGGTCGGCGAGGAAGGCGCGCTGCGCCGCTACGGCAGCGGCCAGAAGCCGAAATTCGATATGACGAGAGTTTAGCGAGTAGGGAGTGGTGAATGGCGAATAGGGATTTCCATTCGCTACTCACCATTCGCCATTCGCAAGCTCACGGTTCGATGCCAATCGTTGAATGAATCAGTCCCCCACGGGAGGTCCACCATGAACATCATGAACGTCGACTACTCGACCAAGATTCCGAACAACGTGAATCTCGCCGAAGACCGCCAGGTGCTGAAGGCGCTGGAAGGCTGGCATCCCGGCTATATGGACTGGTGGAGCGACATGGGGCCGGAAGGCTTTCAGGAGTCGCTGGTGTATCTGCGCACCGCCTATTCCGTCGATCCGCGCGGCTGGGCCAAGTTCGATTATGTCCGCATGCCCGACTATCGCTGGGGCATCCTGCTTGCGCCGCAGGAGGAAAATCGCGTCGTTCCGTTCGGCGAGCATTTCGGCGAGCCTGCGTGGCAGGAAGTCCCGGGCGAGTATCGCGCCATGCTGCGCCGCCTGATCGTGATCCAGGGCGACACCGAGCCGGCTTCCGTCGAGCAGCAGCGCCACCTCGGCAAGACCGCGCCCTCGCTCTACGACATGCGCAATTTGTTCCAGGTCAATGTCGAGGAAGGCCGCCATCTCTGGGCGATGGTCTATCTGCTCCAGAAGTACTTTGGCCGCGACGGCCGCGAGGAAGCGGATGACTTGCTGCGCCGTCGCTCGGGCGATGCCGATGCGCCGCGCATGCTCGGTGCGTTCAACGAGGCGACGCCGGACTGGCTGTCCTTCTTCATGTTCACCTACTTCACCGACCGCGACGGCAAGATGCAGCTGCACTCGCTCGCGCAGTCGGGCTTCGATCCCTTGTCGCGCACCTGCCGTTTCATGCTGACGGAAGAAGCGCACCACATGTTCGTCGGCGAGACCGGCATCACCCGCGTCGTGCAGCGCACCTGTGACGCGATGCGTGAAGCCGGCATCACTGATCCCACCGACATCGCAAAGGTCCGGGCGCTCGGCGTGATCGACCTGCCGACGATCCAGAAGAAGCTGAACCTGCACTATACGCTGTCGCTCGACCTGTTCGGCTCGGAGGTCTCGACCAACGCGGCCAACGCCTTCAACACCGGCATCAAGGGCCGCTATCACGAGACCCAGATCGATGACGATCACCAGCTCAAGAACGCCACCTATCCGGTGCTCAAGTTCATCGACGGCGAGATCAAGCTGGTCGACGAGCCGGCGCTGACCGCGCTCAACATGCGCCTGCGCGACGATTACAGCCAGGACTGCGTCAAGGGCATGCTGCGCTGGAACAAGGTGATCTCGACCGCGGGCTATAACTTCCAGCTCAAGCTGCCCAACGTCGCTTTCCATCGCCATATCGGCGAGTTCAAGGGCATCCATGCGACGCCGGATGGTCTTTTGATCGACGATGCAACCTGGGCGAAGCGCAAGGACGAGTGGCTGCCCTCGACCGCCGACGGCGACTTCATCACCTCGCTGATGCAGCCCGTCACCGAGACCGGCAAGTTCGCCTCCTGGATCTCGCCGCCGAAGGTCGGCATCGACAACAAGCCCGGCGATTTCGAGTACGTGAAGATCGAGTCGTAGGCGTTAGCAACCGACGCTCTTGCTATACAAATGGTGTCATCACCCGCGAAAGCGGGTGATCCAGTATTCCAGAGGCGGCAGAGATAGATCGAGACGCTGCAGCGTACTGGATGCCCCGGTCAAGCCGGGGCATGACTGCGGAGTGTGAGGTGCGCTCTGTGCTGAGACGCCCCGCCTACCCCGCGATCTCCAGCCCGGCATTGGCGTACACCACGCCGCCATCGACGGCGATGGTGTTGCCGACCACGTAATCACCCGCGCGCGAGGCGAGATAGATTGCCACGCCGGCCATGTCCTCATCGGTACCGATACGCCGCGCCGGAATGCGCTTGGCGACCTCGTCCGCGTGGTCGCGCGCGGCGCGGTTCATGTCGGACTTGAACGCGCCCGGCGCGATCGCGGTGACGTTGATGTTGTCCGTGATCAGTTTCGTCGCCATGCGCCGCGTCAGATGGATCACGGCGGCCTTGCTGGCCGCGTAGGAATAGGTCTCGCTCGGATTGACGAAGATGCCGTCGACCGAGGCGATGTTGATGACCTTGGCGGGACGTTCTGCGCTTGCAGCCGCGCGCAGCGGTGTGGCAAGCGCCTTGGTCAGGAAGAACAGCGACTTGACGTTGAGGTCCATCACCTTGTCCCAGCCGCTCTCCGGGAATTCGTCGAACTCCGCGCCCCAGGCCGCACCCGCATTGTTGACGAGGATGTCGAGCTTCGGCTCCAGCTTGATGATTTCGGAGGCCAGCCTGTCGCAGCCCTCGATGGTCGAGATATCGATCGGCAGCGCGACGCATTCGCCGTCATATTGGGCGGAGAGCTCTTTCGCCGTCGCCTCGCACGGCCCGGCCTTGCGCGCGGTGATGTAGACCTTCGCCGCGCCTTGCGCGAGGAAGCCCGCCGCGATCATCTTGCCGATGCCGCGCGACCCGCCGGTCACGAGCGCGACACGGCCTTTGAGCGAGAACAGATCGTTGAACATGGTGCCTCCCTTGGTTGACGCCGTTTTGAGCGCGGCGGAGAGGGGAGTCAATCTCCGCCGTCACTCTTACGGAGCGCTTCTCAGGATGAGGTCTGAGTGATGGATCAGGCCGCCGCAATCCGGCGAAAGCCGTTCCACATTGCGGTCGCGGCGCCTGAGGTCAGCACCGGCAAAATTCGCGCGTCCTGGTAATTGCCGTTGAGCGAGACGCGCGGCAGCGCGGTCATGTGGCCGGCATTTTCTGCGAACAGCATGCCGGGCCGGGTCGTCACCGCGGTCTTGAACCCGGCCGATGCGGCGAGTGCGAATTCGCGCTCGCCCGCCGCTTCGCGGTCGCCATAGGGGTAGGCGAAGTGCAGCACGGTACGGCCGAGCGCCTGCTCGATCCGCGCGCGGCTTACCGCCATCTCCTGTGCGGCGATCCCCTCGCTCTGCCTGGCGAGATTGCAATGGCTGATGGTGTGCGCGCCGATCGTGACCAGCGGATCGGCGGCAAATGCCTTCACCTCGTCCCAGGACAGGCACAGGCTGCGGCACAGCGCGGCCATGTCGACGTCGTATCTGGCGCAGAGCGCCTCGATCTCGCGCTTGAGATCATGTTCGCCCGGCAGCGCGCGCAGCCAATCGTGCAGGCGGTCGAACGCCATTTGTTTTGCGGCAGGGGTCGTTGCATCCAGCCGCAGTACGGAATTGCCGATCTGGACGTCGATCTGTTCGGCTTTGGCGATCACGGTTTCCAGCGCGGTCCACCACAGGCGTCCGGTGCCCTCGGCAAATTCGCTCGCGACATAGACGGCCAAGGGCGCGTCAAATTCGCGCAGAACCGGCAGCGCGAATTCGAGATTGTCGCGGTAACCGTCGTCGAGGGTGAAGGCGGCGAAGGGGCGGGTGAACCGGCCCTGCACCAGCCGCTCATGCAGCTCGTCCATACTGACGATGTCGATCCCGCGCGAGCGCAAATGGCTCAGGGTGGCGCGCAGGAAATCGGGGGTGACTTCGAGGTGCCGGTTCGGCTGGAACGCGGCCTCGCGGGCCGGCCGCACATGGTGCAGCATGAAAATGGCGCCGACGCCCGACAAGAGCGGGCGCAACAGGTGGTGCGCCCCGCTGAAATAGAGTGCCCCCAGCCCGGCGCGGATGACGTTGTTTCGGAGTTGTTTCATGACCGGCTGGCGAACTCTGGCATTCCACTTTCAACTTACGGAAGAACCCTTGAAGAAAAAGTTATTCCAATTGTCGACGCATGGCCTTCGGAAGGGCATCATTTCCGGTTTGACAGCCCGCCAAGGGTTTGTTTTGTCTCCGGTTCCAGAGTTCGGGTCGTTGAATGCAGAAGCTTTTCAGGTGGGCCAGCAAATGGTGGCCAGGGCTGATCCCCCTGGCCGTCATGTGGGGATTTGCGGCCTGGAATAATACCTTGCCGGTCGAGGCGGACCTATCCGCCCGCAGCTCGGCCGCGCTCAAAGAGACCGTTCTGGACAAGACCCGGATCGCGGTCGACGGCCGGGACGTCGGCCTGGCCGCGGACGCCTTTTCCGAGGAGGGGCGCCGCGATGCCGTGATGGCGGTCGAGCTCGTCCCGGGCGTGCGCCTGGTCGACGACCGGACCCGCCTTGTTCCCGAAGCAACGCCCTTCGTCTGGAATGCCGAGCGTGACGTGGTGCGGGTGACGCTGTCCGGCTCCGCGCCCCTGCCGTCGATGAAGGCGCGCCTGACCGAGGCCGCGCGCAAGGAGGTCAACGGGACCGAGGTCGCCGATCAGATGGGTCTCGCGCGCGGCGCGCCGCCGCGGTTCGAGGCGGCCGCGATGCTGCTGCTCGACCAGATCGGCAAGCTCAAGGACGGCAAGATCACGATCACCGACACCAAGGTCAATCTGTCGGGCATGGCGCGCGACCTCGGCGGCCGTGAGGCGATCGCGGCCGCGCTCAAGAACCTGCCGGAGGGCTTTTCGGTCGCCGCCAACGATGTCAAGGCGCCGCCCTACATCTTCCAGGCCTACAAGGACCCGGTTGCTGCGACGGTGACGCTGACGGGCTACGTGCCTGACAACAACGTGCACGCGGCCATTGCAACGAGTGCCTCGCGAAAGTTCTTCACCGAAAAGGTCGTCGACAATCTCAAGGCCAGCGTCGGCGCACCCGGCTCCTTCAATACTGCCGTGGTCGCAGCGCTCGGCGGGCTGTCGCGGCTGTCGACCGGTACGCTCGTGGTGTCCGATCGCGAGGTGAAGCTGTCGGGCGATGCGCTCTATGAAGGGGCCGCCAACGACATCCGCGCAGGCCTCGGCAAGGACTTTCCGAAGAACTGGCAGTACAAGCCGGAGATTACGGTGAAGCCTGCCGCGGGTCCGGTCGACGGGACGGTCTGCCAGCAATTGTTCTCTGAGCTCCTGAACAAGGGCAAGATCCGCTTCGCAACGAAACGCGCCGACATCGACCCGGATTCCGCCGGCATTCTCGACCACCTGATCGAGACGGCGCTGCGCTGCCCCACCACCAATATCGAGGTGGCAGGCCACACCGATGCCGACGGTGAGGACTCCTTCAACCAGGCTCTCTCGGAGAAGCGCGCGCAGGCCGTGATCGACTATCTGGTCAAGGCCGGGCTGCCGGCCAGCCGCTTCACTCCGGTCGGCTATGGCGCCACGCAACCCCTCGCCGGCAATGACACCGACGAAGGCAAGGCGCAGAACCGCCGCATCGAATTTCTGGTGAGGTGACGATGCCCTATCTCGTCTCGTTCCATCTGGGCTGGCTGATCGGCTCGCTGCTGCTGGGCTTTGGCATGGGCTGGATCTCGGTGGTCCAGCGCGGCAACGGCACCTCGAAGGTGACCGCGCGCTGGCTCGCCGTGCTTGCCGCCGCCTTGGTCGCAGCCTCGTTCGCGCATGTGGTGCCCGGCCGCTTCGGCTATTGGCTCGATCTCGGGCTGGTCATGTTCGCCTGCTACCTCGTCGGCTGCACCATCGGCGCCTGGCTGCGCGACAGGGTGGTCTCGCGGAGCCAGCCGGCGGCCTGAGCCCTTGGGCTCTCTCGGAGGGCGGGCCTCTATCCAACATTGCGATAACGGCCTGATCGGCAAGCAAATTGCTGAACGATCAGAATGCGCTTGACATTAATACGTACGTACGTATTAATTCCCTCGTGCCAAAGCCCTCACTCAAAGACGCCATCCTCGATGCCGGCCTGAAGGTCATGTTCAGGACCGGCTATCACGGCACCAGCGTGCGCGACGTCACCGCTGCGGCAGGCGCGCCGCAGGGGTCCTTCACCAACCATTTTCGCTCCAAAGAGATATTCGCCTCCGAGGTGCTCGACCGCTACTTCGACACCACGAGGGGACTGGTCGCGCAGGCACTCGACGACACCTCGCTGACGCCGCGCGCGCGGCTGCGGCGCTATCTCGACATCATCACCGGCCGGCTCGAGGCCGACGGCTATGGCCGCGGCTGTCTGATCGGTGATCTCAGCCTGGAGGCATCGGCCAGCAGCGAAATGCTGCGTGTACGTCTCGCCGAAATCTTCGCCCAATGGCGCGCGCCGTTCGCCGCTTGCATCAGGGACGCCCAGACGTGCCGCGAGATCGCATCCGATTTCGAGCCCGAAGAGCTTGCCGATTTCCTGCTCGTGTCCTGGCAGGGCGCGATCCTGCGCATGAAGGTCGACCGAAATCCCAACGCCCTCGAACGTTTCAAGACCATCGCCTTTCAAACCGTCTTCAGGGAGCTGACATGAGCAAGCCAACTGAAATCGAGATTCTCAAAGCGTCCGTGCTGGGAAGCACGATGGCCTATCGCGAGGCGGGAGATCGCGATGCGCCCGCAGCCCTGTTCCTGCACGGCAACCCGACGTCGTCGCATATCTGGCGCAACATCCTGCCGCTTGTATCGCCGGTCGCACATTGCGTCGCGCCCGATCTCGTCGGCTTCGGCCAGTCCGGCAAGCCCGACATCGGCTATCGCTTCGTCGACCACGTCCGCTATCTCGATGCATTCATCGAACAGCGCGGCATCAAATCGGCCTATCTCGTCGCGCAGGACTGGGGCACCGCGCTCGCGTTCCATCTCGCCGCGCGCCGGCCGGATTTCGTGCGCGGCCTTGCCTTCATGGAGTTCATCCGCCCGATGCCGACCTGGCAGGACTTTCACCACACCGAGGTCGCGGAGGAGCAGGACCACGCCGAGGCGGCGAGGGCGGCGTTCCGCAAATTCAGGACGCCGGGCGAGGGCGAAGCGATGATCCTCGAGGCGAACGCGTTCGTCGAACGCGTGCTGCCCGGTGGCATCGTTCGCAAGCTCGGCGAGGACGAGATGGCGCCTTACCGTGCGCCATTCCCCACGCCGGAGAGCCGCCGGCCCGTTCTCGCCTTCCCCCGCGAACTGCCGATCGCAGGCGAGCCCGCCGACGTCTACGAGACGCTCCAATCCGCGCATGCGGCGCTGGCTGCATCGTCCTATCCGAAGCTGTTGTTCTCGGGCACGCCCGGTGCGCTCGTCGCGCCCGAATTCGCCGAGCGGTTCGCGGCCTCGCTGAAGCACTGCGCATTGGTCCGCCTCGGACCAGGCCTGCACTTTCTCCAGGAGGATCACCCCGAGGCGATCGGCCATTCCGTTGCCGGCTGGATCGCCGGCATCGAGGCGGTGCGTCCGCAGCTCGCGGCCTGACGGGAGGGCGCGATGCCTGTCGTGACCATCATCTATTGCCGTCCCTGCGGCTACGAGAAGCGCGCCAAGGACGCCGCTGCTGCGCTGCGGCAGCATCTGGCGCTGGAGGCGGCTCTCGTGCCCGCCAAGGGTGGGATCTTCCAGGTCTAAGGTCGGCGACAGCATCGTCGCCAGCCGCCGCAAGGGCCACTTTCCCGGTACCGACGAAATCGTGGCCGCCGTCACTTCCGCGTGGCACTGATCCAGGGCGGATTCCGATCGCTTCCTGAGGCCGCCACCGTCGCCGCGGCCTTTCGGCCCACCTGAAATCCCTGAACAACAGCGCCGGCCACCCCCTCTTTCGCCAGGCGGGGGCGGCCCATAGATTGACGTCGGCTTAAGTCGTGACGGAACATTGTGCGGTCGAAATCATCAAAACTTCATGGCGCCTGCGCAGGATTGCCATGGAGATTCGCGTCAGTCTTGCCGCCGAAAGCGCCAATCCGTGCATCAGGAGCCCGCAACCCTGCCTAAAATATTGAAGGCACGAGTTTTTGTTCGAATTGCTGAATTCCACTCCGCCCCAAAACGCGCTAGTGGAAGGGCATGGGGCATGCGCGATGCCGGAGCCGGCGGCAAGGGTTCGTTGAATGCCTGTGCGTCGTCCGCCTGTCCGCCGGCCACCCCGGCCGCTGAAGCGTTGTTCGAGGTCTAGATGCTGGAAGCCATACGCAGGGCGATGACGTTTCTGCGCCAGAAGCAAGTCCTGCATAAGCTTGGAGTTGTGATCAGCGTCGCGGTCATCGGCATCGCTTGCTATGTGCTCTACCACATGCTGCGGGGCATCGACGTCAACGAGGTCCTCGAAGCGATCAAGAGCACCGAGCCGAGCCAGATTGCGATGGCGGCGCTGTTCGTGGCCGCGGGCTATTTCACCCTGACCTTCTACGATCTGTTCGCCGTACGCGCGATCGGCCACGCCCATGTGCCCTACCGCATCAATGCGCTTGCCGCCTTCACCAGCTATTCGATCGGCCACAATGTCGGCGCCAGCGTTTTCACCGGCGGCGCGGTGCGCTATCGCATCTATTCGGCCTACGGCCTGAACGCGATCGACGTCGCAAAGATCTGCTTTCTCGCCGGCCTGACCTTCTGGCTCGGCAATGCCGCGGTGCTCGGCCTCGGCATCTCCTACCATCCGGAAGCCGCCGCCGCGATCGACCAGCTTCCGCCCTGGCTGAACCGGATGCTGGCGATGATGATCATCGTGGGGCTGGTCGCCTATGTGGTCTGGGTCTGGACCCAGCCGCGGGTGGTCGGCCGTGGGCCCTGGACCGTGGTTCTGCCGGGCGGCCCGCTGACGCTGCTCCAGATCGCCATCGGCATCATCGATCTCGGTTTCTGTGCGCTCGCGATGTACGTGCTGGTCCCGGACGAGCCCAATCTCGGCTTCGTCGTGGTCGCGGTGATCTTCGTCTCGGCGACCTTGCTCGGTTTCGCCAGCCACTCGCCGGGAGGGCTCGGCGTGTTCGATGCCGCCATGCTGGTCGGGCTCTGGCAGATGGACCGCGAGGAACTGCTGGGTGGCATGCTCCTGTTCCGCGTCCTCTATTATCTCTCCCCCTTCGTCATATCTGTAATCTTGCTGACGTTTCGCGAGGTTATAATCGGCGCTCGATCGAAGCGCTTGCAGCAGGCGGCGCTTAAGCTCGACCCCGGCCCGGCGCGTGAAGCCGCCTATGTGAGAGAGCGCAGCGACACCGGCGCCTGACCGGCGCATCCCCTTTAGGAGAAGCCCGCCCCGATGGCGATCGACGCACCATCTTCTGCCTCCGCGCAGCCCTGGTCCGACCGGCTGCGGCACTCGACCGTCATCCTGATCGCCGCGGCGCTGGCGCTGTCGGTGGTGGTCTCGCTCGGCGAATTGTCGGTGATGCGGGCGGCGACGGTGTTCCTCTGCATCGCGGCCGCGGCGCTGATCCCCTGGCGGCTGCACGACAATGCCGCCTCGCGCGACGACACCCGCCGCGTCAACCCGGTCGAGAGCGCGGCAGTGGCCGCGGTCGTCGCCGGCATGCCGGATCCGGCGGTGCTGCTCGACCGCGCCGGGCGCGTCATCCATCTCAATGCCGCCGCCGCCCAGCTGGCGCCGGCACTGCGCAAGAACGAGCTCGCCCAGTTCGCGCTGCGCTCGCCGGAGATCATCACGGCGCTGCGGGAGTCGATTGCGACCACCGAGCCGCGGCGCACGACCTATCTCGACCATGTCCCGGTCGACCGCTGGATGGAGCTGACCATCACGCCGGTGCCGGTGCCGACCTCCTTCGGCGGCGCCGACAAATGTATGCTGATGACCTTCCATGACCAGACGCCGCTGCGCCGGGTCGAGGAGATGCGCGCAGACTTCGTCGCCAATGCCAGCCACGAGCTGCGCACGCCGCTCGCCGCGCTGTCGGGTTTCATCGACACGCTCCAGGGCCAGGCCAAGGACGATCCCAAGGCACGCGAGCGGTTCCTCGGCATCATGCACAACCAGGCGACCCGGATGGCGCGCCTGATCGACGATCTGCTCTCGCTGTCGCGGGTCGAGCTGTCGGCCCATGTGCGGCCCGACACCTTGGTCGACCTGCTGCCGATCATCTTCCAGGTCGCCGACGGGCTCGAGCCGCTAGCGCGGGAGCGCCAGGTCGAGGTCGAAACCCATCTGCCTGAGACCCCGGTGATGATCGCGGGCGACCGCGAGGAATTGCTCCGCCTGTTCGAGAACCTGATCGAGAACGCGCTCAAATACGGGGCGTCGGGCGGACGTGTCATCGTGTCGCTGGCCGCGGCGGCAGCCACTGATGGAACTCAGGAAATCCGGGTCATGGTCCGCGATTTCGGCCCCGGCATCGCGCCCGAGCATCTGCCGCGACTGACCGAGCGGTTCTACCGGGTCGACGTCGGCGACAGCCGCTCGCAGGGCGGGACGGGGCTCGGATTATCGCTGGTGAAACATATTCTTAACCGCCATCGCGGCCGGCTTTTGATCGAGAGCGTGCCCAAGCAGGGCGCCGTTTTCACGGCCTGTTTTCCCCAAGCGAAGACCGCGGCTTCAACCTGATATTCAAGCGATTTCAATCGCTTGTCCGTGTCATCCAGCTGTCACGAAACCTTCGTAAAAGCACAGCCGACCGCTCCTAAAGGGGCGGCACGGGGAGCGCGATCGGGCGCGGATGGCGCTTCGCTCCCCTGTATGGAGACCACCATGAATTTCATCAAAACTATCGTCGCTGCCGGCTTGGTCGCCGCATCGGCGACGGCGGCGTTTGCTGCCGATATCACGGGTGCCGGTGCGACGTTCCCGTTCCCGATCTATTCCAAGTGGGCTGACGCCTACAAGAAGGAGACCGGCAACGGTCTGAACTACCAATCGATCGGCTCCGGCGGCGGCATCAAGCAGATCCAGGCCAAGACCGTGACCTTCGGCGCCAGCGACGCGCCGCTCAAGGCCGAGCAGCTCGAAAAGGACGGCCTCGTCCAGTGGCCGATGGTGATGGGCGCCATCGTTCCGGTCGTGAACATCGAGGGCGTGAAGCCCGGCGAGTTGGTGTTCGACGGCGAGACCCTGGCCAGCATCTATCTCGGCAAGATCACCAAGTGGGATGACGCCGCGATCAAGAAGCTCAATCCGAACGTGAAGCTGCCGTCGGACGCGATCACCGTGGTCCGCCGCTCGGATGGTTCGGGCACCACCTTCAACTTCACCAACTATCTCGCCAAGGCCAGCGCGGACTGGAAGAGCAAGGTCGGTGAGGGCACCGCGGTCGAGTGGCCGGTCGGCGTCGGCGCCAAGGGCAACGAAGGCGTGTCGGGCAACATCAGCCAGACCAAGAACTCGATCGGCTACGTCGAGTACGCCTATGCCAAGCAGAACAAGCTGACCTACACCGGCCTCGTCAACAAGGCCGGCAAGCCGGTGCAGCCGACGGTCGAAGCCTTCCAGGCGGCCGCTTCCAACGCCGACTGGGCCAAGGCTCCCGGCTACTACGTCATCCTGACCGACCAGCCCGGCGACAAGTCCTGGCCGATCACGGCGGCGACCTTCATCCTCATGCACAAGGATGCCACCGACAAGGCAGCCTCGCAGGAAGCCATCAAGTTCTTCCGCTGGGCCTTCAAGAGCGGCGGCAAGGCGGCTGAAGAGCTCGACTACATCCCGATGCCGGACCCGGTCGTCCAGCTGATCGAGAAGACCTGGGCTGCCGAGATCAAGAGCTAAGCGCTCTGTCGGACTGGGCGCCGGGATCTCACAAGACCTCCGCTCCGGATCGGCCTCGCGCCGCATCCGGAGCGCAAGACCAACAACAAGACCGACAACAAGCGCATATCAAACGGGCACAGGGGATCGGCGTGGCAGAGATGGCCGTTCAGAGCGATGTAATCGACGACGCCGGACCGTATGACCGCGCCAAGGCCTTGGGCGCCTTCAAGCTCGGCGACCTCACCTTCTACTGGATCACGCGGCTGTCCGCGATCTCGGTGCTGCTCATCCTCGGTGGCATCATCATCTCGCTGATCGTCGGCGCGTTCCCGGCGATGAAGGAATACGGCTTCGCCTTCCTGTGGACGCAGCGCTGGGCGCCGTCGGCAGATCCGCCTGTGCTCGGCGCGCTCGGCCCGATCTACGGCACGCTCATCACCTCCTTCATCGCGATGGCGATCGCCATTCCGGTCGGTCTCGGCATTGCGATCTTTCTGACCGAGCTCTGCCCGCAATGGGCGCGCCGCCCGATCGGCATGGCGATCGAGCTGCTCGCCGGCATTCCCTCGATCATCTACGGCATGTGGGGCTTCTTCGTGCTCGGCCCGTTCCTGGCCAACACGTTCCAGCCCTTCATGATCAAGATCTTCGACGGCGTCCCCGTGCTGGGCGCGATCTTCGCAGGCCCGCCGTCCTATCTCAGCCTGTTCAACGCGGCGCTGATCCTCGCCATCATGGTGCTGCCCTTCATCACCTCGATCTCGGTCGACGTGTTCAAGACGGTGCCGCCGGTGCTCAAGGAAGCCGCCTACGGCGTCGGCTGCACCACCTGGGAAGTCGTGCGCAGCGTGGTGATCCCCTACACCCGCGTCGGCGTCATCGGCGGTGTCATGCTGGCGCTCGGCCGCGCGCTCGGCGAGACCATGGCGGTGACCTTCATCATCGGCAACTCGTTCCGCATCTCGTCGTCGATCTTCGCCCCGGGCACCACGATCTCGGCGGCGATCGCATCGGAGTTCGCCGAGAGCGACGGCCTGCACCAGTCCGGCCTGATCCTGCTCGGCCTGCTGCTGTTCGTGCTGACATTCTTCGTGCTCGCGGCTGCACGGTTGATGCTGATGCGTCTTGAAAAGAAGGCGGGGAAGTAACATGAACCCGATCTACGCACGCCGCCGCCGCATGGACATCGTCATCCGTGTGCTCTGCCTGGCTGCCGCTGCCTTCGGCGTCACATGGCTCGCGCTGATCCTGATGACGCTGCTCTACAACGGCATTGCCGGCCTGAACCTGGAGCTCTTCGTTGCGGACACGCCGCCTCCGGGCTCGACCGAGGGCGGCCTGCGCAACGCCATCGTGGGTTCGATCATCATGACCGTGCTCGGCGTCGGCATCGGCGCGCCGCTCGGCCTGTTCGCCGGCACCTATCTCGCCGAGTACGGCCGCAACGACCGCCTGACCTCGGTGATCCGCTTCATCAACGACATCCTGCTCTCGGCGCCCTCGATCATCATCGGCCTGTTCATCTATGGTGCGGTGGTGGTGCCGATGCGCGGCTTCTCGGCGATTGCCGGCGCACTCGCACTCGCGGTCATCGTCATCCCGGTGGTGCTGCGTACCACCGAGGACATGCTGCTGCTGGTGCCGAACGCACTGCGTGAGGCGGCCTCGGCGCTCGGCCTGCCGCGCTCGCTGGTGATCAAGCGCATCGCCTATCGCGCGGCGCGCTCGGGCCTCATCACCGGCGTGATGCTGGCCACCGCCCGCGTCGCCGGCGAGACCGCGCCGCTGCTCTTCACCGCGCTGTCGAACCAGTTCTTCAGCCTGGGTCTGAACAAGACGATGGCGAACCTGCCGGTCACCATCAACAATTTCGTGCAGAGCCCCTACGCCTACTGGAAGCAGCTCGCCTGGAGCGGCGCGCTGCTCATCACCCTGACCGTTCTTGCCCTGAATATTGGCGCGCGCATTCTGAGCGCCGAGAGGACCGCAAAATGAGTGATCTTTCCGTATCGATGAGCGCGGCCGGTGGTTTGCCGCAGGCGCCGGTGCTGCCCGAAGCTCCGGCCAAGGTGACGGTGCGCAACCTCAATTTCTACTACGGCGAGCAGCACGCGCTGAAGAACATCAATCTGGCGCTCGGCACCAACCGCGTCACGGCGTTCATCGGCCCGTCGGGCTGCGGCAAGTCGACCCTGCTGCGCATCTTCAATCGGATGTACGACCTCTATCCGGGCCAGCGCGTCACCGGTCAGCTCATGCTCGACCAGACCAACGTCCTCGACCCCAAGCTGGACCTCAATCTGCTGCGCGCCCGCGTCGGCATGGTGTTCCAGAAGCCGACGCCGTTCCCGATGACGATCTACGAGAACATCGCCTTCGGCATCCGCCTTTACGAGAAGATCTCGAAGTCCGAGATGGACGACCGCGTCGAGAACGCGCTGCGCGGCGGCGCGCTGTGGAACGAGGTCAAGGACAAGCTCAACGCCTCCGGCCTGTCGCTCTCCGGCGGCCAGCAGCAGCGCCTCTGCATCGCCCGCACGGTCGCGGTGCGGCCCGAGGTGATCTTGTTCGACGAGCCCTGCTCGGCGCTCGACCCGATCTCGACCGCCAAGGTCGAGGAGCTGATCCAGGAGCTGTCCGAGAACTACACGATCGCGATCGTCACCCACAACATGCAGCAGGCGGCGCGCGTCTCCGACAAGACCGCCTTCATGTATCTCGGCGAACTGATCGAGTTCGACGACACCAGCAAGATCTTCACGTCGCCGACCGACCGGCGCACGCAGGATTACATCACCGGCCGGTTCGGCTGAGGAGACGGAACATGGGTTCTGAACATACCGCAAAGGCCTTCGATACCGACCTCCAGGAGCTCACGCGCCTGGTCGCCGAGATGGGCGGCATCGCCGAGCGCATGATCGTCGATTCCGTCGACGCGCTGATCCGCCGCGACGTCGCGCTCGGCCAGCGCGTGGTCACCATCGACGCCGAGCTCGACGCGCTCCAGAAGAAGATCGAGGAGCGCGCCGTGCTCACCATCGCGCGCCGCCAGCCGATGGCGGTGGATCTGCGCGAGATCGTCGGCGCCATGCGCGTCGCCACCGATCTCGAGCGGATCGGCGACCTCGCCAAGAACATGGGCAAGCGCGTCGCGGCGCTGGAGACGGATTTCCATCCGCTCAAGCTGTTCCGCGGCCTGGAGCACATGACCGACCTCGTGCAGCAACAGGTCAAGTCGGTGCTGGATGCCTATGCCGCGCACGATCTGCCGGCGGCGATGGCGGTGTGGAAGGGCGACGAGGAAGTCGACGCCATCTGCACCTCGCTGTTCCGCGAGCTCCTCACCTACATGATGGAGGATCCGCGCAACATCTCGTTCTGCATCCATCTGATGTTCTGCGCCAAGAACATCGAGCGCATCGGCGACCACGCCACCAACATCGCCGAGACCGTGTTCTACATGATCGAGGGCCAGGCGATCACCGACAAGCGGCCGAAGGGCGACATGACGACCTTCGCCACGACGGTCCCGAACACTTAAGGAGCGACGAACACCATGGGCGCACGCATTATGGTGGTTGAGGACGAGGAAGCTCTCACCGAGCTTCTCCGCTACAACCTCGAAGGCGACGGCTATGACGTCGAGACGGTGATGCGCGGCGACGATGCCGACACCCGCCTCAAGGAGCATATCCCCGATTTGATCGTGCTCGACTGGATGCTGCCGGGCCTCTCCGGCATTGAGCTGTGCCGGCGGCTGCGCACCCGGCCCGAGACCAAGCAGCTCCCGATCATCATGCTCACCGCGCGTGGCGAGGAGAGCGAGCGGGTGCGGGGTCTTGCGACCGGCGCCGACGACTACATCGTCAAGCCGTTCTCGGTGCCGGAGCTGCTGGCACGCGTGAAGGGCCTGCTCAGGCGCGCCAGCCCGGAGCGGCTCGCCACCGTGCTCGCCTATGGCGACATCGAGCTCGACCGCGACAAGCGCCGCGTGGCGCGCTCGGGCCGGCCGATCGATCTCGGCCCGACCGAATATCGCCTGCTGGAGTTCTTCCTGGAGCATCCCGGCCGCGTGTTCTCGCGCGAGCAGTTGCTCGACAGCGTCTGGGGCCGTGACATCTACATCGACGAGCGCACCGTCGACGTCCATATCGGGCGCCTGCGCAAGCTGCTCAATCTCGGCCGCGAGCAGGATCCGATCCGCACCGTCCGCGGCGCGGGCTACGCACTGGACGATCGCTTTGCGAAGGCGGAGCAGGCGTAAGCTCGGTGAGCTGCGGCCACATTCTCGGTGTCGTCCCGGACAAGCGCAAGCGCGGGTCCGGGACACCCAAAGCGATCGGTTATTGTGTGAAAAGGTAACTCCGAGTCCCCGTAGCCACATCTTGCGGTGGTTAAGGGTCCCGGATCTGCGCGTGCTCAAGGCGCGCTTGTCCGGGACGACATCGGATTTGTTGAGCCGCCATCGTGTGACGGCTCCTTTCTGAGCTCAGAACGACTTCAGCGCGGACCCGGCTTCGCCGGCGCGCGCCGGCGATCGGCCGCGGGCTGATACGCCACGCGCGAGTGCTGGGCGCAGTAGGGCAGGCCGGAGAGCGCCTTGCCGCCGCAGAAGAAGAAATCCGGGCTCGAGGGATCGCCGACCGGCCAGTGGCAGGTGGCCTCGTTCAGCTCCAGCAGCGACAGCCGCTGGCTCATCGGCACGACGTTGTCGTAGGTGACCGGTTCGGCCTCGACCTCGACTTCGAAGGCTTGCGCCAGCGCGGTGTTGCCGCGTGCGATCGGACGGGTCACCCTCATCATGTGCTGGGCGGGGCGCGCCTTGCGCGGCCGCGGCGCTGCCGATGAAGGGCTCTTGGCGCGGCCCGACAGGCCGAGCCGGTGCACTTTGCCGATCACGGCATTGCGGGTCACATTGCCGAGTTCAGCGGCGATCTGGCTGGCCGAAAGTCCGGCCTCCCAGAGCTTTTTCAGCTGCTCGACGCGATCATCCGACCAGGTCAAAACGGTCATTGCACCCTTTCCTTCGCCGGCGCCTGCCATCCTGGCGGCCGCACGGCGAATGCCTAAGCTTCGAAAAACCCGTGCCGCCAGAATCCCTTAAGGCTCGCCGGGCGCACCAGATGCGCCCGAACGCTTACGCCGGTACATGAGGACTTAGAGGATCAGAACTGCTGCACGAGATGTCGTATCTGACAAGCCAAACGCTACAATATGGCGTGACTCACGCGCAAGAGTCCGCCGACTCGCTTCCACATGTTCCGTGGCGGAAACACGCAAAATCGCCACCGCAAGACTACGGATTCTGCGTTTCGCGAGGCTTTCCGGGCGGCATTGACACCGGTTTCACCAGGCATAAGATAGTCAGGCGTGCCGCCCTTAAAAGGCGGCACGTTTCGTTTTCCGAGCCGGTCAATGGTGCGTTGCGCAATGCACGCTCACGCCGTCCGCAACATTCAAGTGATCGTCATGACTAACAGCGCAGCGCCGCATTTGCTCCCCGTTTTCGCCAGGTCCGACCTCGGTTTCGAGCGCGGCGAAGGCTGCTGGCTGATTGCGACCAATGGCGATCGCTATCTCGATTTCACCTCGGGCGTGGCGGTGAATGCGCTCGGCCATGCTCATCCTGCGTTGGTCAAGGCGTTGCAGGAGCAGGCCACCAAACTCTGGCACATGTCGAACCTGTTCCAGAGCCCGGACGGCGAGAAGCTCGCCGCGCGTCTGTGCAATGAAAGCTTCGCGGACTTCGTGTTCTTCTGCAATTCCGGCGCCGAAGCGCTGGAAGGTGTGATCAAGCTGGTCCGCCATCATCACTTCTCCAAGGGTCATCCGGAACGGTACCGCATCGTCACCTTCGAAGGCGCCTTCCACGGCCGCACGCTGGCAACGCTCGCCGCGACCGGTTCGGCAAAATATCTCGAAGGGTTCGGCCCGCCGATGGACGGCTTCGACCAGGTCCCGCATGGCGATATCGAAGCCGTCAAGAAGGCGATCGGTCCGCAGACCGCCGGAATCCTGATCGAGCCGATCCAGGGCGAGGGTGGCGTGCGTTCGGCAACGCCCGCCTTCCTGAGGGCGTTGCGCCAGCTCTGCGACGAGAAGGGCCTGCTGCTCGCGTTCGACGAGGTGCAGACCGGCATGGGCCGCACCGGCGATCTGTTCGCGCATCGCCGCACCGGCGTCACGCCTGACGTGATGTCGCTGGCCAAAGCGCTCGGTGGCGGCTTCCCGATCGGCGCGGTGCTGGCGACCGCGGACGCGGCTGCCGGCATGGGGCCCGGCTCGCACGGCTCGACCTTCGGCGGCAATCCGCTCGCGATCTCGGCTGCCAACGCCGTCCTCGACGTCATGCTCAAGCCCGGCTTCTTCGAACACGTGCAGAAGATGTCGCTGCTGCTCAAGCAGAAGCTCGCCTCCGTGATCGATCGTTATCCTGACATCGTCAGCGAAGTGCGCGGCGAAGGCCTTCTGATCGGCATCAAGGCCGTGGTGCCGACAGGCGATCTCGGCGCGGCATTGCGCAACGAAAAATTGCTCACGGTCGGCGCCGGCGACAATGTCGTGCGCTTCCTGCCGCCCTTGATCGTCACCGAAGCCGAGATCGAGGACAGCGTCGGGCGGCTCGAACGCGCCTGCGCCGCGATCTCGTCCAGTCAGACCAAGCGGGCGACAAGCTGATGAGCAAGTCCCCGAAGCACTTTCTGGATATCAACGAGCTCCCGTTGTCGGAGCTCAAGAGCATGCTTGCGGCCTCCTCCGCCATGAAGGCGAAGCAGAAAGCGCACCAGCCGGTGAAGCCGCTGGAAGGCAAGACGCTGGCGATGATCTTCGAGCGTCCCTCCACCCGCACCCGCGTCTCGTTCGACGTCGCCATGCGCCAGCTCGGCGGCGAGCCCATCATGCTGACCGGCGCCGAGATGCAGCTCGGCCGCGGCGAGACCATCGCCGACACGGCGCGCGTGCTGTCGCGCTATGTCGACGCCATCATGATCCGCATCCTCAATCACGAGGCCCTGCTGGAGCTGGCGGAATATGCGACGGTGCCCGTCATCAACGGCCTGACACGGCGCTCGCACCCTTGCCAGGTGATGGCCGACCTCATGACCTACGAAGAGCATCGCGGCCCGATCGAGGGCAGGACGGTGGCCTGGACCGGCGACGACAACAACGTGCTGGCGTCCTGGGCGCATGCCGCCGAGCGCTTCAAGTTCAAGCTCAATGTCGCGACGCCGCCGGAACTTGCGCCGAAAAAGGTGATGCGGGACTTCATCAAGGCCACCGGCGCGCCGATCGTGCTCGGCACCGATCCCGAGGCCGCCGTGAAGGGGGCCGACTGCGTCGTCACCGACACCTGGGTGTCGATGGGCGACAAGGAAGGTGAGCACCGTCACAACGTGCTCAAGCCCTATCAGGTCAATTCGAAGCTGATGTCGCTGGCCAAGCCCGATGCGCTGTTCATGCATTGCCTGCCCGCCCATCGCGGCGAGGAGGTCACGGACGAAGTGATCGACGGCCCGCAATCGGTCGTGTTCGACGAGGCCGAAAACCGCCTGCATGCGCAGAAGGGCATTCTGGCCTGGTGCTTTGACGCGGTGAAGTAACGCGACGGTGGAGCGGGTGGCCGCGCTGGCGGCCGCATCCACCGCTGTCGTCCCGGACCAGCGCCGCACAGCGGCGCGCCGATCCGGGACCCTTAACCACAGGAAGTTGTTTGGCGAGGACGAGGAGTGGTCGTCGCCGGTTACATCGTAACCCTGTGGTTATGGGTCCCGGGCTCGCGCTTCGTGCGCCCCGGGACGACCCTGAGTTTGTCGTGCTTTCGTGCGATCTGTTCTGCATGCCGGGGAGCGCTCCGCGCCCTCTTCCATTTTCCTCCATCGACCCCAGATAAAGCGCCATGGTTTCCCAATCCCCTGACATGAATACCGGGCCTGAAGGCCCGGTTCGCGCGCCATCAGCGGTTCCCATCGATGACGCCGTGCTGCCTTACGAGGTCGACGCACTCGACGTGCGCGGTCGCCTGGTGCGGCTTGGTCCCGCGCTCGACGAGATCCTGACCAAGCACGATTATCCCGCTGCCGTGGGCAAGCTGCTCGGCGAGGCCATCGTGCTGACGACGCTGCTCGGCTCGACGCTGAAGTTCGAGGGCCGCTTCATCCTCCAGGCCCAGACCGACGGTCCGGTGTCGTTCCTGGTCGTCGACTACATGGCGCCGGATCGCCTGCGCGCCTATGCGCGCTACGATGCCGAGCGCCTCGGCGAGACAAAAGATTCCGGCGCGCTCCTTGGTAACGGTCATCTCGCCATGACCATCGACCAGGGTCCCGACATGAGCCGCTACCAGGGCCTGGTCGCGCTCGACGGCGGTAGCCTGGAAGATGCCGCCCACGAATATTTCCTGCGCTCCGAGCAGATCCCGACGCGCGTGCGTCTCGCGGTCGGCGAGGAGTGGCGCTCGAACGACGGCGGCAAGCATCGCTGGCGCGCCGGCGGCATGCTGATGCAGTTCCTGCCGAAGGCGCCCGAGCGCGCCCGGCAGGCCGATTTGCATCCCGGCGATGCGCCCGAAGGCGCGGAGGTGCATGCTGTCGCCGAAGACGACGCCTGGGTCGAGGCGCGTTCGCTGGTCGAGACCGTCGAGGACGTCGAGCTGATCGACCCCGAGCTCTCCGGCGAACGGCTGCTGTTCCGCCTGTTCCACGAGCGCGGCGTGCGCGTGTTCAATCCGCTGGTGCTGAAGGCGCAATGCTCCTGCTCGCGCGACGCGGTTGGTGCGATGCTGAAGAGCTTCTCGCCCGACGACCGTGCCGCCATGGTCAAGGACGACAAGGTCGTCGTGACCTGCGAGTTCTGCTCGTCGGTGTACCAGTTCACGCCGCACGAGGCGGGCGCGGAAGACGCGTAGGCGTCGCATCCTCCGTCATTGCGCGCGCAGCGAAGCAATCCAGTCGTAGGGTGGGCAAAGCGCAGCGTGCCCACCATCTTATGCGCCACATTTGGAAGGGTGGGCACGGCGCTTTGCGCCTTTGCCCACCCTACGGCACCGCGCTAGTTCAACACCCGCTTGTTGTCCGGGCTGTCCAGCGAGAATGTCGGCACGTCGATCTCGAAGCGTTCGCCGCTTTCGCTGACCATCTGGTAGCGGCCGGTCATGAAGCCCGAGGCGGTCGCGAGCGGCACGCCGGAGGTGTATTCGAAGCGCTCGCCGGGAGCCAGGGTCGGCTGCTCGCCGACGACGCCCTCGCCCCTGACCTCCTGCTGGCGGCCGGTGGCGTCGGTGATGATCCAGTACCGCGTCTTCAGCTGCACGGTTTCGTCGCCGGAATTGGTGATGACGATGGTGTAGGACCAGAAATAGCGGGAGCGGTCAGCCGACGACTGCTCCGGAACAAAGTTCGGCTCGACGGTCACTTCGATCTGGCGGGTCACGGCGCGATACATGGCGGCCATCATAACGAAAACCCGGCCGGGAACCAACGCCCGCAGGCGGTTTTGGTGACATCGTGCCGCCAGAATTGCCGAGGAAGTAGACCCCAATGTGATCCGGCCGCTTTGCGAGACGACGGCCGGACCTGTACACTCCATGACACGTCGCGATTTGCGGAAGGGTTTCGAACCCCCGATGACCATTGCCGACCAAGTGACGGGATCGACGATCGCGGGAACCGGCAAGCCTGCGGAGGCCAGACCTGCGGAGGCGAAGCCGCGCTCCGCCGCGCCGGCCATCACGCTGCCCGCCATCGGCGAGCGCGAACTCCGGCTCGACCTGTTCCGCGGGCTCGCACTGTGGCTGATCTTCGTCGACCATCTGCCGCCGAGCCTTTTGACCTGGTTCACGATCCGCAATTACGGCTTCAGCGACGCCACCGAGATCTTCATCTTCATCTCCGGCTACACCGCGGCGTTCGTCTACGGTCGTGCCATGCTCGAAAGCGGCTTCGTCGTCGCTACCGCGCGCATCCTGCGGCGCGTCTGGCAGATCTATGTCGCCCACGTCTTTCTGTTCACGATCTTCCTCGCCGAAATCTCCTACGTTGCGACCAGGTTCGAGAACCCGCTCTACACCGAAGAGATGGGAATCATGGATTTCCTCAAGCAGCCCGACGTCACGATCGTACAGGCGCTGCTGCTGCGCTTTCGTCCGGTCAACATGGACGTGCTGCCCCTCTATATCGTGCTGATGCTGGCGCTGCCCTTGATCTTGTGGCTGATGAAATGGCGGCCCGACGTGACGCTCGGCCTCTCGGTCGTGCTCTACGCGGTGACCTGGGAATACGACCTCTATCTGTCGGCCTATCCGAACGGCTTCTGGGCGTTCAATCCCTTCGCCTGGCAATTGCTTTTCGTATTCGGCGCATGGTGTGCGCTCGGAGGTGCGCGACGCATGTCGCGCATCCTGGCGTCCCGCGTCACGATGTGGATATCGATCGCCTATCTGGTCGCGGCGTTCTACGTGACGCTGACCTGGTATGTGCCGCAGCTCTCCCACTTCATGCCGAGGCGGCTCGAGCAGTGGATGTATCCGATCGACAAGGCCGATCTCGACGTGCTGCGCTTCACGCATTTCCTGGCGTTCGCCGCGCTCACCGTTCGCTTCCTGCCCCGGGAATGGCCGGGCCTGAAATCGCCCTGGCTGCGGCCGCTGATCCTCTGCGGCCAGCATTCCCTGGAGATCTTTTGTCTCGGCGTCTTCCTCGCCTTCGCCGGCCATTTCATCCTGGCCGAAGTCTCCGGCGGCGCAGCCATGCATGCGCTGATTAGTCTCTCCGGAATCCTGATCATGTGGGGCGTTGCCTGGGTGATTTCGTGGTACAAGCGTGTGGCTGACAAGAGCGGTGCGAAAACCAAAAACGCCGTCGGCAACGCCGATTTGGCGGGAGGGGGCTGATGAAGGCGAAGGTTCTCCTGAGCCTGGTCCTGCTGTGCGGTAACCTCGCCGCGCCCCTGGCGCGCGCGGGCGATGCTGCGTCGACTGCTCCGGCCGCGCCCCCGGCCTGCGAATTGCCATCCTATCTGCTCACCACTGAAAGCCAGCTTCCGAGGGTCGCCGATGCCATCAAGGCCGGCAAACCGCTCGAAATCCTGGTCATCGGCAGCCGTTCGACCACGATTCCGGCCTCGGAGGACAGCTCCTATCCGGCGCGCATGCAGGCCATCCTGCAGGACAGGCTGCTGCCGTCGGAGACCGTGCATGTCTCCGTAGAAATACAGAGCAAGAGGACGGCCGAGGAGGCGGCCGCCACCTTCGTTAAGCTGATGGAAGCAAAAAGGCCTACTTTGGTCATCTGGCAGACCGGGACTGTGGATGCTATCCGAGCGATTGATCCCGATGATTTTCGCGGGGCGGTGACCGAAGGGGTTTCCGCGCTGCAAAAAGCAGGGGCTGACGTCGTGTTGATGAACTTGCAGTACAGCCCGCGTACCGAAACCATGATCTCGGTGCCGCCCTATCTCGACAATATGCGGGTGGTGGCGCAGGAGCATGACATCCCGCTGTTCGACCGTTTCGCGATCATGCGGCAGTGGAATGATCAGGGTCAGTTCGACCTGTTCAGCCCGTCCCGCGGGCCAGAGCTGGCGAAACAGGTCCATGACTGCCTTGGCCGGGCGTTGGCACAGTTTGTGATCGACGCAGCCCATCTGGGGCCGGCCCAGCAGCAAAATTGAGGTCTAGCGTTAATGAGTTCTCTCCGCCCTTTTTGGTTGACAGCATGGCTGGCTGCGCCCGCGGCGGCTCTGCTGCTCCTGACGCCGGTGTCGCTGGCACCAGTGCAGGCGCAGGCCACGCAGGCAACGCCCGCGCCGCAGCAGGCCGCTAGTCCGGCTTCCGCTTCGCCCTCCCAGACCACCGTCGCCGCGACGTCTCACGAGCAGCGCGGCGTGACCGCCCGCGCCATCGACAAGGTGAAGCAGGTCGCGAAATCCGCCGGGGACATTTTCAGCCGCGTGCCCTGCCTCACGCCGAAGGGTGGCTCGAAGGCGATGGGCTCGCTGCCGCATGTCGCGGGCAAGCTCGTCGCCGGCAAACCCGTCGTGATCGTTGCGTTCGGCTCGTCGTCGACGGCAGGCTATGGCGCGAGCTCGCCCGATTTCAACTATCCGAACCGTCTCGCCGCGCAGCTCCGCCGGCAATATCCGACCGCCGACATCACCGTCATCAACGCCGGCGTCGGCGGCGAGGACGCGCCCGAGATGATGAAGCGCCTCCAGAAGGAGGTGATCGACGTGCATCCGGATCTCGTGATCTGGCAGGTCGGCACCAATGCGGTGCTGCGCAATCTCGATCCCGGTGACACCGCCAAGATGGTCGAGGACGGTATCTCCCGCATCCAGGCCGCTGGCGGCGCCGACATCGTGCTGGTCGATCCGCAATATTCGCCAGCCGTCAACCAGCGCAAGGAGAGCGCCGGCAAGATGGTGCACCTGCTCGGCAAGGTCGCCGAGCTCCGTCACGTCGGCATCTTCCCCCGCTTCGAGGTGATGCGCGACTGGCACGAGAATCAATCGATCCCGGTCGAGAGTTTCGTGATCGCCGACGGCCTGCACATGAACGATTGGGGCTATGCCTGCTTCGCCCAGATCCTCGGCGACGACATCATCCGCTCCGTCGGCCAGATCAAGCTCGGCGTCAACGTGCCCGCGGACGTGCGGACGTATCGGCCGATGTGAGCTTCCGTAAGGTGGGCAAAGGCGCGCCCTTCGCGCGCCGTGCCCACCATCTATCGGCGACATGATCGTGAATGGTGGGCACGCTTCCGCCTTCGCTCTTCGAGCTACGGCGGACAAGTCGCTTTGCCCCCCTACGATTCCGAGCTCGTGAAGCCCTCACGCCTTCTCCAGCGCCGCGGTCAGATCCTCGACCAGATCATCCACATGCTCGAGCCCCGCCGAGAAGCGGATGAAGCCCTCGCTGATGCCGAGTGCGGCGCGGTCTTCCGGCTTGAGGCGCTGATGCGTCGTGGTCGCCGGATGCGTGACGAGGCTCTTGGCATCGCCGAGATTGTTCGAGATTTTTGCAAGCTTGAGCTCGTTGAGCACGCGGAACGCACCCTGCTTACCGCCCTTCACCTCGAAGCCGACGAGGGTCGAGCCGCCGCGCATCTGCTTCTTCACGAGAGCTGCCTGCGGATGGTCGGCGCGGCCGGGATAGACCAGGCGTGAAATCTTCGGATGGCTCGCCAGCACGTCGGCGATGCGTCCCGCCGTCTCGGTCTGCGCACGCACGCGCACGCCGAGCGTCTCCAGGCCCTTGAGCAGGACCCAGGCGTTGAACGGCGAGATCGACGGGCCGGTCTGGCGCATGAAATTGTGGATGTGCTCGGCGATGAACGCTTCCGACGACAGGATGATGCCGCCGAGACAACGGCCCTGGCCGTCGATGTGCTTGGTCGCGGAATAGACCACGACGTCGGCCCCTAGCGCGAGCGGGCTCTGCCAGATCGGCGTCGCGAACACGTTGTCGACGACGAGCCGCGCGCCGCCGCTGTGCGCGATCTCGGCGATCCCTGGAATGTCGAGCACGTCGAGCGTCGGGTTGGTCGGGCTCTCCAGGAAAAACGTCTTGGTGTTCGGCCTCAAGGCGCGCTGCCACTGGTCGAGATCGAGACCGTCGACCAGCGTGGTCTCGATGCCGTAGCGCGGCAACAGATCCTGGATGACGTAGAGACAGGAGCCGAACAGGGCGCGCGAGGCCACCACGTGATCGCCGGCCTTCAGCGGCGCCAGGATCGCGGTCGTCACCGCGGCCATGCCGGTCGCGGCCGAGCGGGCGGCTTCGGCGCCTTCGAGCTCGATCATGCGGCGCTCGAACATCGAGATAGTCGGGTTGGAATAGCGCGAATAGATGAAGCCGGGGTCCTCGCCCTTGAACCGCGCCTCGCATTCCTCGGCGCTGTTGTAGACGTAGCCCTGGGTCAAAAACAGCGCCTCCGACGTCTCGCCATATTGCGAGCGCAGGGTGCCGGAATGGACCAGGCGGGTTTCGGGACGGTATTGCGTGGTGGACGCCGGGGACTTCGACATAGGACCTCCTCTGCGTGACCATCGAAAACGGTCACAAAAAAACCGGCCTGGATATCTCCACGGGCCGGGATCACAGAGGTCCCCGGCCTGTTTAGCGACTTATTTAACGTGGCTGCAAGCCGGCCGGCTCAAATCACCACGGGATAAGTGATGCTCATATTCCGCAATGGCCTTTCCGTCAAGGCGTCCATCGGATAGCCGTAAAAGGCTGCTATTTCCCGCATGTCCGGATGCATTTGACCCCTGACGAGGACCCCCGGTTGAGCTTCACGGTTGCCGCCGACGCCAATGGTATCCTGCCCGACCGCATGATCGCGGCGATGGCGAAGGCGGGCCTCATCCTGCCCGCTTATGACTTCGTCGAAAGCCAGATCCAGCCGGCGAGCCTCGACCTTCGCCTCGGCGATATCGCCTATCGCGTTCGCGCCAGCTTCCTGCCGGGTCCCGGCGCGACCGTCGCCGAGCGCATCGACGAGTTAAAGCTGCACGAGTTCAGCCTCGCCGATGGCGCGGTGCTGGAGACCAACTGCGTCTACATCGTGCCGCTCTTGGAAAGCCTGGCGCTGCCGCCGGAGATCGTCGCCGCCGCGAACCCGAAAAGCTCGACCGGCCGGCTTGATGTCTTCACCCGTGTCATCGCCGACGGCACCCGCCGCTTCGACATGATCGGCGCCGGCTATCACGGCCCGCTCTACGCCGAGATCAGCCCGAAAACGTTTCCGGTGCTGGTCAGCGAGGGCTCGCGCCTGAGCCAGGTGCGCTTCCGCACCGGAGATGCCATCCTCAACATCGACGAGCTCGAGGCGCTGCATGCGACCGAGCGTCTCGTCGATCTCGACGATGCCGATCTCACCGGCGGCGTTGCCGTCTCCGTCGACCTCTCCGGTGAGAAGGCCAACGGCTTCGTCGGCTATCGCGCCAAGCGACACACCGGCGTCGTCGACGTCGACCGCCGCTCCGGCTATGCGGTGGAGGATTTCTGGGAACCGATCTCGGCACGTCCCGACGGCAGCCTGATCCTCGACCCCGGCGAGTTCTACATCCTCGCCTCCAAGGAAGCCGTGCAGGTGCCGCCCGATTACGCCGCGGAGATGGTGCCGTTCGATCCTCTGGTCGGCGAGTTCCGCGTGCACTATGCCGGATTCTTCGATCCCGGCTTCGGCTATGCCGGCGCTGGCGGGCAGGGATCGCGCGCCGTGCTCGAAGTGCGCTCGCGCGAGGTGCCGTTCATCCTCGAGCACGGCCAGATCGTCGGCCGCCTCGTCTACGAGAAGATGCTGGCGCGCCCCGACGCGATGTACGGCCAGCGCATCGGCTCGAACTACCAGGCGCAGGGCCTCAAACTATCGAAGCATTTTCGGGTGTAGCTACACACCCTACTGTCATGCCCCGGCTTGACCGGGGCATGACAGTACGCCGCAGCCTCTCGATTGACTACTGCCGGGATGCAAGCTGAAATCCGGGCTGCATGCGAGGTGGCGAGATGAGTGTTCAATCCGAACTCGACGCAAGAATCCTCGACGACGTCGCGGACGCGCTCATCTATTCGGATCGCTCCGGCACCATCACGCGCTGGAATCGTGCATCGACCGCCTTGTTCGGCTTCTCCGCCGCCGAAGCGCTCGGCCAGAACCTCGATCTGATCATTCCCGAACGTCTGCGTGCCGCGCACTGGAAGGGCTTCGAAGCTGCGCTTACCACCGGGGCGATGAAGCTTGCGGGCAGGCCGACGCTGACCCGCGCGCTGCACCAGAGCGGACGCAAGCTCTACATCGAGATGACCTTCGCGCTGGTGCGCGATGCCGGTGGTGCCGTGGTCGGATCGGTCGCGATGGCGCGCGACGTCACCGAACGCGTCGAGCGCGAGCGCGCGGCCAGGCTTGCGCAAAATTCGTGATGCGGAATTGACGGGCTGGCGTGCAGGGCGCTCTGCCTGAGCGTCAGGTTGCCTCGTACCGGGCGCAGTGACACACTCGATCAAAACAACGATCGGGAGCGAACATGACCGCCGCAACAGACGCAGCACAGGAAGCGCAATGGAAGCGCTGGCGTGCGGTCGCCGACCTCTATCACGCCTATTTCACCGGACTCATCCTCACCGTCGTCACACGGCGCGGCACGGCGGATGCTGCCGAATTCGTCTTCCGCGTGTTTCGCCGCCAGCAGCAGGAGCGCTTCCTGCCGGGGCTCGAAAAGCTCGGTCTCAGTCATTTGCCGCCGGCGGTGGCCGCCGCACAATATCACTATCTCTCCAACTGGATCGGCGGCGTGCATGTCGAGTACATGTATGAGAGCGACCGCAAAGCCTGGATCCGCTATCCGCCGCCGCGCTGGATCTGGAAGGGCACCGCGATCTGCGGCGTGCCGGGTGATGTCAGCCGCGCGATGCTGCGCGGCTGGCACGCCAACAATGGCGTCGCGCTCGGCGATCTCAGGCTCGGCTTCGTCTGCACCAAGCAGAGCGTCGACGGTCAGGACGGGCTCGAAGGCTATTATTATCAGTACGACCACCAGCTCGGGCTGGATCAGCGCCTGGTGTTCGCGCGCCATCTGGAAGCGCCGTTGTTCGATGCCAAGACCGCGCCTGCCTTGCCCGTCGCGAGCTGGCCGAAGCCGCGGCTGGAAAAAGCCTACCGCAACTACGCGATGGAATATGTCCGCACCGCCGCGCCCGTGATGGTGCAGCTGTTCGGCCCGGAAGACGCCGGCTATCTCCTGCACCTCACCGGCAAGCTGATCGGGATGCAGTATTTTGACGAGGTCGCGGCGGCGCTGTCCATGCGCCGCGGTGGCGCCAGCGAGTTCGTAGCGTTCCTGAATGCGCTGTTTGCCGCGCAGGATGACTCTGCCGAGACGACGGCATCAGAAGGCACGTTTGAATTTCGCCAGCGGAGCTGGAAGCTGATGGATGACGTCGCCGACTATCATCGCGGCTGCACCAAAGTGCTGGAAGGGTTGTTCGAGGGGCTCGCTGCCGGATGCGGGCGGCACATCGGCGTGCACCTGCGCCTGACAGCGGGCGGTCGGCCGCCGCTGGTCTGGACCATTGAGTAATTCCACCACTTGAAATGCGCTGCCGCAGGGCACGCCTGCATCCGGCGCAGGAGGAATCGGCAATTGCCGTGCTAAGCCTGTCGCCGCGCCTTCCGCGCGAAGAAATTTATTGGCACACCTACGCATTGCCGCGCCGCGAATGGCCTGCGCCCGGGAGAGGACATGTCCGACATCGCCGAAATCCCGGTCGATGAACAAGAGCGTCCGTTGCCGCCGCCTCCGCGGCCGGTACGAAGCGCGCTGATGGACGGGCCGATTCTGCGCACGCTGCTCGGCCTCGCCTGGCCGAACGTGGTCGCGCTGTCGGCCGGCACCTGTGTGGTGATCGCGGAGACCTCCTATATCGGCAGGCTCGGCGTCGAGGCGCTGGCGGCAATGGCGCTGGTGTTTCCGACAGTGATCCTGACCATGACGATGTCCGGCGGGGCCATGGGCGGCGCCGTGGCGTCGGCCATCGCCCGGGCGCTCGGCGCAGGCGACCGCGAGCGCGCCGGCACGCTCGCCGCACATGCGCTGCTGATCGGCATCACCTTCGGCCTCGTCTTCATGCTGGGCATGCTGATCTTCGGGCCGCGCGTTCTGGAAATGCTCGGCGGACGCGGGGATGTGCTGACGCATGCGGTCGCCTACACACAGGTGTTTTTTGGCGGGGCCGTGCTGCCGTGGCTGCTCAACACCATGGCCGGCGTGTTGCGCGGCACCGGCAACATGAAGCTGCCCTCGCTGTTGATGCTGAATTCCGCGGTCATGCAGGTTGTGCTTGGCGGCACGCTGGGCCTCGGGCTCGGGCCCGTGCCGCAGTTCGGCATGCGCGGCGTCGCGGCCGGCTCGCTGATCGCCTATTCCGTGAATATCTGCGTGATGGGCTGGTACCTGTTCTCCGGCCGCGCCCGAATCGTGCCGAAACTGCGCGGGCTTCGCGTCCAGTGGGCGATGTTCTTCGATATCCTGAAGGTCGGCGCCATCGCCTGCTTCTCGCCGCTGCAATCGGTGCTGACGATCTCGATCTTCACCCACATGCTGGCAAAGTTCGGCACTGCGATCCTCGCCGGCTACGGCATCGGCGCGCGGCTGGAATTTTTGCTGACCTCGATCGCGTTCTCGTTCGGCATCGCTTCGGTGCCGATGATCGGCATGGCAGTCGGGGGCGGCCGCATCGCGCGCGCCCGGCGCATCGCCTGGATCGCTAGTGCGAGCGCGTTCGTCGCCGTCGGCGCGCCGGCGTGCCTCGTCGCGCTGTTCCCAGATATCTGGGTCAACATCTTCACCGACAGCGCAACGGTGCGTGCGACCAGCCATCAATATCTGTCGACGGTGGCGCCGTTCTACGCCTTCATCGGGCTCGCCTCGACGATGTATTTCTCGTCGCAGGGCGCGGCCAAGGTGATCGGGCCGGTGCTGGCGCAGACCGCGCGCCTGATCTACATCGCGGCGATCGGCTGGTGGCTGTCGACGCACGACGCCACCGCGCAGAGCTTCTTCTGGCTGGCCGCCAGCTCGATGGTCGTGCTCGGCCTGCTCTCGTGCTCCAGCGTGGTGCTGACGCGCTGGGGGCCGCGCGAGACGAAACCCGCGATCAGGCCTGCGCTTTCGGGCGTTGCAGACTAGCGGTGTCTGTGGCGGCGATGGCCGCCACCGCCGCCGACATTGGCGAGCCGCATCAATTGCGGGATCATCGCCATCATGTCGCCGCCGCCGGAGCCGCCGAGCATGCCCATGATATCGCCGCCGCCCATGCCGCCGAGCCCCATCGGCATGGTGCCGCCTGCGCCCATCGGCGTGTAGCCGCCGTAGTTCGGCGCGCCGAAGCCACCGCCGAAATTGCCGCCACTCAGGCTGCCGCCGCCCCCCATCATGCCGCCGAGCCCGCCGCCGCCGTTCTCCATCATGCGGCTCATCATCGGACCCATGGTCTGCATCAGCATGGCGAAGCGGCGCTTGCCCATCTTCGCCTTCATCATCTCCAGCATCGGCGCCATCTGGGTCATCATGTCCTCGCCGCCGGCGCCTCCGCCGCCGAGGAACTGCGCCTTTGCCGGCGCGCTCGAGATCGAAAATAGCAGCAGCACGGCGGCCGCCTGGCAGATCACCTTATCCGCACCTCTCATGGCCTGCTCCTCGCGTGCGTGGCTCCGCCGGGAGAGCGGAGCCAACCGGACGCACGCGGCCATGGTTAGGGCCGGCGAGGGCAGGGCTCTGTGAGAAAGATCACGCAGCCACAGCCGGGAACGCCCGGTGTATCGCGGCGACGGCGTCCTTGGTCTGCCCCTGGACGTAAGCCGCAAGCTCGTTCGGCAGCATGTCGATGATCCAGACAAGGCGGCAGCTCGCCTCGCCCTCGGCGATCACCTGCACCGAGGCGCTGTAATGCCTGAGCCGCTCGTTGTTGATGGCGTAGACCAGCCGCTGTCGCGCATCGTCGCAATCGACCAGCACCTCGCGCGCCACTGATCCATTGGCGAAGGTGACGATGCGTGCATCGCCGTCGAGCGTGCAGGCGGTGACGAAGCCCGGCGCCAGCCGCTGAGGCAGCGCGCCGAAATCGCGTACGGCGTCCCAGACGTCGCGGGCG
>NZ_JADPIU010000021.1:0-61220 GCF_023073075.1 Bradyrhizobium sp. 61 | reverse complement strand
CTCAAACTGCGAATGACCCTGTCCGCTGAGGGGACGCCGCTGAAACATGTGGTCGAGGAAACAGTCGCGCTCTGACGATTGTCCCGGCTGTGGGAAGTCGTGGCCCTGATCCTCACGAAGGCTATCATTGCGGTCGCCGGCCGAACGTTGCCTTCGGGTCAAAGCGCGAAAGACTCAATGCGAAAGTCCGCTAAGCCCCATTGAACGGACCTCAATGAGGCGTGCTGCCGCTTCGCTGATGGGCCACATCCGGACATCTAGGATGTTGCCGCTCCCCGAGAACTGTTATTGTTGAGCGGTCTTGCGTCTAGGGGATGATGATTGTGTCTCCAGCAGAACTGTCGAGCAGCGAGGCGGAACTCCGGTCGTTCATTTCGGTCGCGATCCCAACCTTTCGACGTCCTTTTGGGCTGCAACGCGCGATCGAAAGCGTGCTGCAGCAGGACTTCTCCGATTGGGAAATGGTGATCAGCGACGACGAAGGGTTAGTGGGCGAGAGTTGTCGCCTCTTGTCCGAATATGTCAGCACAGAACCGCGCATCCGAGTCGTCGAGAACCGCAGAGGCCGTGGTCAGGTCGAGAACACGAACAATGCGATGCTTGCGTGTCGCGGTCCCTGGATCAAATTGTTGCATGACGACGACTGGCTCGCGCCAGGGGCGCTTACGTCTTTCGCGAGACTTGCGTTGGCCTACCCCGCCGCGGCAGTCATCACCTCCACAAGCCATCTGGTGCAAGACAAAGGCATAAAGTACCGGCAGGGGGGTGAGATTTACGTGTATTCGGGCCAACAGTGCCTGACTGATCTCTATTTGGTGGGCAAAACGCGGTCGCTCGGAATTGTCCCATCGACGCTGTTGGTCAATAGCAACGTCGTCAAAGCCGGCTGCCTGATGCGAAACTACAAGTCGATAAGTTGGGGGGTCGACCAACTGTTCTTCATTGATCTGGCCTGCCATGGTGACATGGTAGCGATAGACGATGGTCTTATCTTTTACGACATGACCAACCACCCCTGCATCACGGCAGACGGGTCGTTCACTCACATTGACCAAGAGACAGTCGATCTCAAACGCCTCACTTGGAGCCTTTTGGAAGATAAAGGAGAACTTCCCGATCCTGAAACGGTCGTGCGTGCGTTGCGGGTTGCTCGACTACGCGGACGGATCGGCCGGCAGCCACTCGGCGCAACGATCCGTGACGCAATCCAAATCCTGCGCCCCTCGGTCCTGATGGCTCTCAACAAGATCATCCGTGCTCGGGCCCGCGCGCCGGGTGCAATTTAATTCAACCTTTCTGCGGGAACGCTCTGATCTGATAGCGCAGCTAACTGACCGCCGCTCGAAATGGCAAGGTCCGCTATAGGTCACAAGCCGGCATCGACCCAGAGCGCTGGAACGTCTGCTAACGGGCTAAAAGGCGACATGCGGCCTGTGGAGTCGGCACCGCTCCACGCCGGGTAGCGGCCAGCTCAAAGCTCGGAGACCAATTCCACCAAGATCTGACGCAGCCACGCATGAGATGGATCGTGATCGTAGGAAGCGTGCCAGAGCAGTGAAACAGCTACGTCCTGCAAATCCACCGGAGGCTGGCTCAGGCTAAGCTTGAGTTCTGTGGCGAACAACCGAGCCAGCCGCGCGTGCATTGTCACGACGACAGGTGCGCGTGCCACCAAGGCAGGGACAGTGAGGAAGCGAGGCGTGGTCAGGACAACCGTCCGCCGCAATCCTAGTTTCTCAAGGGCGTCGTCTACCACGCCGCGCACAGTCCGGCCCGGCCGCAGGCTCGTGAGAACATGAGGTAACCGCACATAATCTTCGAGCGAGATTTGGGCGTCGGTGATGCCCGTTATCTCCGCGTTGAACATGCACAGATAGCTCTCGTTGAACAGCAGACGCCGCTTGTGGTGGATCTGGCCCTGAGGAAAGACGTCATAGCCAATGGCGAGGTCCAGTTCGTCAGCATCGAGATCATCCAGAAGTCTCGACGAGTCGATGTTGTAGAGCCGCAGATGGACGCCAGGCGCGACCTCGCGCAGGCGTGCGAGGAGAGCGGGAAGGACCAGGATTTCCATGCTGTCTGGGAGTCCGAACCTGAAGGTCCGCTCTGCCGTCGCTGGATCGAATGCGTCGTCGCGTGAGACAATCGTTTGGATTTGAGACAGCGTAGCCCGCACCGGCTCTACCAGCATCACTGCACGAGGAGTGAGGCGCAAGCCGTCGGGCCCTCGCGTCAGAAGCTCGTCGCCGAACAGGTCACGCAGGCGGGCGAGGTTGTGGCTCATCGCCGACTGACCAATGCCTACGCGGCCCGCAGCTCGCGTGACGCTACGTTCGCGAAGCAAGGCATCGAGGTGAACCAGTAGGTTTAGGTCGAGATGGCTTAGATTGACGGCATCGATACCCATCATCGATCCAATCTGTTTGATCAATGAGCATAGGCCGCCCATCTTATGTGGCAAGGGAACGGAGGGCGTGGCCCACCGCCCAGCTAAAGGAGATCAACATGTCAATCCGCAGTAGCCTTTTAGCCGCCACACTAGCCTTAGCCGCTTTTGGAACCGCTCATGCAGATAGCCTCAGGCCAATTCAGGCAAAGAGCATCGATCTCGGCGGGGTGTCCGGCGTCGCCTACTACACCGTTGAGCGCGATGGGTTCCATGTCGTGACGACCCTTGCTCAGGGCGAGACGGGAACGCCAATCCGCGTAGTCTCTGTTCTTGCGCCAGGCCAAAGCGTTGTTCTCTCAACGTCCCAGCAGCCAGGTGCGCTTGAAATCAGCCGGGCGGGCAACGAAGTGTTGGTCCGCAAGGCGGCGCCCGTCACGAACTAAGGTTCGAGCCTAGCGGGCGCGGTAATTTTCGGCGCCCGCTCTAACCCCGGAAGGCGTCAGGCGGCCCTTACGCCGGCGATGGTGAAGCGCACCAGCAGGTGATAGCTCGCCAGCATCGGCGTCGGACCCGGTGGTGAGATCAGCCGAGAGTCTTGCGACGTTCCGCGTCAACTTGAGCCCGCCATTGCTTGACGAGATCGCGCCGGCGACCGGGATAGCGTTCCGTCCTGAGCTTGATCTTTTCTATCCGATCCGCCCGGAATGAGCGGAAGTCTTTCCTCATTTCGCACCAGCCGGCAATGATGCGCCGGGAATCGAAAAAGCCGACGCCAATTGGCCAGATGATCCGCGTGGTCTTCGCGCCTTGCGGGTCGCGATACACAATGGAAAGCTTGTGTTGGTCGCGCATGGCTTGCCGCACGACGCGAAGGTCGACGGCTTCGGGTTGCTTCGGCCTGCGCCCTACGTGAAAGGCACTGTCGTCTAGCTTGTGTTGCAGCTCCGAGGGAAGGACCGCGCCAATTTTAGCGAGCGCGTCACGCGCCGCCAGCGCGAACTCGTCATCGGTCTGGCGAGATACCCATTGGGCGCCCAGCGCCAAGGCTTGGATTTCCTGTTCCGAGAACATCAGGGGAGGAAGGAGGAAGCCGGGTTGCAAGACATAGCCAAAGCCAGGCTCACCGTCGATTTGTGCGCCCAAGCCCTGCAAGTCGGCGATGTCGCGATAAATCGTTCGCAACGACACACCCGCCTCAGCCGCAAGGTCGTTGCCCGACACCGGGGTGCGGTGCCGCCGCAAGATCTGCATGAGGTCGAATAATCGTTGGCTCTTCGACATAGACCAAGTCTAGCACGAATCCTGCCAAAAAATGGCAGTAGGCATCGCGGGCCACGGGCGGCGGGGCTTTACTGGCCCAGACGGCATTTACATCGCTACCAGAGCCTTTCCGGCGAGCTTGTGCCCGGCTTCAAGCGCCGCGATGAGCGGGATCGCATCGTTCAGACGCACGGTCTCAGCAACTGGCAAGCGCAGCTTTCCATTCGCCGAAGCGACGGCAAGGCCGTCAAGGATATCAGCCCGCGCGGTGCAGACGATCGGCTTGAGTTTCCGGTTGAAGATCGCACGGATGAACTTGATTGGCGCTGGATTGATATCGAGATACACGCCGCCTTCGCGAAGCAGGCCAACCCCGGCGGCAACTGCCATCGTTCCCGCCGAGTCATACACTACGTCGAAGCGTTCACGGATCTTCGACAGATCGGTGGCCCGATAATCGAAGAGAGGCTGGACGTCCAAGTCACGGGCTCGCTGCATCGCCTGCGCACTGCATGTCCCCGCGACGGTCGCCCCGAACATCTTTGCGAGCTGCACCGTGGCCTCGCCGACAGCGCCGGTGCAGCCGTTGATGAACACCTGGCTGCCGGATTTCAGGGCAGCCTTGTCCACGAGGCCGTTCCATGCGGTGACCCCCGTCGCCCCGTCGTAGCCAGGCAAGCCGCGTCCTCGAACGAGACTGAATCCGGCCTCCTGGCGACGAAGGTTTGGGGAGCGATGACGGCTTCGCCAAGCGCGCCACCATGCTTTATCTGCGACATGCCGAATACGGGATCGCCAATCTTGAAGCGCATGACACCAGCGCCGACAGCGGTCACGACGCCGGAGAAATCGCTGCCCATGGCGCGCGGAAATTTCTTCCCCGTCACCATTTTGAGATAGCCATTGCGCACCTTCCAATCGATGGGATTGATGGCGGCGAACTTGACCTTGACCGCGACTTCGCCGGTCCCCGGAGCCTTCAGCTCGAAGGCTTCGAGCTTCATCGTTTCGGGGCCGCCGTAGCTGTAATATTGAATCCGTTTCATGGTCGATCGTGCCTTAGTGCGGTTGGACGGTCGCCGTGTAGGCGGCGAACGGAGTCGCGTCGTAGATCACTTCGGTCGACGCGATCTTGCCGTTCTTCACCTTGAGGAGTTCCGCGACGACGGCGTTGGCAACCGGATGGGTGTCCGCGCTGTAAACGACGACAGCCTGATCATCGTCGCCGTAGACGGCGAGAACCGTGACCTTCTTGATCATGCGGGCGAAACCCTCGTGGAATTCGCGAAACTTCTGCATGCCGGCGATCCGCCCGCGTGGCGACGTGCAAACAACGTCGTCCGCCGACACGGAAGTAATCGTATCCACGCTCCTGCTGGCGATGGCCTCGATGTAGGTCCTGGCGATCTGCAGCGCCTGGCCGTTGCTCTGGATTTTCATCGTCTTCCTTTCAGTAAAAATGCCCTGAAAGAAGACCTAGCGCAGGCCAGTGACAGATTCTGGCAGTAGGAAATCGGCGCGGCCAATGGCGCCTTCGCGCCGCGAGCGGCCTGCCTCCGCTGTCCTGTCCACTGCCCCGGACCTCGCGCTCCGCCAACCTTCATTTGAATGATGACGAGACAATTGGTCGCAACCACTTTCCACCGAAAGACCTGAATGAGGTCGGGAGAGATGAGCACCTGTCCAGCATGCGGCAGTGGATCAACTGCCAAACTGTTTGAAGTGACCGCAGATCAGGCCTCTCGATCCTTCGTCAGTCCGCGCCAGTATCCGGATCGCTCTCGAAAGTTAATAAGCCACCTGTCGCTGCTCTGGGGCCGCGACACCTGCGATATCCGCAAATGCGCGGATTGCGGATTTGGATTTGCAGATCCGTTCGTCGCGGGCGGCGCCGAGTTCTATAACCTGGCCGCGCCCCACCCTTCCTATCCAACCATGAAATGGGAGTATGAGAGGACGATCGAGGAGCTGAGCGGCCTCGGCACTGCCGGAAAAACGGCGATCGATGTCGGGGCCGGGTTTGGCTATTTTCTCGATCACATCAAGGACAAACTCTTTCGCGCGTCCGATATTTACGCGGTCGACTACAACGAAGCAGCGCAACAGGCCTTGCGATCGAAAGGCTACAAGACCTTTTCGGTCGACCTTCGGGAGGATGGCTTCACTCCGATGAAGGAGGCCTTCGACATCATCTTCATGTTTCAGGTGTTCGAGCACATGGACCGGGTGGATGACGTCTTCGCGCGATTGAAATACCTTCTCAAGGCGCAGGGCTCTGTCTTCATCGCCGTGCCGAATGATATCCGAACGCACTACATGGAGGGCCACAGATCGCTCATCGACATGCCGCCGAACCACATTGGCCGCTGGACGAAGGAAGCGTTTGACGCGGTATGTCGACGACATGGCCTGCAATTGAGCATTTGCGAGCGGGAACCATTCAACCTCCTGAAGTTTCTCAGGGAAGACATCGTGGACAGCTTTTTGCGCAGGGCGGAGAAACCGGGCAGCGTCAGCGAGTTCGTGCGCGGCCTGCCGCGAAGCCAAGCGCAGCGGATTGGGCAAGCCGTGATCGCACTTGCGCTTGCGCCATCACGCTTGCCGGCATGGGCCTACGCGGCCAGGAACTGCTCGACGCTGGGCAGTGCGCTCTGGGTCAAGATCGACAAGGCCGCGTGACGGGCGGCCACGGTCGAACGGGCCGCTCGCCGCCGCAGCGCCTGCTGACTCATCACCTGCTCTTCGGTCTGATGGCATCAACAGTTCCCTGTATGAAGGCCTGAAGTTTCCCGACGTCCCCTTCCGTCAACTTGCCGCTGAAATCCGGCATGCCCTGGTCGCGGAATGGACCGTGGAAGAGGATATGCCTCAGATTGGTGATCTCTTCGGCGCTGACGTAGCCGAGATTGATGATGTTGCCGCCGCGGCCGACGCCAGGCACGCCGTGGCAGGCGACGCAGGCTGCCGCGACATAGATCTCGCCGCCTTCCCTGATGTCCTTCGGATCGTACTTCACGCCCTGCAGCAGACCTTCGGTCTGATATTTGACGAACGCTGGCAGCTTCGCCGTGCCGCCGAGTGCGTATGTGTAGATCGTTCCCGGGTTCTGGTACTCGGTCGCGCGGTGCGTCAGGCCGTAGGAGCCGCCCCAGCCGACCGCAATCGAGATGTATTGCCTGTCGTCGACGATGTAGGTTGCGGCGGCCGCCACCGCGCCGGTGCCAGTCGGCATTTCCCACAGCTTGGTTCCGTTTGCCGCATCATAAGCGACGAAGCGGCCATCCGCCGTCCCCTGGAAAACCAGGTTGCCGGCGGTGGTCAGCGTCCCGCCGTTCCACGGCGACACGTGCTCGACGCGCCAGACCTCCTTTTGATGCACCGGATCCCAGGCGAGCAGACGTCCGAATGGGGCCGACTTCGGAGGGTTGAAAACGAAACCGATATTCCCGCCCAGCAAGCCGCCGAGCTTGCCTGGCGCAGCAGCATTCTGCACGAACGACTTTTCCGGCGACAGATTGACCGGGATGTGCTGCGCCGGAAGGTAGACGAGGCCGGTCAGCGGATTGAACGACATCGGCTGCCAATTGTGAGCCCCGTCCGGTCCCGGAATCGACTCGTATTGATCTGCGTCGCGCGCCGCCGGCAGCTCGATCGGCCGTCCGTTGGCGTCGTATCCCGTCGCCCAGTTCACATCGACAAAATTCTTCGCCGAGATGAACTTGCCGTTGGTGCGATCGATGACGAAGAAGAAGCCGTTTTTCGGCGCGTGCAGGATCACCTTCCGCGGCACATTGTCGATCTTGATGTCGGCCAGGATCATCGGCTGGGTCGATGTATAGTCCCAATTGTCGCCGGGCGTCTCCTGATAGTGCCAGACATACCGGCCCGTGTCGGCGTTGAGCGCGACGATCGAGCCCAGATAGAGATTGTCGCCACCCGACGGACTGCGAAGCTTGCGATTCCAGGGACCGCCGTTTCCCGTGCCGACATAGACCATGTTCAGATCGGGATCGAACGTGATCGAGTCCCATGGCGCGCCACCGCCGCCGTTGATCCAATACTTCCCGGCTGGATCCCAGGTCTTCGCCGCGGCTTCCATCGAGGCGTCTTCAAATGGCTTCGATGGATCGCCGGGCACGGTGAACCAGCGCCAGAGCTGATGACCGGTCTCGCTGTCGTAGGCCGTGACGTAGCCGCGCACACCATATTCGGCACCGCTCTGGCCGATCACGACCTTGCCGTTGAAGACGCGCGGCGCGCCGGTGATCGTGTAGGAATGATCGTGATCGATCAGCGTGTCCGTTTCCCAGAGCTTGGCTCCGGTCGCGGCATCGAGCGCGATCAGGCGCCCGTCATAGGCGGCTTCGAAGACCTTGCCCTTGTAGAGTGCGAGGCCACGGCTGACAGCGTCGCAACACCCGCGATAGGTCTTTGACCGGTCAACACCCGGATCGAACGACCAGATTTTTGTCCCGGTCCGCGCGTCAATGGCATGGACCACATTCCAGGGGGCCGACTGATACATGATGCCGTCGACGACGAGGGGCGTTGCCTCGATGCCGCGCGATGATTCCAGATTGTAACTCCAGACGAGCCCGAGATCCCTGACGTTGTCAGTGTTGATCTGATTGAGCTTGCTGAACCGCGTTTCGGCGTAGTCGAGGCCGACGGTCGGCCAATCCCTGGATCTCTTCGTATTGGCTTCAATGAAGGCGCTGTCGACTCTCGAGATATTCGCCTTGATGCGGTCCGGCTTCGCGTCGGTCCCACTCTGCGCCCATGCACTGGAAGGGAGAGAAAGACCCAGGAGAGCAGGAAAGAGAACAAGAACGGCACTGATCTCCCGGAAGGCAATCTGAATCCTGGACCGATTGCTCGACTTTTTTTCAGGCCATTGGCACTCTGTGTTGGATCGTCCCATGCCTCACCTTCCTCCGTGCATGTTGAGACCACGATGCGTGCGCATGCCTGCGCCCGCTTCCGTTGATATGAAGTCTCAAACCTGCCTCGACGGTGCTACTGAAGCATTTCAGTCCTGACATGCCCGATTGCAGTTGTAAGAAAGCGTCCCGCTTGGCCCACCGGCCCACGGCCGTCATCGGCGGAAATCTTTTCAACCCTCGGCAGTCAGGATCGGGCGTTTCGGCTAGCATTTGGCGGCGTGCAAGCATCGGGACGGAATGTCCGTCCTTGAAAGGACATCGCGAACGCCAATCGGACCGGAGTCATCTATGCGATCAGCGACCTTGCCGCAGCCGAGATCATCACCAGCCCGCCGGTGATGACAGCGACATCGAGGATCGCCGTGTGGATATGCACCGGCATGCGCTCGACGAAGGCTTTTGCCAGGAACGCGCCGGGGATCGCGATCGCGCCGATCAGCAGCGCAAAGGCCAGCACCTGCGCGGTGACGGCGCCGGCGAGGCCGAACACCGAGATCTTGATGAGGCCGGTGCCGAGCGAGATCATCGCATCGGTCGCGATCACGGCGGCGCCTTCGAGGCCCGCGGCCATCAAGAGCGAGAGCAGGATCACGCCGGAGCCGGAGGTGCCGCCGACCAGCACGCCATAGCCGACGGAACCGGCGGCAAGGCCGGTGTCGCCGATCCTGACCTGGCGGCGGCGGAGCACGCGGCGCAGCGGCACGCTCAGGATCAGCATGGAGCCGATCACGAGCGCGGCGCCCGCATTGGTCAGCCGCGTGTAGCCGTAGGCACCGAGCGCGGTCGTCAATGCCGCGCAGGCGAGCACGATCAGCGCGCGGCGGCGATCGGCATAGCGCAGATAGGCGAGCGCGCGGCTCGAATTGGTGAAGATCGCGGAGATCGCGATGATCGGCACCACGGGCTCGGCGCCGACCAGCGGCACCAGCACCAGCGGCATCAGGGCGCCGGTGCCGTAGCCGGCGAGACCACCGATGATCGAAGCAAACAACGCCATCAACGCGACCAGCAGGAGCTGAAGGATCGAGATGTCGGCGAAGCCTGAGACGATGGTCACGTTCTCTCATCGCGGCTGACGCGTGCCGCTGCTTGATCGGCAATGGAAGCGAGCGCGGCTTCCTCTAGGGGAAAATCCGCCGCAAGCCAAGCGTCCTCGGCAAGCGTCAGCACGTGCCCGAGCGCGGGTCCTTCGGCCATGCCGCGGGCGATGAAGTCGGCGGCGCGAAGCGGAAATTTCGGCGCAATCCAGCGCTGCGGCAACTCGGCGAGCGCACGCCAGCGCGACGATCCGACGTCGCCGCCGGCCCGCGCCCAGCCAAGCAACACGCGATCGTGATAGCGCTCCGCGCCGAGCCGATAGAGCAACCGCCGCGCATTGGCCTCGTCCTTGGTGGCGAAGCGCCACCAGCGATGCCCCATCGAATCCAGCGCCTTGCTTTCTACATTGGAGAGCCGCAAGCGCGTGGCAACGCGCTTGGCATCTTCGGTCACGGCGACCGTCAGCGCGGCGAGCCGCCGCGTGCCGCTTGCCGGCAAGCCAAGCTCGCCCTCGATCGCGATCATGGCCGACAGCGGCCCGGTATAGACGACGCCTCCGCTCAGCACTTGCAGCAACCCGCCATCGGCCATCGCGACCGCAGCGTCGGAGGCACCGTGAGCGACCAGCAGCTTCAGCATCTCCATGCGCACCCGCTCGGCCGACAGGCTCGCAAGACCCGCGCGGCCGCGGATGCAGGCGAGATAGCCGTCGCGGTCGGGCTCGCCGGCCCCGAAGGCGGCGTGGATGCGGAAGAAGCGCAGGATGCGCAGAAAATCCTCGGCGATGCGCTGGTCGGGATCGCCGATGAAGCGCACGCGCCGCGCGGCCGCATCCGCGATCCCGCCGACATAGTCGTGGACGACGCCCATCGCATCGGCCGAAAGTCCATTCATGGTGAAGTCGCGGCGCTCGGCGTCCTTCACCCAGTCGCGGCCGAACGCGACCTTGGCCTTGCGGCCGAAGGTCTCGGTGTCCTCGCGCAGCGTCGTGACTTCGTAAGGCGTGCTGTCGATGACCAGCGTGATGGTGCCGTGGTCGATGCCGGTCGGCACGCTCTTGATGCCGGCAGCCTTGGCGCGCCGCATCACCTCGTCGGGCCGCGCCGTGGTCGCGATGTCGATGTCGCCGGGCACGAGACCGAGCAACGCATTGCGCACGGCGCCGCCGACCACGCGCGCTTCCTCGCCGTTGCCGTTGAGCAGCGTCAGGACGCGCGCCGTCCCGCCGGAGGTCAGCCAGGGCGCATTGGCGAGTAACGGCTCTGCGCTCATGGTCCAGCCCCTATTTTTCCACGCCCGGCACGAGCCTGCCGTTCTCGATATGGGCGGGAACGTAGGTCGAATCCGGTGCGGCGCCGGAGAAATGCGCGAAGCCGATCAGCCCCGCGATGACAAGCACGAGCGCGGCCAGGACCAGGCGCGCGACGACGGTGACCGGCCAGGACGATCGCGCGAACAGGCCGGAGCGGGTGGCGGCCAGGAACAGCGCATAGACGGCAAAGGGGATGAGGAAAATTCCGATCTCGGTCAGAACCGGCCGGATCATGATGAGTAGATCCGCTCATACAGCACACGCAACATTCCGGCCGTCGCACCCCAGATGTAGCGTTCCGCGAACGGCATCGCGTAGTAAAAGCGCTCCATGCCGCGGAATTCCTTGCTGTGCACCTGGTGGTTCACCGGGTTCATCAGGAAGGATAGCGGTACCTCGAAGGCATCATCAACCTCCGAATGGTTGATGGTGAGCTCGAAGCCGGGCCGCACTTTGGCGACCGTCGGCAGGATGCGGAAGCCGAAAGCGGTGCCGTAGAGATCGAGATAGCCGATCGGCTCGACGAAGTCTCTGGACAGGCCGACCTCCTCCTCGGCCTCGCGCAAAGCCGCATCGAGCGGCGAGGCGTCGGTCGCGTCGATCTTGCCGCCGGGGAAGGCGATCTGGCCAGCGTGGTCGTTGAGATGCGCCGAGCGCTGCGTCAGCAGGATGGTCGGCTCGGGACGGTCGACCACGGCAATCAGGACCGCAGCCGGCCGCACCGGCTGTTCGCGCGCGACGATCTCGAGCATCTTATCGGTGCCGGGATCGCCCGAGGCGGGGATGACGTTCGGGTCGTAGAGGCCGGGCGGCACGTCGAAGCCGAGCCTCGCCCGGGATCGGGCGAAGAAATCGGCCGCGCCGATCACGACCGGACCACTCTTCAGGATAGGCTTGTTCAAAGTGCGGCCCTCACCTGCTCCGCGTCGGCCATGGCGAAGAATTCGCCGGCCGACTCGACGCCGAACATCGGCTGGCCATCGACCATCCGCTCCTCACCCATGTCAACCAGATCGTAGTAGAGCGCGCGGGTGACCTTGGCCCAGAGATCGGCGCGGACATGCAGATATGGCGTCAGCCCGCCCTCCCTGGCCTGCTCGAAGCGCAGCCGGTGCGCGGCATCGCAGGTGACCCAGTCGTCGACATTGGTGCGGAAGCGGAGCACGCGATGGTTGTCCTCACCGTCCTTCTGCATCTCGACCGCCATGAACGGCGCGTCGTCGACGCGGATGCCGACCTTCTCCACAGGCGTGACGAGAAAATGCTTGTCGCCCTCGCGCTTCAGGACGGTCGAGAACAGGCGGACCAGGGCGTGTCGTCCAATTGGCGTGCCCATGTAGAACCAAGTACCGTCGGAAGCGATTCGAATGTCGAGATCGCCGCAAAACGGCGGATTCCACAGATGCACCGGCGGCAGGCCCTTCTTGGCGCCTTCGGCATTGGCGGCACTTTTGGCGGCGGCAGTCAGCCCCTCAAGACCTCGATCGGCGCTCTGCCCTTGGTTCGCCATGGTTTGCCCTGACTTTGTCTGTTGGCACGATTGGTGCAGGTTTTACGTTGTACCCGGGTGCGCGGTTCCACACCGGATTAACCCGGTGTGGAGGTCGCCACTTCGTGATGCCCTACATATCCCTAAGCCGATAAGGTGGGGATAGGTTAATTCAACGAATACATGGCCTTCCTGCAAGTCTAGCATAGGGCCCATGTGCGACTTGTGATGATCTGACGACGCAAGCGGGCCGCGTGGCGGACTTAAGGAGCTGACGGATGGCGGAAAGTGTCGAGAAACTGGAAGACGGAATCGTCCGTTCGGCCGAGCAGGTGTCGAGCCAGATTCGCGCGGCGAAAGACGCAATCGCGTCCGTCATCTTCGGCCAGGATCGGGTGATCGAGAACACGCTCGTCACCATCCTCTCCGGCGGTCATGCGCTGCTGATCGGCGTGCCCGGCCTCGCCAAGACCAAGCTGGTCGAGACGCTCGGCATCACGCTGGGCCTCGACGCCAAGCGCATCCAATTCACGCCCGATTTGATGCCGTCGGACATTCTCGGCGCCGAAGTGCTCGACGAGAGCACCGCCGGCAAGCGCTCCTTCCGCTTCATCTCCGGTCCCGTGTTCGCGCAGCTGCTGATGGCCGACGAGATCAACCGCGCCAGCCCGCGCACGCAGTCGGCGCTGCTCCAGGCGATGCAGGAGCAGCACATCACCGTCGCCGGCGCGCGTCACGACCTGCCGAAGCCGTTCCACGTGCTCGCCACGCAAAACCCGCTGGAGCAGGAAGGCACCTATCCGCTGCCGGAAGCCCAGCTCGACCGCTTCCTGATGGAGATCGACGTCGACTATCCCGATCGCGACGCCGAGCGCCGCATCCTGTTCGAGACCACGGGTGCCGAGGAGACGCTGGCGAAGGGATCGATGAACGCAGATGCGCTGATCACCGCGCAGCGGCTGATCCGCCGTCTGCCGGTCGGAGATTCCGTGGTAGAGGCGATCCTGTCGCTGGTCCGCTCGGCCCGTCCAGGCGAGGAGAGCGGCGAGACCGGCAAGTTCATCGCCTGGGGTCCCGGCCCGCGCGCCAGCCAATCCTTGATGCTCGCCGTGCGCGCACGTGCGCTGATCGACGGACGCCTGGCGCCCTCGATCGACGACGTGCTCGACCTCGCCGAGCCCATATTGAAGCACCGCATGGCGCTGACGTTCCAGGCGCGCGCCGAAGGCCGCACGATTCCGGACGTGATCAAACAATTGAAGGCTCGGATCGGTTGATGGCCGCAGACAACGGGCACACAGCGAAGGAGATCATCGCGATCCGACGTGCCGATGGCGAAAGCCGTACGCTCGCCGCTTCGCTGCCGCGCCTGGTGCTCGAAGCCCGCCGTATCGCCGCCAACGTCATCCACGGCCTGCACGGAAGGCGCCGCGCCGGTTCCGGCGAAAATTTCTGGCAATACCGCCGCTTCGTCTCCGGCGAGCCGGCGCAGAACGTCGACTGGCGCCGCTCGGCGCGTGACGACCATCTCTATGTGCGCGAGCTTGAATGGGAAGCCTCGCACACGGTCTGGATCTGGCCCGACCGCTCGCCCTCGATGGCGTTCGCTTCAAAGCAGGCGCGCGAATCCAAGCTCGAGCGGACGCTGATCGTTGCCTTCGCGCTGGCCGAGCTGCTGGTCTCGGGCGGCGAACGCGTCGGCATTCCCGGACTGATGGCGCCGACCGCGAGCCGCAGCGTCATCGACAAGATGGCGCAGGCGATGCTGCATGACGATGCCGACCGGCTGAGCCTGCCGCCGTCCTTCGTCCCTTCCGCGCTCGCCGAGATCATCGTGCTGTCGGATTTCTGGTCGCCGATCGCGGAGATCAAATCCACGCTCGCGGGCCTGTCCGGCTCCGGCGCGCATGGCACGATGGTGCAGGTGGTCGATCCCGCCGAAGAGTCGTTCCCTTATTCCGGCCGCGTCGAGTTCGTCGAGCCCGAGGGCTTCGGCGTGATCACGGCGGGCCGCGCCGAGAGCTGGGCGCAGGACTACACCGCGCGGCTCGCGCTGCACCGCGACCAGATCCGCGCCGAGACCAGCAGGCTCAACTGGCTGTTCACCACCCACGCGACCGACCGCTCCGCCGCCGAGCTCTTGCTGTTCCTGCATGCCGGCATGCAGGTGAGCAAGTCGGGCACCCGCACCACGACGATCAAGGTGGGGCCGGCCGCATGATGGGATTGCCGCTCGCCTTCACCGAACCGCTGCTCCTGATCGGCCTCGTCAGCCTGCCGGTGCTGTGGTGGCTGCTGCGCGTGATGCCGCCGCGGCCGCGCCGCATCGAGTTTCCGCCGACGCGCCTGCTGTTCGACATCGCGCCAAGGGAAGAGACGCCCTCGCGGACGCCGTGGTGGCTGACCGCGCTGCGGCTCCTGGCTGCGGCCCTCGTCATTTTCGCCGCCGCCGGCCCGATCTGGAATCCGCAAACGGGCGCCGCCGGCAGCAAGGCGCCGCTCATGATCATGTTCGATGACGGCTGGAGCGCCGCATCGCACTGGGATGTCAGGGTCAGGGCCGCCGACGAGCTGATCGCCAATGCCAACAACGACCGCCGCGCCATCGCGCTGGTGCCGCTGTCCGAGCCGAACCGCGACATCACCCTGATGCCGGCGGGTGCGGCGCGCGTCGCATTGCGCCAGCTCGCGCCAAAGCCCTACTCGATCGATCGCGTTGAAACCCTGACCGCCATCGACCGTTTCCTGAAGGCCACCGGCGACTGCGAGATCGCCTGGCTCTCGGATGGCGTCGATACCGGCCGTGGCGAGGATTTCGTGCAGGGCCTTGGCAAGACCATCGGAGATCGCAGCTTGACGGTGTTCGAAGGCGGCACGTCCTCCCCGCTGGCGCTCGTCGCCGCCGAGAACGCCGCCGCCAAGATGACGGTGAAGGTGCTGCGCACCGACAGCGGCATCGCCGTCGGCACCGTGCGCGCGCTGGACCAGAAGTCCTCACCGATCGGCGAAGCGCGTTATTCGTTCGGCCCGCAGGACAAGGAAACCGAAGCCTCGTTCGACCTGCCGGTCGAGCTGCGCAACGACATCACGCGGCTCGATATATCGGGCGAGCGTTCGGCCGGCGCGGTGCAACTGCTCGACAAGCGGTGGCGCCGCCGCGCCATCGGCATCGTCACCGGCACGACCAGCGAGACCGCGCAGCCGCTGCTGGCGCCGACCTTCTACCTGACCCGTGCGCTGGCGCCGTTCGCCGACGTGCGGCTCGCCGACCGGGGCTCGCCGCAGCAGGGCATCACGCAATTCCTCGACCAGAAGCTGCCGATGATCATCCTCGCCGATGTCGGCACCGTCGCCCCTGAAATCCGCGAGCGCCTCAACGCCTGGATCGACCAGGGCGGCGTATTGGTGCGCTTCGCCGGTCCAAGGCTCGCGCAGGCCGAGGACGATCTCGTGCCGGTCAAGCTGCGCAAGGGCGGCCGCACGCTCGGCGGCAGCCTGACCTGGGAGAAGCCGCAGCATCTCGCCGCCTTCGCGGCGAACGGCCCGTTTGCCGGCGTCGCAGTCCCCAAGGACGTCACCGTGAACCGCCAGGTGCTGGCCGAGCCCGACGCGGTGCTCGCCACCAAGAGCTGGGCCTCGCTGGAAGACGGCACGCCGCTCGTCACCGGCGAGCATCGCGGCAAGGGCCTGGTCAGCCTGTTCCACGTCAGCGCCGACATGCGCTGGTCTGACCTGCCGATGTCGGGCACCTTCGTCGAAATGCTGCGCCGGGTCGTCGACATGTCCGGCTACACCGCCAAGCCCGGGCCCGGGGTCGCTGCCGAGGCGAGCACCGAGACGGTGGCGCCGCTGCACATCCTCGACGGCTTCGGCGCGTTCGGTCCGCCGCCGTCCACCGCAAAGCCGCTGCCCGCGGATTATCGCGACCGCGCTACGCCTGATCATCCGCCCGGCTTCTATGGTCCGGCAGAAGGACCGCTCGCCGTGAACACGCTCGCCGCTTCCGACCGCATCGCCGCGCTGAACACCGCAGGCCTGCGCGCCCGGCACGCGACCTACACCAATGCCGAACCGCGCGACCTGCGCGGCTGGCTGCTGTCGACGGCGCTCGCGCTGTTCCTGATCGACGCCATCATCGTCGCGGTGCTCGGCGGCGGGATCGCCGCGCTGCTGCGGCGGCGCGCCGCGACAGCCATGATCGTCGTCGGGCTGGCGCTTGCAGGCCTGGTGTCGCTTGCGCCCGCGCCGTCGCGCGCCGATGGCGCGTCCGACGAGTTCGCCATGAAGGCGGTGTCGCAAACCCGCCTCGCCTATGTCGTCACCGGCAATGCCGACGTCGATTCCATCGTCAAGGCCGGCATGTCCGGTCTGACGCAATTCCTGGCGCAGCGCACCGCGCTGGAGGCCGGCGATCCCGTCGGCATCGATCCCGGACGCGACGAGCTCGCCTTCTTCCCACTGATCTACTGGCCGATCGTGCCGGGCGCGCCCAAGCCGCCGCAGGATGCCATCAACAAGATCGACGCCTACATGAAGCAGGGCGGCACCGTGCTGTTCGACACCCGCGACGCGATCGAGGCGCCGCCCGGCGAGAACGGCGCCGCACAGACCCCGGGCATGCAGACGCTGCGCGAGATCCTGTCGTCGCTCGACGTGCCCGAGCTCGAACCGGTGCCGCGCGAGCACGTGCTGACCAAGACTTTTTACCTGCTGCGCGACTTCCCGGGCCGTTTCAGCACCGGCCAGACCTGGGTCGAGGCCTTGCCGCGCGATGAGGACGACGACAGCGCGCAGCGGCCTGCCCGTGGCGGCGACGGCGTCTCGCCCATCATCATCACCTCGAACGATCTGGCCGGCGCCTGGGCGCAGCGGCTCGACGGTCAGTTCATGCTGCCGATGTCCGGCGGCGACGCCCGCCAGCGCGAATTCGCCTACCGCGCCGGCGCCAACATCGTGATGTACACCCTGACCGGCAACTACAAGGCCGACCAGGTGCACGCACCGGCCCTGATCGAACGGCTGGGGCAATAGGATCGACATGAATTACGGCATCGCGTTCACGCCGCTTGTTCCCGCGATCGTCCTGTGGCTCGCGCTCGCCGCGATCGTCGTCGTTGCGCTCGTGCTGCTGGTGGCGCGTGCGCGCGGCGCAGCCGTGCGCGTGGCCGCGCTGGCACTATTCCTGCTGGCGCTCGCCAATCCCTCCTTCACCCGCGAGGACCGCGATCCCCTCACCTCGGTCGCCGCCGTCGTGGTCGACAAGAGCCCGAGCCAGAATTTCGGCAACCGCAATCGCGAGGCCGCGCAAGCGCAGGAAGCGCTGGTCGACAGCCTGAAGAAGATCAAGGGCCTCGAGGTCCGCGTCGTCGACGCCGGACAGGCCGATGGCGAGACCGACGGCACAAAACTATTCGGGGCGCTGGCCACCGCGCTGTCGGACGTGCCGGTCGACCGCGTCGCCGGCGCGTTCCTGATCACCGACGGCCGGGTCCACGACATCCCGGCCAACACCGCCGGGCTCGGCTTCCAGGCGCCGGTGCACGCGCTGATCACCGGGCAGAAGGACGAGCGCGACCGCCGCATCGCGATCACGGCCGCGCCGCGCTTCGGCATCGTCGGGCAGACCCAGACCATCACCTACCGCCTCGACGACCAGGGCGTCTCCGGCGAGCGCGCCAAGGTCACGATCCGCAGGGACGGCGAGGTCCTGGGCGAGCGCACGCTATCGAGCGGCCAGAGCGCAAGCGTCGACGTCGACATCAAGCACGCCGGCCCGAACATCGTCGAGATCGAGGCCTCGCCGCTCGAGAAAGAGCTGACGCCGGTGAACAACCGCGCGGTCGTCGCCATCGACGGCGTTCGCGACAAGCTGCGCGTGCTGCTGGTCTCGGGCGAGCCGCATTCCGGCGAGCGCACCTGGCGCAACCTGCTGAAGTCCGACGCCAGCGTCGACCTCGTGCACTTCACCATCCTGCGTCCGCCGGAGAAGCAGGACGGCACGCCGATCAACGAGCTGTCGCTGATCGCGTTTCCGACCCGCGAGCTGTTCCAGCAGAAGATCAACGAATTCCAGCTGATCATCTTCGACCGCTATGCCCGCCAGGGCGTACTGCCGATCGCCTATTTCGACAACATCGCGCGCTATGTCCGCGCGGGCGGCGCGGTGCTGGTCTCGGCCGGCCCGGACTATGCTTCCAACACCAGTATCTGGCGCACGCCGCTGGATTCGGTGCTGCCGGCTGAGCCGGTCGGCGTGACGGAAAAGCCGTTCTATGCGCATCTGTCGGAAATCGGCAAACGCCATCCGGTCACGCGCGGCCTCGAGGGCTCCGCGAGCGAACCGCCGCGCTGGAGCCGCTTCTTCCGCACCGTCGACACCCGCAATGCGGTCAACCCGCCGGTGATGACGGGCGTCGACGGCAAGCCGCTCCTGTTCCTGTCGCGCTTCGGCGAGGGCCGCGTCGCGCTCTTGCTCTCCGACCATATCTGGCTGTGGGCGCGCGGCTATGAAGGCGGCGGCCCGCATCTTGACCTGCTGCGGCGGATGTCGCACTGGCTGATGAAGCAGCCGGACCTCGATGAAGAGGCACTGCGCCTCCAGGTGCAGGGCAAGGACATCGTCGTGGTGCGCCAGACCATGTCGGACAGCGTCCAGCCGGTCAGCGTGACCTCGCCGTCGGGCGTGTCGCAGGACCTGACGCTCGCGCCTGCCGATCCCGGCGAGTGGCGCGCCAGCCTGCCGGCCAGCGAGCTTGGCCTGTGGCAGGCGACCGACGGCACGCTGAAGGCGCTGATCAATGTCGGTCCGACCAATCCGAAGGAGTTTTCGGAAGTCACCTCGACGACCGAAACGCTGAAGCCGCTGACGCAGGCGACCGGCGGCAATGCCGTGCGCGTGGTCGACGGCACCAGCGTCGAGCTGCCGCGCATCGTGCCGGTGCGTTCGGCGAGCGTCTTCGCCGGCGATGGCTGGATGGGCGTGCGGATGCGTGACGCCAGTGTCGTGAAGGGCGTCGGCGTGCTGCCGATCTTCGCCGGCCTGATCGGCCTGCTGCTGCTGCTCGGCGCGTTTGCCGCGACCTGGGTCCGCGAAGGGCGCTGAAGCATGGGTCGGCCCTCAACTACGTTCTGGTCGCATTTCGGCATATCGCCCCGATCCCTGACAGGCGGCCAACAGCAGCATGGAGCCGCGCTCCGCGCCCAGCGTGATGGCGTTCGAGCTTTATCTCAGCTACGTGGAGGCTCGACCGCGGAGTAGAACACCTGTCCTGAAGCGTTCAAAAGCTCTAATTCGCTTTGAGGGCGACGACTTTGCTGTCACCCGCAGGCTTCTTCTGTTGAAGGAACTGTTCGTCCTGGTTGAGCGTTGCGCCGCTCCTCTGCTCCTCACCCCGGGCGAACTTGAAGGAATGGTTGTAGGCAAATACTTGCCGGGAAGCACCGGCGATGATCTGATCATTTATCTCTGCGACCATCGCAGCGTCAGCAGTTACCACGCCCTCTGCGCCCTCTGGGCGGCCCCGAAGAGTCAACATAGTCGACAGTGGGAAGACAATCTCAGAATTGGGATCGGCAATGCCGGGCCGGTCAGCGTGCTCTTGCCCATCCGTCCAGCGAATGGTGACCGGATCATCGGTCGTTACGAACCCGCCGGAATCATCAGACGCGACCATCACCTGCCACTTCTTATTCCACAGTAGCTCGGTCACATGATCATGTTGATCGATCTCGGCAGCCATGATTCCTTCCTTCGACGGAGCAAAGTTCGTGTTCTTCAGTTCGTTGCGCAATTCTCGGAGGGAAAATTCCGGCTGTTTTCCGGCAGCTTTCATCTTGGCGACGTAGGCGTCGTACCGTTCTGTCTTTCCGAGCAAATGGCGCGTCGCTCGATCCATTGCGCCACTCATCTCCTTCCTTCGCTTCGGATTGCGTATCGTCATTGCAGCCATCAGATTAACGATTGCTGACCGGTCCTTTTCATCTGCAAGAGACATTCTTTCTATGACATTGGTCAAATGAGGAGCAGTCTCCCCCTCGAACTCCGCCATTAACTTTTCGACGGCGTTGACTTCCAAGCCCTCGACTTCAATCCGGTTGAAATCGCGCTGTGCCGCGACGCCATGAGGCTTGGAGCGGTACGGCTCTTTGGTCTGTCGGTCAAAGACGAGCAGCATATCCTTCTCGCCTACAAAATTGCGCAGATAATACTGCGGGACATAGTGATGCTTCCTTGGCTCGGCTTCCTTCGCCACTATCGGTAGCCCTTCGTTTCATTCAGGCGAGATGTTACTGCATTCCCACAGCAACTGGTAATCAGTCTAATGCCGCGTGCGGCGCGAGTGCCGGTTGAAGAGCTGCCGCTCCGTATCAAAGTACTGGACGCTCCAAGACTAATGAAAACGGGGGGCCCTTAATGAGGACCCGCCGATTCGTCGAGATACTAAGATCAGTCCTTGCGTTGAAGTCCTGTGATCTTCCAGCCAAGCGCGTCAATTGCGGCAAGGTGGTGGTCCAACGTCTGCTTCTCGTCAAAAGCGGGCGCATGCGGTGCTGAACCGTTCTGATGCTGGGGCTTGTTCAGTCCCAATTTCTTCGCGTGCTTCACCTCGCCTTCCTCGATCGCGCGGACAATACGCTCGATGTGCTTACTGTCCACACGTGCGGGGTTTTTCTCGTTGAGGAGTTGACTGACGAACGGTCCACTGAATTTTAGGGTGTCGCCAATTTCAGCCAGCGTGAAGAAGCTACGGAAGCGCCTAAGACGATCGCGCAGGTCCTTTTTCAAGGGACCGTTCTTTTCGTCCTGATACCTAGAGTCAAAATCCATTCAATTTTCCTTTCGTTCTGAAATCGCGTCGGCCAGTCCGAAGCGTGATTCATATATAATCCAACAATCCTAACATTTCAAGCAAAATCTCGTAAATATTATTGAAAATATTTGTGACGCCGGTGCACTAACCCTCCGGCAGCCCAGTCGCGACATACGCGCGTCGATCCACTCGGAAGTTGCCAGAAATGTCGTGCTCGCTTTCTTCGGCGGGAGCGCGATACTGGCGAGACTTGAATCAGGCCGCAGAGGGGTGTGACCCGCAGCTACGCGAGCAAAGGGACGGCTCGTTATGCGTGGTGAACTGGGATGCTCTCGAGTGCTGGTGATGAAGCGATGCAATGCGGAGTGCCGGGAGCATGGTCGTCGTTTTATCTCGCCGCCCTAGTCAGGCGCTGTGGGTGCTATTAGACCGTTGCCCGAACGACACATCGGTTCGGCTGCCTGCGCGCGTTGGTCCGCTCGCTGTTGACATCCGCTGATCGATACTGCGATGTTACATTATAACATCGCGAGATCAGGGGAATTGATCCTCGCGATGTGGGGTGGCTTTTCCAGATGAAGTGGTTCCGGTCGAATATCAGGCACGGCGCCCGGCTCGCGTTGTTCGCGATGCTGGTGCAGTTCGCGTTGACGTTCGGCCACAGCCATTGGTTCGCCCAGGCCGCGCCCCTCGCACAGTCCTCGCTCCAGCAGACCGACAGCGGCAAGAGCATCGCTTCGATCGACCGCGCCGCGGTCCAGAAGCAATCGCCCGCCGGCCCCGACCGGGAGCAGCCGGGAGAGGACAATTGCGCGATCTGCGCCGTGGTCGCGATGGCGGGTACCGTCGTATCCGCGACGCCGCCTGTGCTCCTGCTGCCGCAGGCGATCGAGCTGCTTCAGCTCACCACCGATGCCGAATTCGTCCATCTGAAATCGGCCGGCACGGCGTTCCAGCCCCGCGCCCCTCCCGCGTCCTGACTCCAGACATCACTTGATCACGCCCGGCTCGCCGCTTTCAGGCGAACGCACGGGAGAAGTTGAAGTCGAATTCCGTCGCGCTGCGACGGCAGGCTGCCTCCGATCAGCACCAAATCTTGCGGACGGCGCCTGACTGGAATCAGGACTATGTCATTTGAATTGCGACGCGCGCAGCGTCTGGGTGGAGCAAGCCTGCTCCTGCTCGGCGCCGCCGCCACATCGGCGCTCGCCCAAGAGCCGGTACAACAGCCTGCGCAAGATAAATCATCGACCGAGATCCCCGCCGTCACCGTGACGGCGCCGAGCCCGATCGTGCGCAGGGTAGTGCCGACCCGCAGCCCGGTCCATGTCGCGCGCACCGGACGGTCGCGCGGCCAGCAACGCGCGGCGGAAGCAACGCCGGCGGCGCCAGCGACGGCCGCCACGCCCCAGCAGGGCGTGCTGCCAATCGTCACCAACCAGTTCGCCACCGTCACCGTGGTGCCGAACGAGGAGATCCGCCGCGAGGGCGGCGGCCAGCTCGGCGATCTGCTGTTCTCCAAGCCTGGCATCACCGGCTCGAGCTTTGCGCCCGGCGCCTCCAGCCGGCCGATCATCCGGGGCCTCGACGTCAACCGTGTCGGCATCGTCGAGAACGGCACCAATGCGAACGGCGCATCCGATCTCGGCGAGGATCACTTCGTCCCGATCGATACGCTCGCGACCAACCAGGTCGAGGTGGTGCGCGGGCCGGCCGCCTTGCGCTACGGCTCGACCTCGATCGGCGGCGTCGTCAGCGCGACCAACAACCGGATTCCGGACGCGCTGCCAACCTGCGGTGCCCAGCCGTTCCAGAGTTATGGCATGCCGGTGAAGGCGCCACTCGCAACCGCCGGGACATCGCCCTGCGTCACGGCCGAGACGCGTTCCGCGTTCAGCTCGGTCGATCGCGGTGTCGAGAGCGGCGTGCTGCTCGACACCGGCGCCGGCAATTTCGCGTTCCATGCCGACGTCTACGGCCGCAACACGACGGATTACGGCATCCCGAGCTACCCCTATTTGACCGACCAGACCCGGACCATCACAAACGGGCGCCAGCCCAATTCGGCGTCGCGCACGGACGGCGCCTCGATCGGCGGCTCCTACTTCTTCCAGGGCGGCTATATCGGCGCGTCGATCACGCAGAACGACTCGCTCTACCATATCCCCGGCATCGACGGCGCCGACCACAACACCCGGATCGACGCGCACCAGACCAAGATCAACGTCAAGGGCGAGTACCGGCCCGATGCCGCCGCGATCGACACCATCCGCTTCTGGGCTGGCGCCACGGATTATCGACACAACGAGATCGGCCTTGCCGATCCCGCCGATCCCAACACCGACGGCGTGCGGCAGACCTTCACCAACAAGGAGCAGGAGATCCGCACCGAGGTGCAGTTGATGCCGTTCAACGCGCGCTTCGCCGAGGTGACGACGGCGCTGGGCTTTCAGGTCGGCCATCAGGAATTGACCGCGCCGAGCCCTGACAATCCCGGTACGCTGTTCAACGGCCTGTGGGACCCCAACAACAACACCCGCGTTGCCGCTTACGCCTTCAACGAGTTCAAGTTCACGGACGCGACGCGAGCCCAGATCGCCGGCCGCATCGAGCATGTCGAGCTGCACGGCACGACGCCGAACTTCCCGCCGGATTATCTACCCGACGGCACGCCGCAGGTGGGCATCGCACGCAATCCGTCCTTCACGCCGAAGAGCGGCAGCATCGGCCTGTTGCAGGACCTGCCGGGCGGCATGGTCGGCAGCATCACCGCACAATATGTCGAGCGCGCGCCGAAGCCGGCCGAACTGTTCTCGCGCGGTGCGCATGATGCGACCGCGACGTTCGACATCGGCAATCCGAACCTCACGATCGAGACCGCTGAGTCGGTCGAGGTTGGACTGCGCAAGGCGACGGGGCCGTTCCGGTTCGAGGCGACCGTCTACTACACGCATTTCGACAATTTCATCTTTCGCCGCCTCACCGGCGTGATGTGCGACGACAGTTTCGCGTCCTGCGGCACGCCGGGCGCCGAGTTGAACCAGGCCGTCTATTCGCAACGCAATGCCAATTTCCGCGGCGGCGAATTCCAGTCGCAGCTCGACGTCGGCGCATTCCAGGGCGGCATCTGGGGCATCGAGAACCAGTTCGACGTGGTGCGCGCCACCTTCACCGACGGCACCAACGTGCCGCGTATTCCGCCGCTGCGGATAGGCGGCGGCGTGTTCTGGCGCGACGACAACTGGCTGATGCGCGTCAACCTGTTACACGCTTTCGCGCAGAACAACGTCGCCGTGATCGCGGAGACGCCAACGCCGGGCTACAATTTGCTGAAGGCCGAGGTCAGCTACAAGACCAAGCTCGATCCGCGTCTGTTCGGCGCGCGCGAGATGACGGCCGGCATCGTCGGCAACAATCTCCTCAACGAAAACATCCGCAACTCGGTGTCCTACACCAAGGACGAGGTTCTGATGCCCGGCATCGGCGTGCGGGCGTTTGCAAACTTCAAGTTCTAGCCTTTTCAAGTTCTAGCCTTGCGACAGCCGGGGCCCGCGGGCCCCGGCAAAGGCGCGTTGAGTGAGCCGTAGCCCGGATGGAGCGGAGCGAAATCCGGGCTACGGGCTGCGCGTCAGCCGCTTCTCGAAGCGCCATTGATCGACGGGGAACGGCCCGTTCGAGGTGTCCGTCATCATCACGAAGGTGCCGGCGTTGCGCCAACCGCTCTTCTCGTAGAACCGCGCAGCGCGCGCGTTGCCGACGGCGCAGGCCAGCCACGCCAGCTCCACGCCGCGCGCAGCAAGGCGGGCCTCTGCGTCGGAGATCAGCGCCGCGGCCACGCCCGCGCCGTGCGCCTTCGGCGATACGAAGAGCTGATACAATTCGTCAGCCCTGACGACGCAGAAGCCGAGCGGCGCGCCGGCCGGGCCGACGACGCGGATGTCGGGAAGCATGACCGCCAGCCGATCGCGAAAATTCGGGAGCGTGCGGAGGCGGACCAGTTCTGGCGGTGCAAGCGAGGCATGCGACCCATGCCAGGCATCGTGCCAGAGCTGAGCGAGATGATCGACTTCACCGGGATCAGCGGGCCGCACCTGCATCATGGATACTCCGCAAGAGGTATCGTAGCCCTAGCCTCGCGCCTTGCTCCAGTCGGGCGTTACCTGCCCCGACACGCCCTCGAAAGCGCCGTCGACGAGCTCGAACACCAGCACGCGCGCGGCGTCGACCGGGCCCGGCATGGTGACGCGGCCCTTCGGCACCGGCTTGAAGCCGACGCGGCTGTAATAGGGCTCGTCGCCGACCAGCAGCACCAGACGGTGCCCCTTCTCCTTGGCGTCCTTCAGCGCGCGCTCCATCAGGAGACGGCCGATGCCGCGGTCGCGGAACGGCGGCTCGACGGTGAGCGGCCCGAGCAGCAGGGCCTGCGTCTCGCCGACCAGCACCGGCAACTGCCTGACCGAGCCGACCAGCAGCGTGCCGATGCGGGCCGTGAAGGACAATTCGAGCAGATGGTCGACGTGCTCGCGAATGCGGTAAGCGCTGAGCACGAAACGGCCGGGGCCGAAGGTGCGCTCGTGCAGCCGTTCGATCGCCTGGGCGTCGCCGGCGGCTTCCGGAAGGATGGTGAGCGAGAGATCGGTCATGTCGGCATGCGCGAAGTGGTTTCAGGTTCGCGTCAGGAAAACGCGTCAATGCGAGATGCGGGATAACATCTCAGACGGCCGCGGTCCATCGGCCTCGTGGGCGATAAAACCCTGTGCCGGGCCGCGGCTGAGGACGGCCGCGAACAGCAGCGTCCAGAGCGACAGCATCAGGATCGGGATGACGTAGTACTGCGTGAAGACCGGATGCGTGGCAAAGAACGCCAGATTCAGCGCGAGATTGCCCGCCACCAGCAACGCGAGTTTCCTGACGCCGCCAGGGCCGGCGAAGCGCCACAACAGCGCGGTCCCGACGCAGGCGATCACGATCAACGGGAACTGCGTGTCGCGGAGATAGGCCAACAGCACGGCCGGGTCGAGGCTCCGCGGGGCCGTATCCTGGCCGCCATAGGCCGAGACCAGCGGATTGCCTGAGTTGACCAGGTTCGCCGCGAACACCGGCAACAGCCCGACGAGGAACGAAAGGCCGAGCGCGAGTCCTGAAACGAACGTCTCGCGGGTACGCCAGATCAGGAACGACAATCCGAAGAACAGGAAATAGCCGGCCGACAGAACCACGTTGGCGATCCGAAAGCTCGCGGACAGGCCGAGCAGCACGCCGACGGCAGCGACCATCAGCAGGCGGCGCCGGCCTTCATCGACGAACAGTCTTGCGGTGAACAGACCCGCCAGCGCGCAGACGACCATCGTCGGCGCCATCGAATAGCTCGCCTTGGTCGGATTGATCATGAAGTAGATCGAGAGCGCGCCGAGCAACGCGGCGAGCGTCAAGCCGACCTTCTCCTGCGCCCGCCACAAGCCGAACAGCGCGAGGCCGGCGACGATCGCGTTGGCCAGCATATAGAGCGGAACGACCTGGAACCCCTCCGGGAACAGCGCCAGCACGAAGCCCGTGCCCGGCGGCGGCGTCATCACCCATTTGCTGCCGTCGGCAGTTTCGGTGTGGCAGGGTGCCCGCGTCGGTTCGTTCCAGTTCGGAAAATCGATACTGCGCAACTTGGCCGCGAGATAGCCGTCGGTTTCACGGGCGAGGCTGGTGTCGAGCCCTTGCCAGCCGAAGCGCTGGAACAGATGCGCCTGCCTGAGATAGCAGATGTCGTCATAGACGCCGCGGCTCTCGCTCCAATGCGAGGTCAGCCTGATGTTGCTGGCCAGAATTGCCAGAAACACAATTGAAAAAAATACTTTGACAGCTCTCATCGGCATTCGCCGGGCGGCCCCCGCAGCTTGAAATGGCCCGCCGCCTGTACAGGAAAAGCACCGGCAAGTATAGCAAAGTGGGGATTCTGGAGGTGAGGCAGACGTGGCCGATACGGGACTGGGCTTGGGTTCAACTGACACGTGCCGCAGCGGTGCTGCCGCACCGCAGCAGGGCACGTCGCGAGTCCTCATCATCATTCCCTGCTTCAACGAGGAGGCCTCGGTCGGCGGTCTCCTGAGCGAGATCGCAGCAACCGGCCGCGGCTACCACACCCTGGTCGTCGACGACGGCTCGTCGGACGCGACATCCGCGGTGGCAAGCTGCCGCTCGCCGGTCGCCCGCCTCGCGCAGAATCTCGGCATCGGCGGCGCCGTGCAGACCGGCATCAAATACGCGGCGCGTCAGGATTTTGATTTCTGCATCCAGATCGACGGCGACGGGCAGCATGATCCGCGCGCCATCGAGACGCTTCTGGAGGCCTATCGCAACGACCCGACCAACATCACCATCGGAAGCCGCTTCATCGACCATGCCGGTTTCTGCTCCACGCGCATGCGGCGCGCCGGCATCAGGCTGATCGTGCTCGCGCTCAACGGCCTCTTCAGCGGCGGCCGCATCACCGATCCGACCAGCGGCATGCGATTGCTCGACCGTTCCGCCATCGCCTTCTTCGCAAAAGCGTATCCGACGGATTTTCCGGAACCGATCTCGCTGGCCTGGGCCATGCGCGCAGGCCTCACGGTCAGCGAAGTTCCGGTCGAGATGCGGGCGCGGGAGACCGGCGTCAGCTCGATCGACGGATTGAAGTCGGCGAGCTACATGATCCGGGTCCTCGGTTATATCCTGCTCGCGCGCCTCGTGAGGGCGTCATGACGCCGAGCGTCCCCGCCCCGATTTGTGGTCTCATCATCTCGTCGAACATTCTGAGGAGGCAGCCGTGACAGATGCCCTTCCAAGTCCGGAGACGGTCGTCGTCATCTCCGCCTTTGCGCTGATCTACATGCTGGTGCTGCTGCGCAAGACGATGCAGGGCAAGTTCGATCTCTATGACTTCCTGATGCTGTCCATGGTGGCGATCATCCCCGCGGGCTTCACGCTGTTTCCAACACTGGCTTATCTCGTCAGCCATCTGACCGGCGTCGTGTTTCCGTTCGTCGTGATGTTCGGCGCCCTGTTCCTGGTGGTGTTCGCGTTCATGCACAACATGACGGCGCGACTGCACAGGCTGGAGCGGCAGAACTGCGCGCTGATCCAGGAACAGAGCCTGCTGGTGCTGGAGCTGCAGGCGAAGCAGGGCCGTCAGGGCGTCGAGTCATGACCGCGTAGCCGAAGAAATCCAGCGTCGTCGCGAGGCAAAGACAGGGAGAGCGGGCATGCTGAAGAACGCGAAAGTGGCAACCCGGCTTCCAGCCAAAGACCTCGACCGCGCGCGGGCGTTCTATTCGGAAAAGCTCGGGCTCGAGCCGGTCGAACAGCGCGAGGGTGGGCTCCGTTACGTCTGTGCGGCCGGCGAGTTTGCGATATTCGTCTCGGCCGGCACGCAATCCGGCACGCACACGCAGATGGGGTGGGAAGTCGAGGATATCGAGGCAACCGTTCGCGAACTTCGCACACGCGGCGTCGCGTTCGAGGACTATGATTTGCCCGGCTTGAAGACCGTCGATGGAATTGCGGAGATCGCGGGAAACTATCCGAGCAAGGGTACTGGCGAGCGGGGCGCCTGGTTCCGCGACAGCGAAGGTAACTTGCTGGGGATCGGGCAGCCGGTTCGGGCTTGAGGATTCGGCCAGGCCGCTTCGACGTCACATCGTTTCAACGTCACATCGCTAAAGTGGCAAATTCCTTTAACGCCACGTCGCGGTCGGCGTCTTGCCATCCAGCACTTCCGCGAGCCTTTGCCGCGTGCCGTGTGTGGTGCCCTCGGGCAGCGCATTGATCGCGAAGAATCCGCATTCGACGATCTCGTGGTTGGGCTCAGGGAGGCGATCCTGCTTGAACTGCCTGACGACATAGACCGCGACGTGGTCGCGGCGGGAGACGTGGCTGTTGAGGAAGATGCCGTGCAGCACCGCGTCACCGGTGAGATCGATGTCCCCCTCCTCCTTGAGCTCGCGCCGCATCGCCTGCTCCATGGTCTCGCCGAGATCGACGCCGCCGCCGGGCAGATACCAGCCGGTGATGTAGCTGTGCCTGACCAGGAACACCCCGTTCTCGGAATCCAGCACCACCGCGCGGACGCCGAGCGTCATGCCGCGGACAAGCAGGAAATAGGCGTGGAAGATTCGCCGCAGCAGCGGCTCGAATGTCCGTCGGACGCTGTTCAGACGATCCCCCATCAGGCTCCCAAAGAAACTCCCAAGAAAACTCCCGAGAAGACTCCCAAGAGGCCCCTGCCCGGGCCCCGCTTGCACAGTCCTCGCGACCTTGCCATTACAGCGGACGAATAGCGAGGCAATCGCGCGCCATGGCCCCCTTCACGCTCGCCCATCTGTCCGACCCGCATCTGCCGCCGTTGCCGAAGCCACGGCTGATCGAGCTCGCGGGCAAGCGCGCGCTCGGCTACGTCAACTGGACGCGCAACCGGCACAAGTACCAGCGCCGCGAGGTGCTCGACGCGCTCGTCGCCGACGTCCAGGCGCAGACGCCCGACCACATCGCGGTCACAGGCGATCTCGTCAATCTGGCGCTGGAGGCGGAGTTCGCGCCGGCGCGCGCCTGGCTCGACGGCGTCGGTCCGCCCGACCGCGTCACCACCATTCCCGGCAATCACGATGCCTATGTCCGCGCCACCTCTCACCGCTTCGGCGAGACGTTTGCACCCTATCTTGCGGGCGACGACGGCAGCATCGGCTTTCCGGGCGTACGCCGGCGCGGGCCGCTCGCGCTGATCAGCCTGTCCACGGCGGTGCCGACCCTGCCGCTGATGGCGACGGGCACGCTCGGCCGCGATCAGCTCGCGTCCCTCGAGGCGGTCCTCGACCGCCTCGCCGCCGAGGACGCCTTCCGCGTGCTGCTGGTACATCATCCCCTGAAGTCCGGCGCGCGCCAGAAACGGATGACCGATGCGGCCGCGCTGCTGGCACTGATCAAGCGTCACGGCGTCGAGCTGATCCTGCACGGGCACGACCACATTCATTCGACCATGTGGTTCGAAGGCCCCAACGGCAACATCCCCGCGGTCGGCGTGCCGTCGGCCTCCGCGCTCGCCCACGGGCGTTACCCGGCGGCAGCGTATAACCTGTTCACGATCGAGAAAGACAATGCCGGCTGGCGCTGCGAGCAGACGGTGCGGGGCCTCGGGTCCGGATTTCAGATCCGACAGATCACGCAGGCAAGGTTGATCTAGTTCGCCATCATTGCGAGCCAACGGGTCCGCGCGAAGCGCGGCCCGATGACAGGCTCCGCGAAGCAATCCAGAGTTTCTCCGCGGAAAGATTCCTGGATTGCTTCGCTGCGCTCGCAATGACGACGGCGAGCGTCTCACCAGCTCCGCAGGGCCGCCAGCACGGCGAGGCCGAACAAGGCGGCCGCGCCGAAAATGAATCCGAACACGAACGGCCAGAGGCGCGAGCGGCGCGGCGGCTCGGCGGCCGCGGGCTTCGGCTCTGATGGCACCACCATGGCGTGCTCGCGCTCGATCATGCGGCGGGCGACGTAGTCCGTCACGGCTTCGACGATCGCGGCGGTGTCGTGCGATTCGGCGAGCACGATGCGGCCGAAGCGGGTGTCCTGGACGAAGCGGTACATCCGCTTGTCGCGCCCCATCATGATGTGTGCGACGACATCGATCCAGAGTCTGGGCGTATCGCCCTGGCTGATGCCGCGATCGAACAGGTCGATCTTGTCGGGCACCTGCGCGAACAGGGGATCGAGCGCGTCGTTGAGGATCTCCAGCCGCGCCACCTCGGCATCGCGCAAATCGACGACCACACCGGTCCGGTCGGCGGCCTCGATCCGTGCGCGCAGCAGCGCGTCGCGCAGCCGCACCGGGCGCGGCTGGCTGGGATGGGTCCCGCTGGTCTCAGGCTCTGACATTGTCGGCCTCGTCCTCGACTTTACGCCATTAACCTATCAGCAACCACACCCTCCGCAAAGGGTCCACAATTCCAGAGACTTACGGCGCCCACAGCCGATTGACCTGTCCCAGAAACAGACGATCCCACCCGGCTTGCGCCGGATGGGACCCTCCGTCCTTGGACGTCTTCTTAGTTCAGATTGTCAGGCCGAAACCCGCGACGGCTCTTCCACGATCGAGAAGCGGACGCCGGCCTTGTGGCGGTTCTCTTCCGAGACCGAGCGCCAGGCATCCTCGGCTTCCTTGCGGGTCTTGAACGGACCCTGCACCTGGGCCGAGCCTTCCACGAGCTTGTGGAAGTTCATCGAACCGAACTCGCCGCCGATCACCCAGAAATTGCTGCCTTTGGTCATTGTCAGTCTCCTGTCGAATAGCGTGGTACGTTAGCCGAACTGGTTCATCGTATTGTGGGCGCCGCCCGCCTTCAGGGCAGCCTCGCCGGCGAAGTATTCCTTGTGGTCGTCGCCGATGTCGGAGCCGGCCATGTTCTGATGCTTGGCGCAGGCGATGCCCTGGCGGATTTCGGCGCGCTGCACGTTCTTCACGTAGCCGAGCATGCCCTGGTCGCCGAAATATTCCTTGGCCAGATTGTCGGTCGAGAGCGCTGCCGTGTGGTAGGTCGGCAACGTGATCAGGTGATGGAAGATGCCGGCACGCTTGGCTGAGTCGGCCTGGAAGGTGCGGATCCGCTCGTCGGCTTCCTTCGCCAGCGGCGTGTCGTCGTATTCCGGCTTCATCAGCTCAGCACGGTTGTACTTGCTGACGTCCTGGCCGGCTTCCTTCATTGCGTCGTAGACCTGCCAACGGAAGTTGAGGGTCCAGTTGAACGACGGCGAGTTGTTGTAGGCCAGCTTCGCGTTCGGAACCACCTTGCGGATCCGGTCGACCATCTTGGCGATCTGCTCGATATGCGGCTTCTCGGTCTCGATCCAGAGCAGGTCGGCGCCGTTCTGCAGCGAGGTGATGCTGTCGAGCACGCAGCGGTCTTCGCCAGTGCCGGGACGGAACTGGTAGAGGTTGCTGGGCAAGCGCTTCGGACGCATCATCTTGCCGTTACGGTTGATGATGACGTCGCCGTTGCGGGCGTTCTCCGGCGTGATCTCCTCGCAATCGAGGAAGCTGTTGTACTGATCGCCGAGGTCGCCAGGCTTGTGGCTGACGGCGATCTGCTGCGTCAGGCCGGCGCCGAGCGAGTCGGTACGGGTCACGACGACACCGTCTTCGATGCCGAGCTCGAGGAAAGCATGGCGGCAGGCGCGGATCTTCGCCAGGAACACCTCGTGCGGCACGGTGACCTTGCCGTCCTGGTGACCGCACTGCTTTTCGTCCGAGACCTGGTTCTCGATCTGGAGCGCGCAGGCGCCCGCTTCGATCATCCTCTTGGCGAGCAGATAGGTCGCCTCCGCGTTGCCGAAGCCCGCGTCGATGTCGGCGATGACGGGCACGACATGGGTCTGGAAGTTGTCGATCTTCTCGATCAGCTCCTTCTCCCTGGTCTTGTCGCCTTCCTTGCGCGCCTTATCGAGGCTGCGGAAGATGTCGTTCAGCTCACGCGAGTCGGCCTGGCGCAGGAAGGTGTAGAGCTCTTCGATCAGCGCGGGCACCGAGGTCTTCTCGTGCATCGACTGGTCGGGCAGCGGGCCGAATTCGGAGCGCAGCGCCGCGATCATCCAGCCGGACAGGTACAGATAGGTGCGATCGGTCTTGCCGCCGAAGTGCTTCTTGACCGAGATCAGCTTCTGCTGGGCGATAAAGCCGTGCCAGCAACCCAGCGACTGGGTGTACTTGGTCGGATCGTTGTCATAGGCCGCCATGTCGGCCCGCATCAGCGCCGCGGTGTAGCGAGCGATGTCCAGACCGGTCCTGAAGCGATTCTGCAGGCGCATGCGCGCGACGGCCTCGGCGGACACCCCGTTCCAGGTCGGCTGGGTCTTGAGGAGCGCCTGGGCTGCCTCGACCTCGCTCTGATACGAGGCCGGGCTCTGCAGGGCGTTGATGCCACGGGGCTGGTAATTCATCTGCTCGATCCTTTCGCTGATGACAACTCAACTTGTCATCGACATTTTTGACAGTGCATTGCGAAATGCGTGTCATGAGCTAAACGCCAGAAAGCGAAGTTCGTACAGAGGCCTTGTATTCAAATGGTGATGTCATGTAACATCAGAACATGTAATATATGTTATTTTGTAAATCTTGTAAAGAATATAGGTCAATAAGACTGTCCTTGATGCGCTTGTCGTACCCTTGGGAGATCAGAAAATGCCCGCCGTCTCGGGGAAAAAGCTGTTCGTCGGCCCGCGCTTCCGGCGGATCCGGCAGCAATTGGGGCTGTCGCAGACGCAGATCGCCGAGGGGCTCGGGATCTCGCCGAGCTATGTCAACCTGATCGAGCGCAACCAGCGCCCGGTGACGGCGCAGATCCTGCTGCGGCTGGCCGAGACCTATGACCTCGACCTGCGCGACCTCGCGACCGCCGACGAGGACCGCTTCTTCGCCGAGCTGAACGAGATCTTCTCCGATCCGCTGTTCCGCCAGATCGACGTTCCCAAGCAGGAACTGCGCGACCTTGCCGAGCTCTGTCCCGGCGTCACCCATGCGCTGCAACGGCTCTATGCCGCCTATGCCGAGGCCCGCCAGGGCGAGACCTTGGCCGCGGCGCACATGGCCGACCGCGACGTCGGCACGCGCTATGAGGCCAATCCCGTCGAGCGCGTGCGCGAGCTGATCGAGGCCAACCGCAATTATTTTCCGGAGCTGGAGCAGGCCGCGGAAACGCTTCGCGACGAACTGAACGTGCCGGCCGAAGGACTCTATGCCGCGCTATCCGCACGCCTGCGCGAAAAGCATTCGATCCAGACCCGCATCATGCCGGTCGACGTGATGCGCGAGACGCTCAGGCGTTTCGACCGCCATCGCCGCCAGCTCCTGATCTCCGAGTTGGTCGATCCACCGGGCCGCGCGTTCCAGCTCGCCTTCCAGCTGGGCCTGGGCGAATGCGCGCAAGCCCTGGAGACCATCATCGGCCGTGCCGGCCCGCTCGACGACGCGCCGCGCCGCCTGTTCCGCATCACGCTCGCCAACTATTTTGCGGCGGCCGTGATGATGCCCTACCCGGCCTTCCTCGCCGCGGCGGAGGCCTTGAACTACGACATCCACGTGCTGGCGCAGCGCTTCAATTCCGGCTTCGAGCAGGTCTGCCACCGCCTCACCACCCTGCAACGGCCGAACGCGCGCGGCATTCCGTTCTTCCTGCTGCGCGTCGACAATGCCGGCAACGTGTCAAAGCGCTTTTCCTCCGGCACGTTCCCGTTCTCGAAATTCGGCGGCACCTGTCCGTTGTGGAACGTGCACTCGACCTTCGACACGCCGGATCGCCTGTTGAAGCAGGTGATCGAGCTGTCCGACGGCACGCGCTATTTCTCGATCGCGCAGATGGTGCGACGCCCCGTCGCGCCGCATCCGCTGCCGCAGCCCCGCTTCGCCATCGGCCTCGGCTGCGAGATCCGTCACGCCGCCCGCCTCGTCTACGCCTCCGGCCTGGATCTGGAGAAAACGGAGGGCACGCCGATCGGCGTCAACTGCCGCCTCTGCGAACGCGAAAACTGCGCCCAGCGCGCCGAGCCGCCGATCACGCGCACGCTGATCCTGGACGAAACGACAAGACGGGTGTCGAGTTTCGCGTTCTCGAATGCACGGGAGTTGTGAGGCACACCGCTGTCATGCCCCGCGAAGACGGGGCATCCAGTACGCCGCGGCTTATCGGTTCGATCACAGCCGTCTCGGAGTACTGGATCGCCCGGTCAAGCCGGGCGATGACAGTTGAGTGTGAGGCGAGAGCGATCCGTCCAACTACGCCAGCGTATGCACGATCACCGGCCCGGCTGCGGCGCTCGCATGCCCTGCGAGCAGCGGGCCGAGATCCTTCTCGATCCAGGCGATCGCGCGCCGGTTCGCCTCCTCCGCCTGCTCGAACTTGTCGAAGATCGAGATCGCGGTGACCGTGTCGTCGCCGGCATAGACGACGTAATAGGCACGGAAACCGTCGACGTCGCTGATGATCGGAACGGCGCCGTCCTTGATGCGGCGCGCCAGCTCTTCGGCGCTCCCGCTTTTCGCCTTGGCCTGACGGATGGCGGCATACATGGCATCCTCCTCCGGCTATTGCTGTCGGGCATGTGCCCGGCTTCGATCCTACGCCGAAGCGCGCGACCAATCCACGCTTGGTTAACCCGGCACTAATCCATTCCCGCGATCTGCAACCAACGGTTAAGCACGCCTCAACATCGGTGCCTTAGTCTCGCCCCACTCACTTTTCGCAAACGGCGACGGCCTATTCTGCCGGGTGAAGTGACATCAGGGGGTTCATCATGCGCGTTGCGCTGCTGCTGACCGCGACCGTTGTGGGCGCGCTCTTCGCCAATCCATCCCATGCCGGAGCGCTCGACGCGTCGGCCGGGGCAGCGCAGGCGCTGCCGCCGGGCTTCCAGAGCTACCGCGGCTACATGTTCGACCTGACGGAGAATTCCGAGCGCAAGGACGTCGACAAGCTCACCGACAATCTGAAGCAGCAGATCGACGTCGTCGAAGCTTCCGGCCTGTCGCCGCGCGTGCTGCGCTTCTTCCACACCGTTCCGATCGTCGCGAGCGAGCTCGCCTGCCTCGACGAAGGCGCCGCGACCGCATGCTACGGCCGGGTCACGCCGGACATCCAGCGCACCGCACCCCGGACGCTGACGGTCTGGGACCCCGACAAGCAGCGCTGGACCAATCCGAACGCCGTCGACCTCGCGGTCGATTCGGGCCTCGGCGTGATCATGCTGCGGCCGGACATGATGCGCTACGAGAAGGAAGCCGTGCTGCTGCACGAGCTGCTGCACGCCTATCACGCGCGGCTGCTGCCGGACGGCTACGCCAACAAGGGCGTGATCGGCTATTTCGCCCTTGCCAAGTCCAAGGATATGTTACCCAAGGAATCCTATGCGATGAAGAATCCCATGGAATTCTTTGCCGTGACAGCCAGCATCTTCCTGGCCGGCAAGAGCGAATTCCACGACCCGAAGTCGCGCGAGGCGCTCAAGGAGAAGATGCCGGACTATTACAAATATCTGGTCGGCGTGTTCGGCTTCGACCCCGATCCGGCACCGGCGAGCGGACCGGTTGCCTCGCTGAAATAAGGCGTCTGCGCCAAGCCACCCCAGAAAGCCGCGCAAAAATGCGCGGCTTTTTTGGTTTGGTAACCGGAAGCTGCGGATGACGCACCGCCGGGAATTGCCAAGGCGGGGCCCGATCTGCATAGTCCCGCCCGCATCGATACCGTTTTAAGAGGATAGAACAACATGGCGGACGCCGACCTGGATGTCGTGATCCGGCAACTGGCCAGACAGCTGCATACGGGCCTTTTGACCCGCGCCAAGGAGCGCCGGGATCGCTTCAACGGCCTTGCGGCCAAGGCCAAGGGCAAGGAGACCGGCGACCGCTTCAAGATGATGGCCAAGGCCACGATGGAGCAGGCCACCGCCGCCGCCAAGCGCCTCCAGATGTCCGCCGACAACGTCGCCGACAGCTACGCCCGCTCGATGCGCCTCGTCGCCAGCACGCCGATCCCGGCGAAGGTGGAGAAGAAGGCGAAGGAGAAGCCGGTGAAAAAGGCGAAGAAGGCCAAGAAGGCAAAAGCCAAGAAGGCGAAGTAAGCGCGCACGCTTCACCTCGCCCCGCTTGCGGGGAGAGGTCGGATTGCATCGCAGATGCAATCCGGGTGAGGGGGTACAGGTACCGCGACAGTCGCGCATGTGGATAGAGCCCCTCACCCCAACCCTCTCCCCGGAAGAACGGGGAGAGGGAGAAGAGCTCCTCTACCGCCTCGGCGCCCTCACCCCAACCCTCTCCCCGGAAGAACGGGGAGAGGGAGAAGAGCTCCTCTACCGCCTCGGCGCGGGGGCCTGGTTCGGCTCGGCGCTCGCGAGCTCGGCGAGCTTGGCGCGGGCTGCGTCGCGGGTGCGGCCGTCCTTGCCGGCCGGCAGCGCGAGAGCCGCTTCGAAATCGGCGCGAGCGTCGTCGGCCTGGCCGCGGGCGAGGAATGCAAGGCCACGGTCGAGGCGGGCCTGCGCATCCGACGGGTCGAGACGGACCGCCGTGTTGTAGCTCAGGATGGCGCGATCGAGATCGCCGGTGGCGGCGAGCGCGAGACCGCGCTGGTGATAGGGCGCGGCGTGCCTGGGATCATGCGCGATCGCCTCGTCGTAATCCTCGATGGCAAGCTCCAGGTCGCCGTTCTGCCGGCGCGCCTGCGCCCGGTCGCGATACAGCGAGGCGCGGTTGGGATTGAGGTGGATGGCCTCGTCGAAATCCGCGATCGCCCGCCGCCAGTCGCCGTGGCGCAACGCGATCCGACCGCGCCCTTCATAGGCGAACGCGATCAGCGATCCCCGCAGCGGCGAGAATCCGATCACCGCCGAGCAGATGTCGGGCTCGTCCTCGTCCCCGCAATTGACGACCGTGTGCGTGGACAGGCCAATGAGCACGCCCAGGACGATCAACAATGGTACCGCAGCTTTGGTCATCTTCGACCGTGGCAGGCAGAGGACCGGCCACGCATCCCCTTTCGAAGGAACAGTCTCGCCATGGTGTTAACACCGGCCGGGACCATCCTGTGTGCGCCAGGTCACAAAAGCTGGCACAAAGCCGGGCGCGATTCCGGCCGGTTCCGCATCAGCCCCAAGGGCCACGGGAAGGACCAGGTGAAGGGCCGCGTGAGGACGACTGCCCCCACGGGCTCCGCGGCGGATAGTTTTCGTTGGCACCGACCGACGGAGATGCCTGCGCGCCGAGCTCGGCCGCGAGCTGTTGGAGCGCCGCGATGCGGTTCTGCGTCGAAGGATGGGTGGCGAACAGATTGTCCACACCATGGCCCGACAGCGGGTTGATGATGAACATGTGCGCCGTCGCGGGGTTTCTCTCGGCATCGTAGTTCGGGACCTGATGCGCGGCGCCTTCGATCTTCAGCAGCGCCGACGCCAGCCACATCGGCTGGCCCGCAATGCGCGCGCCGAGATTGTCCGCGGCATATTCGCGGGTGCGGCTGATCGCCATCTGCACCAGCATGGCGCCGATCGGGGCGAGGATCATCATCAGGATCGAGCCGACGATGCCGGGGCCGTTGTTGTCGCGATGGCCGCCGAAGAACATGCCGAACTGCGCCAGCATCGAGATCGCGCCGGCAATGGTCGCGGTAACAGTCATCAGCAGCGTGTCGTGATGCTTGATATGCGCGAGCTCGTGCGCAATCACGCCGGCAAGTTCCTCGCGGCTGAGCTGATGCACAAGGCCGGTGGTGACGGCGACCGCGGCATTCTGCGGGTTGCGCCCGGTCGCGAACGCGTTGGGCTGCGCCTCGTCCATTACGAACACACGCGGCATCGGCAGCGAGGCGCGGCCCGCAAGCTCGGCGACGAGCCCGACCAGCTCCGGCGCGCTGGCGCGGTCGACCTCATGGGCGCCGTACATGCGGAGCACCATGCGGTCGGAGTTCCAGTAGGTGAAGAGATTGGTCGCGGCGGCAATGACGAGCGCGATCATGGCGCCGGTGGCGCCGCCGATCAGATAGCCGACGCCCATGAACAGGGCGGTGAGGCCGGCGAGCAGCATTGCGGTACGCAGATAGTTCATGGCCGTCTCCCAGGGCGGCCGCGGGCAAACCTCTGGCCGGCGCTATTCAGGTAGGGATGACCCCGGCCCGGGTGCAAGGTTTCAAGGTGCGTCGCGGGGCCGCGGCTATGCCCAACATTGCATTTCCGTCATGCCCGGGCTTGTCCCGCCTGCGCGGCCGAAGCCGCTTCGGCGCGGCGAAGGCCCGGGCATCCACGTTCTTCCTCTACCCAAGGCCCGAAAGGCGTGGATGGCCGGGACAAGCCCGGCCATGACGAAGGGATGGTTTGAGGCGCTCAATTCACTTAAGCTTTAGCAAGATTCCACACGCGCCCTTCTCCCCGCCGGAAACCTCATGCTCCAGACCCGATTTGCGATCGCGGCCGCCGCTCTGCTCGCCTTCGCCCTCCCCGCCTCCGCCCAGTTCGCGCCACCACCCGCCAAGCCCATCGCGCCCAAAGCCACAACCCCGTCGCCGCGCGCGGCCTCGTGCCACAATGGCGCGAGCTTCGATCGCTTCCTGGCCGACGTGAAAAAGCAGGCCGTTACCGCCGGCGTGTCGCAGCGGACGATATCGGAAGCCTCGCCCTACCTCGTCTACGACCAGGGCATCGTCAATCGCGACCGCGGCCAGCGCGTGTTCGGCCAGCTCTTCACCGAATTTGCCGGCCGCATGGCCGCGCCCTATCGCATGCAGAACGGCCAGCAGCACATCAAGAGCCACGCGGCTGCGTTCGCACGCGCCGAAAAGGAATACGGCGTGCCGCCGGCGGTGATCGCCGCGTTCTGGGGCCTCGAGAGCGATTTCGGCGTCAACATGGGCAATCTGCCGACGCTGAAATCGTTGGTGTCGCTGGCCTATGACTGCCGCCGCTCGGAGATGTTCGTGAACGAGACCATCGCCGCGCTGAAGATCATCGACCGTGGCGATCTCACACCCGACGAGATGGTCGGCTCCTGGGCCGGCGAGCTCGGGCAGACGCAATTCCTGCCCGTGCATTACGTCAACTACGCCGTCGACTATGACGGCGACGGCCGGCGCGATCTCTTGCGCAGCGAGGACGACGTGATCGGCTCGACCGCGAACTACATCGCCAACGGATTGAAGTGGCGGCGCGGCGAGCCGTGGCTCGAAGAGATCAAGGTGCCGCAGAACCTGCCCTGGGATCAGACCGACCTCACGGTGCAGCAGCCGCGCGCGAAATGGGCGCAGTTGGGGGTCACCTATCCCGACGGCCGTCCGCTGCCAAACGACAATCTCGCGGCGTCCGTGCTGCTGCCGATGGGACGCAATGGACCTGCCTTCATGGCGTATGCGAATTTCGCGGCCTACACCGAGTGGAATAATTCGCTGATCTATTCGACCACCGCGGGTTATCTCGCCACCCGCATCGCGGGCGCGGCTCCGATGCGCAAGCCGGCCCAACCGGTCGCGCAACTGCCGTTCAACGAGCTGAAGCAATTGCAGCAGCTCCTGGTCCAGGCCGGCTTCAACGTCGGCAAGGTCGACGGCGTGCTGGGCCAGCAGAGCCGCGCCGCCGTGAAGGCGATGCAGATCAAATACGGCCTGCCCGCCGATTCCTGGCCGACCGCCGAGCTGCTCGCGCGGATGCGCGGCGGCACGGCCCAGGCGCAGCCGGCGGGGATGATCCGGTAGAATTTTCGCACCGCACAAGCCGCTCTCGCGATTGTAATTTTCCGTGATGCTCCCATGTGAGTGGCTCAGGTTTCTCCTGAGATTTCCCATTCACAAGCGAGCATCACATGTCCTTCCACGACGCCGTCGTCCCCGCGTACTTGCAAATGCTGAACAGCCTGACCGGCCTGCTCACCAAAGCCGAGGCGCATTGCGCGGCCAAAAAGATCGACCCGGGCGTCCTGCTCGGCTCGCGCCTCTTCCCGGACATGCTGCCGCTGTCGAAGCAGATCCAGCTCGCCAGCGATTTCGCCGCCAAGGGCTGCGCCAGGCTGACCCATAGCGAGGTGCCTTCGATGCCCGACACGGAAAAGACGTTTGAGGAGCTGAAGCAGCGGCTCGCCAGGACGATCGACTACGTGAAATCGTACAAGCCGGAGCAGTTCGAAGGCGCCGACACCAAGGACGTGACCTTCCCGGCGGGCCCGGACCGGACCATGACGCTCAAGGGCCAGCAGTTCTTCAGCGGGGTCTCGCTGCCGAACTTCTATTTCCACGCCACCACCGCCCACGGCATCATGCGTCACAACGGCGTCGAGATCGGCAAGCGCGATTTCCTCGGCGCGAACTGAGGGATCGCAGGCCGTGGCAGCGCAAACCCGCTGTCATGGCCGGGATTGCACATGAATCATGCTACGCGGGCCAGGCCGCGTAGCTCGCCTGCACTTTCCGTATGGCTCCTCCCTTGCGCTGATTGTCGCGATGCACAAGTGTTCGTGATCTGTCACCGCCTGGAAGCATTCCCATGAGCCGTCCGACCAAATTGCTAGAGACCTACAAGCTCGGCCCGATCACGCTGGCCAACCGCCTCGTGATGGCGCCGCTGACGCGCAACCGCGCCGCGCCCGGCACGTTCGTGCCGAGCCCGCTTGCCGCCGATTATTACGGCCAGCGCGCCTCCGCAGGTCTCCTGGTCACCGAAGCGAGCCAGATCTCACAGCAGGGCCAGGGCTACCAGGACACGCCCGGCATCTACAGCAAGGACCAGGTCGCCGGCTGGCGCAAGGTCACCGACCGCGTGCATGAGCGCGGCGGCAAGATCTTCATCCAGCTCTGGCATGTCGGCCGCATCTCGCATGTCGATCTCCAGGCCAATGGCGCAGCCCCGGTGGCGCCGAGCGCGATCCGCGCCAAGGGCAAGACCTTCGTCAACGGCACCTTCGCCGACGTCTCCGAGCCCCGCGCGCTCGAGCTGTCTGAAATTCCCGGTATCATCGACGACTTCAAGCGCGCCACGAAGAATGCGATCGAGGCCGGTTTCGACGGCGTCGAGATCCACGGCGCCAACGGCTATCTGCTCGACCAGTTCGCGAGGGACGGCGCCAACAAGCGCACCGACGCTTACGGCGGCTCCATCGAAAACCGCGCGCGGCTGATGCTGGAGGTCTCCAGGGCCGTCGCCGCCGAGGCCGGCGCCGACCGCACCGGCATCCGCATCTCGCCGGTGACGCCGGCCAACGATCTCTCCGACTCCGATCCGCAGGCCTTGTTCGATCACGTCGTCGACGGCCTCAGCGCGCTCAAGCTGGTCTATCTGCACGTTGTCGAAGGCGCCACCGGCGGCCCGCGCGACATCGCCCCGTTCGACTATGCGGGCCTGCGCAAGCGCTTCACCGGCGCCTACATCGCCAACAACGGCTACGACGTCGATCTCGCCACCAAGGTGCTGGACGCGAACGCAGCCGATCTCATCGCCTTCGGCAAGCCGTTCATCTCCAACCCCGACCTGGTCGAGCGGCTGAAGACGGGCGCGGCGCTGAACGATTGGGACAAGAACACGTTCTACGGCGGCGGCGCGAAGGGCTACACGGATTATCCGACTCTCGCGGCCGAGCCGGCGGAGTAAGGCTGCGCCGTCGCTCCATCCTCCGTCATTGCGAGGAGCTCGTGACAAAATTGCAAAGCAATTTTGCACTGTAGCGACGAAGCAATCCAGACTGCCTCCGTGGAAAGACTCTGGATTGCTTCGCTGCGCTCGCAATGACGATGCGGGGACAGCGCCTAACTCACCAAAAGAAAAAGGCCGGGATCGCTCCCGGCCTTTCGTGTTGATGACGCTACGCGCCGCTTACTTCGCTTCCGCGCGCTTGGGCGGGGACGCCGGCCACGACTTGATCAGCGTGTCGTAGTCGACCGTCTCACCCTTCGGCTTCTCGTTGGCGAGCTTGCGCTGCGGCGCGATGGTGCCGTCCTTCTGGGCCTTGGCGTACCAGAACTCGGCGGTCTCCTTCTTGTGCAGCTTCGGACCGCAGGCGCCCTGCACGCCGGACTTCTCGAGGCGCTCCATGACGGAGTCCTGAGCAGCCGCGAGTGCATCCATCGCGGCTTGCGGCGTCTTCGCACCGGACGACGCATCGCCGATGTTCTGCCACCAGAGCTGCGCGAGCTTCGGATAGTCAGGCACGTTGTTGCCGGTCGGGGTCCACTGCACGCGCGCGGGCGAGCGGTAGAACTCGATCAGGCCGCCGAGCTTCGGCGCACGCTCGGTGAACGACTTGTCCCAGATGTCGGATTCACGAATGAAGGTGAGACCGACATGGCTCTTCTTCAGCGACACCGTCTTGGAAACGATGAACTGGAGATAGAGCCAGGCCGCCTTGCGGCGGTCAGCCGGGGTCGACTTCAACAGCGTGAGCGAGCCGGCGTCCTGGTAGCCGAGCTTCATGCCTTCCTTCCAGTACGAGCCGTGCGGCGACGGAGCCATACGCCACTTCGGCGTACCGTCCGCGTTCATCACGGCGATGCCGGGCTTCACCATGTCGGCGGTGAAGGCGGTGTACCAGAACATCTGCTGGGCGATGTTGCCCTGCGCCGGCACGGGACCGGATTCGGAGAAGGTCATGCCCTGAGCCTGCGGCGGGGCATACTTCTTCATCCACTCCAGATACTTCGTGATCGAGTAGACCGCGGCCGGACCGTTGGTGTCGCCACCGCGATCGACCGAGGAGCCGACCGGACGGCAGCCTTCCATGCGGATGCCCCATTCGTCGACCGGCAGACCGTTCGGGATGCCCTTGTCGCCGTTGCCGGCCATCGACAGCCAGGCGTCGGTGAAACGCCAGCCGAGCGAGGGATCCTTCTTGCCATAGTCCATATGGCCGTAGACCTTGACGCCGTTGATCTCCTTGATGTCGTTCGTGAAGAACTCGGCGATGTCTTCATAAGCGGACCAGTTCACGGGCACGCCGAGCTCGTAGCCATACTTGGCCTTGAACTTGGCTTTGTAGTCCGGGTTGGTGAACCAGTCGTAGCGGAACCAATAGAGGTTCGCGAACTGCTGGTCGGGCAGCTGATAGAGCTTGCCGTCCGGCGCGGTGCCGAACGACTTGCCGATGAAGTCGTTGACGTCGAGTTGGGGATCGGTGACGTCCTTGCCCTCGCCGGTCATGTAGTCCGACAGTGCGATGGTCTGGCCGTAACGGAAGTGCGTGCCGATCAAGTCGGAGTCGTTGATCCAGCCGTCGTACACGTTCTTGCCGGACTGCATCTGGGTCTGCAGCTTCTCGACGACGTCACCTTCCTGGATGATGTCGTGCTTGAGCTTGATGCCGGTGAGCTCGGAGAACGCCTTTGCCAGCGTCTGCGACTCGTATTCGTGGGTCGCGATGGTCTCGGAGACGACGTTGATCTCCATGCCCTTGAAGGGCTCGGCGGCCTTGGCGAACCACTCCAGCTCCTTCTTCTGCTCGTCCTTTGACAGCGTCGAGGGCTGGAATTCCGCAATCCACTTCTGGATCGCGGCGTCGTCGGCGGCGCGGACCGGCGCCGAGACGGCGAACGACACCGCCACGATGGCGGCGGCGCTGGACATGGTCAGAAAGCTATTCTTGGTCAATGGACCTTTCCTTCTCCTAAACTGTCGCATGTTGTTCCTCCGTTGCAGCGACAAAATTTTATACAGGCCCGGGTTGCCCCCGGATCTGGCCGTCCCTTCGCGAGCTTCAGACCGTGCGAAAAATGAGCACGGCCGTGGCCAGCGAAATTCCACTTGCGAGCCAGAGGCTCGAAATCTCAAACCCTTCCTCGCCGATCGGCAGGGTGGCGAGTGTATCGGTGCCGGCGAAGGCGATCCACAGAAGGTGAATGACGGCCGCCGTGATCAGGGAGATGAAGAGGCGGTCGCCCCGCGTCGTCGGAATGCTGAGCACGCCGACGCGCTCGGCTTCGGGATAGACTGCGGCGAGGTACGTCATGACCGCGAGGGTGGAGGCGAGCGCCACGAAGAAGATCGCCGTCGGCAGCGTCCAGGCCATCCATGCAATAGATTCCATCGATGCCTCCCTAGACCCGACCGAGCGCGAAACCGCTCGCGATGTAATTGCGGACGAACCAGATCACGAGGGCGCCTGGGATGATGGTAAGCACGCCGGCCGCGGCCAGCAGGCCCCAGTCCATGCCCGCAGCCGAAACCGTACGCGTCATGATCGCCGCGATGGGTTTCGCCTGCACCGAGGTCAGCGTCCGCGCGAGCAGGAGCTCGACCCAGGAAAACATGAAGCAGAAGAAGGCGGCCACGCCGATGCCGCTCGCGATCAGCGGCACCAGGATCCTGATGAAGAAACGCGGAAAGGAATAGCCGTCGAGGAAGGCGGTCTCGTCGATCTCGCGTGGCACGCCGGAGACGAAGCCTTCGAGGATCCACACCGCCAGCGGAACGTTGAAGATGCAATGCGCGAGCGCGACCGCCCAGGGCGTATCGAACAACCCGATCGCCGAATAGAGGTTGAAGAACGGCAGCGCATAGACCGCGGCCGGCGCCATGCGGTTCGACAGCAGCCAAAAGAACAGGTGCTTGTCGCCGAGGAAGCGGTAGCGCGAGAACGCGTAGGCCGCGGGCAGCGCCACCGAGATCGAGATGATGGTGTTGAGGACGACGTATTTGAGCGAGTTGATGTAGCCGGAGTACCAGCTCTCGTCGGTGAAGATGCGCTTGTAATGCTGCAGCGTCGGCGCATGCGGCCACAGCGTCATCGTCGAGACGATTTCTGCGTTGGTCTTGAAGCTCATGTTGACGAGCCAGTAGATCGGCAACAACAGGAAGATCAGAAACAGCGCCATGATGACGCGGCGGCCGGGAATTGAGTGCATCAGGCCACTCCTTCCTTTGGCTTGAGTGCAGTCACGGGCTTGAGCACGGCCGAAGGCTTGAGCTCCGTCGCCGGCTCGGTCTCGGCCTGGACTTTGCGTTCGGCGCCGGCATTGGTCATGACGGTATAGAAGATCCAGCAGACGATCAGGATGATCAGATTATAGACCAGCGAGAGCGCCGCGGCCTTGCCGAGGTCGAACTGGCCGAGCGCGATCTTGACGAGCTCGATCGACACGAAGGTCGTCGAGTTGCCGGGTCCGCCACCCGTCACCACGAACGGCTCGGTGTAGATCATGAACGAGTCCATGAAGCGCAGCAGCACGGCAATCAGGAGCACGCGGTTCATCTTCGGCAGCTGGATCGCCTTGAACACGGCCCAGCGCGAGGCGCCGTCGATCTGAGCTGCCTGGTAATAGGCCTCGGGGATCGACTTGAGGCCGGCGTAGCACAGCAGCGCGACCAGGCTGGTCCAGTGCCAGACGTCCATCACGATGACGGTAACCCAGGCATCGACGGCGTTGGAGACGTAGTTGTAGTCGATGCCGATCGCATTGAGCACATAGCCCATCAGACCGATGTCGGGCCGGCCGAAGATCTGCCAGATCGTGCCGACCACGTTCCACGGAATCAGCAGCGGCAGCGCGAGGATGACGAGGCAGGCCGCCACCGTCCAGCCCTGACGCGGCATCGACAGCGCGATGACGATGCCGAGCGGCACCTCGATCGCGAGGATCACCATCGAGAAGAACAGATTGCGACCGAGCGAGGCGAGGAATCGGCCGCCGAGATCGGTCGAGGGATCGAGCAGCTCCTTGAACCAGCCGACGCCGTTCCAGAAGAACTGGTTGTTGCCGAAGGTGTCCTGCATCGAATAGTTCACGACCGTCATCAGCGGCAGTACCGCCGAGAAGGCCACGACCAGGAACACCGGCAGCACCAGGAACCAGGCTTTTTGGTTGACGGTCTTGTCCATCAGGCGGCTCCCTCCACCAGAAGGCTGTCGGCATAGACGTGGACATGCGCCGGATCGAACTTCAGCCCGGCGGTACCGTCCGCGCTGGTGAAGCCCGCCGGCGCGCGCGCCGCGATCTTGGCCTCGCCGATGCGGACGCGCGCGAAGCGGATGCGGCCGAGGTCGTCGATGCGGTCGATCTTCGCACTGAGCAATCCGGGTGCGGGCGCGACGGCGTCGACAAACTCCGGACGCACGCCGATCTCGATCTTGGCGCCGGCAGGCAGGCTGTCATAGCTGCGGTTGAGCGCGATGACATTCCCGCCGATGCGCGCCTCGCGACCCTTCACCTCGGCCGGCAGGATGTTCATGCCGGGCGAGCCGATGAAATAGCCCACGAAGGTGTGCGCCGGCTTGTCGAACAGCTCGGCGGGCGTGCCGCTCTGCACCACGCGGCCATCATGCATGACGACAACGGTGTCGGCGAAGGTCAGCGCCTCCGTCTGGTCGTGGGTGACGTAGATCATCGTCAGGTCGAGCTCGCGATGCAGCGCCTTCAGCTTGGAGCGGAGCTGCCATTTCAGCTCGGGGTCGATCACGGTCAGCGGCTCGTCGAACAGCACGGCGGCGACGTCGGAGCGGACCAGGCCGCGGCCGAGCGAGATTTTTTGCTTGGCATCCGCCGTGAGGCGCGTCGCCTTGCGATTGAGATAGGGCTCAAGGTCGAGCAGGCGGCCGATCTCGGCGACGCGCTTGTCGATCTCGGCCTTCGGCACGCCGCGGTTCTTAAGCGGGAACGCCAGGTTCTGCCCCACCGTCATGGTGTCGTAGATCACCGGAAACTGGAACACCTGGGCGATGTTGCGCTTCTGGGTTGACAGCGGTGTGATGTCCTGGCCGTCGAACAGGATTTTCCCCCGCGACGGCGTGATGATGCCGGAGATGACGTTGAGCAGCGTGGTCTTGCCGCAACCGGACGGGCCGAGCAGCGCGTAAGCACCGCCCTGCCGCCAGGTCATGGTCACCGGCTTCAGCGCAAAGCTGTCCTGCGGCGCATCATTGCCGCCGTAAGAGTGGGCGAGATCGACGAGGTCAATGCGGGCCATGTCGCATCTCCCCCTTACGAGCTCGGCGCGGCGACCAGACGGTCGGCCGCGTCGAAGACGAAGATATCATTGGGATCGAGCACGGCATCGATGGTCTGGCCGGGCTCAAACTCGTGCACGCCGTGCAGCACTGCCACCCAGTTCGATCCGTCGCGGGTCAGATGCACAAAACTCTCCGAACCGGTGATCTCGGTCACCGTCACCGTGGCGTGGAAGGCGTGGCGGTCGGTCTCGCCATTGGCGAGGGCGAGCTGATGCGCGCGGAAGCCGACGCGATAGGCGCCGTCGGCGAGCGATGAATAGAGCCCGGAGGCCGGCGCGGCGATGCCGCCTGCATATTGCACAGAGCCGTTCTTTTTCTCGATGCCGACGAGGTTGAGCGGCGGATCGGAGAACACCTGAGCGACACGCAGCGACTGCGGACGGCGGTAGACGTTCGGCGTCTCGCCGATCTGGAGCGCCTGCCCCTCCCACATGCAGACCGTGTTGCCGCCGAGCAGCAGCGCCTCGGTCGGCTCGGTCGTGGCATAAACGAAGATCGCGCCGGACGCCTCGAAGATGCGCGGCAGCTCGGTACGCAGCTCCTCGCGCAGCTTGTAGTCGAGATTGGCGAGCGGTTCGTCGAGCAGCACGAGATCGGCGCCCTTCACCAGCGCGCGCGCCATCGCGGTGCGCTGCTGCTGGCCGCCGGAGAGCTGGAGCGGCGTGCGTTTCAGGAACGGCTCGAGCCGGAGCAGCCGCGCGGCTTCCGCCACGCGCTTCTCGATCTCTTCGCGCGGCTTGCCCTGCACGCGCAAGGGCGAAGCGATGTTCTCGTAGACCGTGAGCGAGGGGTAGTTGATGAACTGCTGATAGACCATCGCGACCGAACGCTTGCGCACGTCGACACCGGTGACGTCCTTGCCGTTGACCAGCACCTTGCCCGTCGTCGGCTTGTCGAGGCCGGCGAGCAGCCGCATGATCGAGGTCTTGCCTGACAGCGTCGGCCCGAGCAGCACGTTAAGCGTGCCGCTCTCGAGCGTCAGCGAGACGTCGCGGATGTGCGGTATCCCCTCGACGGTCCGGGTCACATGATCGAGCGTCACGGTCATGAGCGTCCTCCCGCTTCCAGCAGGGGACTTTGCGGCACAGCGTGGGTTGCAATCCAGTCGTTCAATGCAGCAACCTCGTCGGCAGATAGTCGCAGGCCAAGTTTGGAGCGGCGCCAGACGATGTCTTCCGCCGTGACCGCCCATTCATTGGCCATGAGGTAGCGGACCTCGCGTTCGGTCAGTGTCGCGCCGAAGGCCTGGCCGAGATCGGCGGCCGACTTGGCATCGCCAAGCAGCTTGATGGCGCGGGTACCATAGGCGCGCGCGAGGCGCCGCGCATGCTCATGGCTGAGGAAGGGATAGCCGCGCTGGAGTTCGGCGATCAGGCCGTCGACGTCGGACACGCCCATGTCGCCGCCGGGCAGCGGCCATTTGCCGGTCCAGCCTTCGCGCGCTTTCGCACTGCGAAGATAGGGTGCGAGCCGTTCCAGTGCCTCTTCGGCGAGCCGGCGGTAGGTCGTGATCTTGCCGCCATAGATCGAGAGCAGCGGCACGCCGCCGGGTGTGTCGAGCTCGAACACGTAGTCGCGCGTCGCGGCCTTGGCTTCGCTGGCGCCGTCGTCATAAAGCGGTCGCACGCCGGAATAGGTCCAGACCACGTCCGCTGAAGTCACCGGCTTGGCCAGATATTCGCTCGCGGCGGCGCAAAGGTACTCGATCTCTTCGGGCGTCGCCTTCACCTTGGCGGGATCGCCGTCATAATCGCGATCGGTGGTGCCGATCAGCGTGAAATCGTCCTGGTACGGAATCACGAAGATGATGCGGCCGTCGGCGTTCTGGAACATGTAGGCGCGGTCGTGGTCGTAGAGCTTTTTGACTACGATGTGCGACCCCTGCACCAGGCGCACCTTGGCCTTCGCGTTCACGCCGGCGCCGCGGCCGAGCACATCCTCGACCCAGGGGCCGCCGGCATTGACCACCGCGCGGGCCTGGACCTGCGAACGCTCGCCGGTCAGCGTGTTGACCATGCTGACGGTCCAGATGCCGCCGGACTGCTTGATATCCGTCGCGCGGGTGCGGGTGCGGATCTCGGCGCCCTTGTCGGCGGCATCGCGTGCGTTGAGCACGACGAGACGGGCGTCGTCGACGAAGCAGTCGGAATATTCGAACGCGCGGCTGTAGCGGTTCGGGATCAGCGGACGACCAACCTCGTCGCGCCTGAGATCGACCGAACGCGTCGCCGGCAACAGGTGCCGGCCGCCGATATGGTCATAGAGGAAGAGGCCGAGGCGCAGCAGCCAGGCCGGGCGCAGGCCGGCGTGATGCGGCAAAACGAAACGCAGGGGACGGATGATATGGGGCGCGATGCCCCAAAGGATCTCGCGCTCGATCAGCGCCTCGCGGACCAGGCGAAACTCGTAATATTCGAGATAGCGCAGGCCGCCATGCACCAGCTTGGTCGACCAGGACGAGGTCCCGCTCGCCAAATCGTTCATTTCGCACAGGAAGACCGTGTTGCCACGGCCCACTGCGTCGCGCGCGATGCCGCAGCCGTTAACACCGCCTCCGATAATGGCGAGGTCGAAAATACGCTCCAACAGACGCATCCCCCGGCGACCGCTCGTTCCTTCGAGCGACTACTTTCGTTTTTGATTAGATCACACCGAAAAACGAAAGCAAGATGAAAGAGAGGCGAAAGGAAGTGAAAGAGGAACTTTTTTAACGCCAATGCGGCGGAGAAATCGGCAAGCGAACGGGCACGTTTGGAGGCAAAAGGCTCGATCGAACAGCACCGCAGGACTTGAATGTAGCAACATGCCTACATATAATTTTGGCCAGCAAGGCATTGCCACGGCGAGAAGGCCCTTACGATGGTGACCACGCTGACCAGCCGGGAATTCAACCAGGATACGAGCGGCGCCAAGAAAGCGGCCTCGCAGGGGCCCGTCTTCATTACGGATCGCGGCCGCCCTGCCCACGTCCTGCTGACCATCGAGGATTATTTGCGCCTGAGCGGCGGGCACATGAGCCTTGCCGAAGCCCTTGCGCAGGCGAACGCGGACTTCGATTTCGATCCGCCTCGCATGGCAGGCGGGATTAAGACTGCCGATCTCGACTGATGTTTCTGCTGGACACCAATGTCATTTCCGAACTGAGGCGACCGAACAAAGCTGATCGCAATGTCGTCGCCTGGGCCAATGCAATTCCCGCGGCGAATTTTTTCATATCCGTCATCTCGATTCTCGAAATCGAACTGGGTGCGCGCCTGATCGAGCGCAAAGACGCGGTCCAAGGTGCCGTTTTGCGCACGTGGATCGACGATCACATTCTTGCCCGCTTCGAGGGGCGGATCATGGCTATCGATACGGCCGTGGCACAGCGCTGTGCACAACTTCACGTTCCCAACCCGCGGGCCGAACGCGACGCCCTCATCGCAGCGACCGCGCTTGTTCACGGCTTGACCGTTGTTACGCGCAACGTGGGGGATTTCGAACCAACGGGCGTGACGCTGCTCAACCCGTGGAGCGGCGCATAGGCCTTAGCGCAGCCGCACCACCGGCGCGGCTTCCGGTGCCGCATCCTGAGCATCGGCCTGCGAGTCATCGATATCCGCCCCCTTCGGCATCGCCGCCATCACCTCGATGCCCTTGCTGTGGCAGATGGTGGCGAGGCGCTCGGGCAGCTCCTGGTCGGTGACGAAGGTCTGGATCTGGGTGATATGGGCGATGCGCACCGGCGCGCTGCGGCGCAGCTTGGTGGAGTCGGCAACCAGCATGACGCTGCGGGCATTGGCGATGATGGCTTGCGCCACCTGCACCTCGCGATAGTCGAAGTCGAGCAGCGCGCCCTCCTCGTCGATCGCGGACGCCCCGATGATGGCGTAGTCGACCTTGAACTGGCCGATGAGCTGCGTCGCGGTCGAGCCGACCACCGCGCCGTCGGCACGCCGCACCGTGCCGCCGGCGACCACCACCTCGATGCGGGGATGGCGGTAGAGCAGCATCGCGACGTTGAGATTGTTGGTGATGACGAGGAGGTCCTCGTGCGAGGTCAGCGCGCTCGCCACCTCCTCGGTCGTGGTGCCGATATTGATGAATAGCGAGCAGCCGTTCGGGATCAGCGAGGCGGCCGCAGCCCCGATCGCCTTCTTCTCGTCGGCAGCGACGAACCGCCTCGCCTCGTAGGCGAGGTTTTCGACGCCGGAGGCGATGATGGCGCCGCCGTGGATGCGAGTCAGCGAGCGGCGCTCGCAGAGATCGTTGAGATCCTTGCGGATGGTCTGCGCCGAGACCTCGAACCGGCGCGCGAGCTCCTCGACCATGACGCGCCCCGAGGCGCGCGCGATGTTGAGGATTTCGGCTTGGCGATGGGTCAATCCGGTCACGGCGATGGCCTCAAATCAGGAAAGCGCATGGTGCGGCGGTTCGCACGTTCGGTCAATGCGCTCAGCGATCACGGTTAACGGACAAAGCCTCTCACCATGCCATCGCGGCGGCGAGACGCGCGAGCAGTTCCGGATCGTCGAACGCGCTGGCGGAGGCAACCGCGCCGGCGCCAACAAGGTCGGCATGGCTGAGGCTCGTCCGGATGCCGATGGTCGGAATGCCGGCGGCCGTCGCCGACTGCACGCCGGAGCGGGAATCCTCGAACGCGATCGAAGCCGTCGCGCTGCCGCCGACGAAACGCAACCCCTCCTGATAGGGCAGCGGGTGCGGCTTGCCGTGCGGCAGCTCGTCGCCGATCACAAGCGCCCTGAAGCGGTGCGTGATGCCGAGACCGGAGAGCAACAGCTCGGCATTCAGACGCGGCGCGTTGGTCACGGCGACCATGGGAATGCCGGCGGCATCCGCGCGGTCGAGCAGCACCATCAGACCCGGAAGCGGCTCGATCTGTCCGGCGACAAGTGTGCGGAAGACGACCTCCTTCTCTCCGAGGATCACGGCGCGCCGTTCCACGGTTTCGTCGGGCAGAAAGCGCTCGCCGATCGACGCATTGGCGAAGCCTTGCAGCTCCCTCGAAAAGCGCGCGTGATCGAACACATGGCCCAGCGGCCCAAGCACCTGGTTGAACGCCTTGAGGTGCAGCGGGTCGGTGTTGGCCAGTGTGCCGTCGATGTCGAACAGCAGCGCCCTGCCCGTCACTTGCCCCTGCGCCTGCCCTTTGGCCTCGATCATTTCCGTACTTTCCCGAATGCACGATGCATCAATGCGAAACACGTATCAATGCAGCCCCGATCGCGCAATGACGCATCGACATGACCGCCACGCGACACTCGACAAAGTCGCGCGCGGCTGCAACACTCCGCGCAAGACCAAAAAGGAGGAAACTATGACGATCAACCGACGCGATCTGGCTCTCTCGACTCTTGCCGTCTCAACCCTTGCCGTCTCCGCGCTTGCTCTCGCAGCACCGGCGTTGGCGGCCGCGGCGGATGAGGAAGCCGTGGCGAAAAAGGTCGAGGCCTTCCGCCTTGCCCAGATCGCGGCCGATCCCAAGGCGCTCGGCGCGCTCTGCGCCGACGAGGTGAGCTACAGCCATTCCAACGGCAAGGTCGAGGACAAGGCGACCTTCGTCACCAACGCCACCGACGGCAAATCAAAATTCCTGTCGATCGAGTACAAGGACCCGACCATCAAGGTCGTCGGCCCCGCCGCGATCGTGCGCTTCCACTGGATGGGCGAACAGGAAATGGCGGCCGATGGGAAAAAAGTATCGACCAATCTTCATATCCTGATGAACTGGCAGAAGCAGGGCGACGATTGGAAGCTGCTGTCCCGGGCGGCAACGAAGTTGTAATTGGCGCTCTTACCCTCTCCCCCTGTGGGAGAGGGTGGCATAGGCGGCCTTCGGCCGCCGTTCTTGAGAACGCCGATGCTTTGCATCGGCTATGGCGCCAGCGGCGAGACGGGTGAGTCCCTCCGCGAGCAGACCTCTCACAATTGAATTCGCAGATTCAGGCTCCCCTCATCCGACGCTATAGCCGAAGCTTTGCTTCGGCGTTCTCTTAGCAACGGCCGCCGAAGGCGGCCTATGCACCTTCTCCCACATCCGCCTTCGCCAGGGCTTCGGCGGACATGAGGGGAGAAGAAAGAAGGCCGCAGCATCAAATTCCGACCACGCTTTGCGCGTCAGAAATCGCGCCACCTCTCGCAATGCAGCGTATTGCGACCTGACGCTCGACAAAATCAAGTGCGGCTGCAACAGTGGGCGCAAGATCAAGAACGGAGGACACGATGACACTGAATCGCGATCATGCCGCCATAACGGACCACGAGGCGGTGGCAAGAAACGTCGAGGCATTTCGTCTCGCCCAGATCGCGGCCGACCCGAAAGCGCTCAGCGCGCTATGCGCGGATGATCTGAGCTACAGCCACTCCAACGGCTTCCTCGAGGACAGGGCGGCCTTCGTCGCCAACGCCACCGACGGCAAGACGGAGTTCCTGTCGATTACGTACAAGGACCCGACCATCAAGATCGTCGGCCCCGTCGCGATCGTGCGCTTCCATTGGCTGGCCGAGATGATGACCGGCGGACAGAAAGTGGCAAACAGCCTTCATATCCTGATGAACTGGCTGAAGCAGGGCGACGATTGGAAGCTGTTGTCACGCTCCGCGACGAAGTTGTGATCGACGCTCTTACCCCCTCCCCCTGTGGGAGAGGGTGGCTCGCCGCGACAGCGGCGAGACGGATGAGGGGTTGCCCCCGCCGGCGACCCTCTCACGATTGAATTCGCGGAAACAACCCCTCATCCGGCGCTTCGCGCCACCTTCTCCCACATCCGCCTTCGCCAAGGCTTCGGCGGACATGAAGGGAGAAGGAAAAGGCAGCGGCATCAAGGGCTGCAAAAAATTCCGACCACGCTTTGCGCGTCAGAAATCACCAGCGGAAGGCGCCTACGCCGCTTCCTTCACATCGCCGTTAACCAGCTTGCGCGCGGCACGCTCGGCTTCGCGTGCGTTGCGGAAAAGCTGGCCTTCAAGGCGATTGAAGCGGTGCGACGAGGCGAAGAAACAATAGCCTCCCTGAGAACGAACGACGATACCTGCGGTTTGCGAGTCGACTTCGATAATGTAGCTGTCCGGCATGGTCCGTGGATTCCTCAGTGCGGGCAAATAACGGCAATCCTGCCCAAAGGTTCCTGAGCATTTGAGGCCGTCTCCACCCCGAATCGACACGCAATTGAGTACGCCGGGACCTCATCCGTTTTATGACTTGTTCTTGGCGAAGCCGCGACGCGATGACTCAGTCGCGCCGCGTTTGGCGTGCCGCAAGTTTGCGTGAGATGGGGCAGAGCGTCGCGCGCGATTACGTCGCGATCGGCGGATCGTTGCGCTGGATCGCTTGCGGACGGCCGTCATCATCGATCGAGACGTAGGTGAAATGTCCGTCGGTGACGAGGATCGGCTGGAGCTCCCTGCGCCGCAGCGCCCAGGCCTCGAGATGCACGGTCATCGAGGTGCGGCCCATGCGGACGAGATTGGCATAGACCGAAACGAGATCGCCGACATAGACCGCTTTGCGAAAATTCATCGCCTCGATCGCCACGGTGACCGTGCGCGACCTCGCGAGCTTCGATGCGAATACGCCGCCGCCGACATCCATCTGGCTGAGCAGCCAGCCGCCGAAGATGTCACCGTTGGCATTGGTGTCGGCGGGCATTGCCAGCGTGCGGATGCAGAGATCGCCGCGCGGCTCGGTGTCGGACGTTTCGGTCATGTCGGTCTCACCTAAAATTGTCCCAGCCCGGATCGGGCGCAAAGCGCCCGCCGAATCGCTCGGCCAGCGCGCGCAGGGTGGATACGACATTTTCCACGCCGCGCGTGCGCGCGTAGTTCAGCGGACCGCCGCGAAATGGTGCGTATCCGGTGCCGAAGATCATGGCGCCGTCGACCGCATCGGCATCGTCGACGATACCTTCTCGAAGCGCCGCGACGCAGACATTGGACATCGGCAGCACCAGGCGGTCGATCATCTGGTCGGTGACGCGCGGGCCGGTCTCGGACAACGGCGCCTTCTCCGCCTTGCCGTCCTTCCAGGTGTAAAAACCCTTGCCGGTCTTGCGGCCAAGCTCGCCCTTGGCGACCTTCTCGCGCAGCCAGGCGGGTGTCGGCGGGAGGAGATCGCCGAACTTGGTACGCAGCATGTCGCCGACGTCGAGGCAGATGTCGAGCCCGACCTGGTCGGCGAGCTCGATCGGCCCCATCGGCATGCCGAACTGCTCGGCCGCCGCGTCGATCAGGCGCTGGTCGATCCTCTCGTCCAGCATCACCATCGCCTCCAGCATGTAGGGCGTCAGCGCACGGTTGACGAGGAAGCCGGGCGAGCTCTTCACGGAGAGCGGCAGACGGTCGATCGCGCCGACGAAGGCGAGCGCCTCCTTCAGCACCTGCGCGTCGTTGCCGTCATGGCTGACGACTTCGACCAGCTGCAGCCGCGACACCGGGTTGAAGAAGTGCAGGCCGACGAGACGATCGGGCCGCGCCAGCGTGGTGCGCAGATCCTGGAGCGGAATGCTCGACGTGTTGGTCGCAAGGATCGCGCCCGGCTTCATTCGCGGCTCTAGGCCCGCATAGACCTTCTGCTTCAGCTCGAGCTTTTCCGGCACCGCCTCGATGATGAGATCGGCGTTGCGAACGCCCTCGCCGTTCATGTCGGGGACCAGACGATCCAGCGCGTCGCGCACCTCGGTCGGCTTGCGGATGATCTTGCCGTAGAGCTCGGCGGCACGCTTCAACGCGCCGCCGATCGGCTCCGCCTTCATGTCCGCGAGCGAGACGCGCAGCCCCTGCCCCGCACACCAGGCCGCGATATCACCGCCCATGGCGCCGGCGCCGATGACGTGAACATGTTTGACCGAATTGCCGTTGCCGGCCGCCTTCTTCATCTGCTCGCGCAGGAAGAACACGCGGATCAAATTCTGCGCCGTCGGCGTCACCATCAGCCTGGCGAACGAGGCCTGCTCGGCCTTCAGCATCGCGGCCTTGCTGCCGCCATGGGTCTCCCAGAGATCGATCAGCGCGTAAGGCGCCGGATAATGCTCGCGGGGCGCGGCCTTTGCCGCCTCCGAGCGCATGCGCCTGGCCAGCAGCCCGCGCACGGGACCGAAATTCGCTGCGTGAGTCAGAGGGCCCGGACGCGTCCGCTTCAAACGGCCGAACAGCGCATCCTTCACCGCGTTACGGACGTGGCGCTCCTGCGTCACGGTATCGACGAGGCCGAGCGATCTGGCGCGGCGCGCATCGATGGTGCGGCCGGTCAGCATCAGCGCCATCGACTGGGTCGGGTTCACCAGCGCGGTGAAGCGCGCGGTGCCTCCGAGGCCGGGATGCAGGCCGAGCATCACCTCCGGGAAGCCGAAGCGCGCGCCATCGATTGCAATGCGCGACTGGCAGGCCAGCGCGACCTCCAGCCCGCCGCCGAGGCAGAAGCCGTGGATGACCGCGACCGTCGGCAGCTTCAGCGCTTCCAGGTGATCGACCACGGCATGCGCAGCGCGAATGCGTGTCTCGACCATCTCGGGATCGCTGGCACCGCGGAATTCGTTGACGTCGGCGCCGGCAATGAAGCCGGACGGTTTTGCCGAGCGAATCACGAGGCCTGCGGGACGTTCGGTCTCGATCGCCGCGAGCACGGCATCGAACTCCTCCATCACGTCCGAGGACAGCGTGTTGGCGCTGGCATCTGCGCGGTCGAACAGCAGCCAGGCGACGCCGTCGGCATCGCGCGTCAGCTTGAAGTGCTTGTAGGGGCTGTCGGTCGCGGGCCTGGGCCCAAGCTCCAGCACGCGGTCGCCGAGCGCGGTCATGATCCTGGAATCCATGGTCACACCGCCTCGATCAGCATGGCGCCGCCGAGCCCGCCGCCGATACATTCGGTCGCAACGCCGCGGCGCGTGCCGAGCCGTTTCATCGCATTGACGAGATGCAGCACGATGCGGTTGCCGGAGGTGCCGACGGGATGGCCGAGCGAGATGGCGCCGCCATCGACGTTGAGCCTGTCACGGTCGATCTCGCCGGCCGCGCCGTCGAGGCCCAAGATGTCGCGACAGAATTTGTCGTCGTTCCAGGCGGCTAGACAGCCGAGCACCTGCGTCGCGAAGGCCTCGTTCAGCTCCCAGGTCTCGACGTCCTTGACGGTGAGGTCGTTGCGTTGAAGGAGCGGCGTCGCGGACATCACGGGACCCAGCCCCATGATGCTGGGATCGAGCGCCGCCCAGTGGCTGTCGACGATGACAGCCTTCGGCGTCAGTCTGTGCTTTGCGACCGCCGCGTCGGAGGCGAGGATCACCCAGGAGGCACCGTCGGTGATCTGCGACGAATTGCCGGCGGTGACCTGGCCCCAGGGGCGCTCGAACACCGGCCGCAGCTTTGCGAGCGTCTCGGCCGTCGAGTCCGGCCGCACGCCGTCGTCATGGTCGAAGAATTTTCCGTCGCGGGAGAACGCTGTCTCGACCTCGCCCTTGAGAAAACCTTCGGCCTGCGCATGCGCGAGCCGGCGATGACTCTCGGCGGCATAGGCGTCGGACTGTGCCCGCGTGATGCCGAAGAGATGGCCGACGACCTCGGCGGTCTGGCCCATGTTCAAGTCGGTGATGGGATCGGTCAGACCGCGCTCGAGCCCGATGATCGGCTTGAGATAGCGCGGCCGCAGCTTGAAGGCGGCAGCGAGCTTCGCGGCCACGCCCTTGGCGGTGGCAAGGCCGGCGAACCAGCGCACACCGGAGTTCGGCCAGACCAGCGGCGCGTGGCTCAGCGCCTCGGTGCCACCGGCGAGGACCATGTCGGCATGGCCCTCGCGGATGTAGCGGTAGGCCGTGTCGATCGACTGCATGCCGGAGCCGCAATTGATCTGCACGGTGAAGGCGACCATGTCCTCGCCCATGCCGAGCCGGAGCGCGGCGACGCGGGCCGGGTTCATCTCGTCCGCGATCACGTTGACGCAGCCGAGAATGACCTGGTCGAAATCATCGGGTGAAAACGGCTGACGCGCCAGCAGCGGCCGGCCGCATTGCACGGCGAGATCGACCGGCGTGAACGGTCCCGGCCCCGAACGCGCTTTGAGAAACGGCGTCCGGCTGCCGTCGACGATGAAAACCGGTCGTGCCATCAGCTCGCCGCCCTCTGTTCACCGAGTTCCTGGAAGAACTGATGCACATCTCCGGTTTTCTTGTAAATCGGCGACAGCGCTTCCGGCGCAAAATCATCGACCTCGATCACTTTTGTGACGGCCTCGTGAGCGGCAGCAAGCTGCTCGCCTTCGGCCTGCGTGATCACGCCCTTGGTGACGGCATCCTTCCAGTCGCGGATGTGCGCGGCACGCATGCGCTTGGCGATCGCATCGGTGCCCGCGACCAGCTTGAACGCGCGCTCCAGCCGGGCAAAGCCGCCGTCGTCGTCGACATGGGCGAGATCCGGCGTGAGACGCTCGCGCGCGGCCGATGGCTCCAGTACGAGGCTGGCGCATTGGTGCACGACGCGGTCGGACGGGCCGAGCACCCGCGCGCCGAAGGGCTGGACCACGAGCTTGAGGATTAAAGCGACAAAACGGTTGGGCAAATTGGCGAGGATTTCGGCAAGCCGGTTCTCGATGGTCTTGAAGCCGGTCGCCATGCACCATTCGAGCGCGGCAAAATCCTCTTTCTGGCGGCCCTCGTCCTGCCAGCGTTTCAGCGCGGCCGAGAGCAGATAGAGCTCGGAGAGGATGTCGCCAAAGCGCGCCGACAGCATCTCCTTGCGCTTGAGCGCGCCGCCGAGCGTGAGCAGCGCCATGTCGGCGCAGAGCGCAAAGGCCGCAGAGTAGCGCGCGAGCTGGCGGTAGAATGGCGTTGCATCGCCCGCATCCGGCGCAAGCGCGAAGGCGCCGAAGCTCCAGCTGCGGCCGAACGCACGCAACAGCGTCTGGAAGCTATGGCCGGCATGTTTCCAGAACGCTTTGTCGAACGCGGCGAGCCCGCGCTCGCGATTCGTGTCCGCAAGCGCGTTCATCTCGTCGAGCAGATAGGGATGCGCGCGGATCGCGCCCTGCCCGAACACGATAAGATTGCGGGTCAGGATGTTGGCGCCCTCGACCGTGATACCAACAGGCACGGCGCGGTGCAGATTGCCGAGATAGTTTTGCGGACCGTCGATCACGGCCTTGCCGCCATGGATGTCCATGGCGTCGTCGACCGCGGTGCGCATCCGCTCGGTCGCGTGCAGCTTCATGATGCCGGAGATGACGGCGGGATGGATGCCGGCATTCAGCGCCGCGCAGGTCAGCCGGCGTGCCGCGTCGAGCTGGTAGGCGGTGGCGACGATGCGCGCGAGCGGCTCCTCGACGCCCTCGAATTTGGAGATGGAGATGCCGAACTGCTCGCGGATGCGGGCATAGGCGCCGGTGGTGCGGGCGGCATAGGCGGCACCGGCCGCCGATAGCGACGGCAGCGAGATGCCGCGGCCGGCGGCGAGCGCCGTCATCAGCATCTTCCAGCCCTGCCCGAGTCTCTCCTTGCCGCCGATGACATAGTCGAGCGGGATGAAGACGTCGTGGCCCCAGTTCGGGCCATTTTGGAACACCTGCATCGACGGCAGATGACGATGGCCGATCTTGACGCCGGGCAGATTGGTCGGGATCAGCGCGACGGTGATGCCGAGCTCTTCCTGGCTGCCCACGAGATGATCAGGATCGTAGGCCTTGAAGGCGAGCCCGAGCAGCGTCGCGACGGGGCCGAGCGTGATGTAGCGCTTGTGCCAGTTGAGCCTTAGGCCAATGACCTCGCGGCCCTCGAAATCGCCCTTGCAGATGATGCCGGTGTCGACCATCGAGGCGGCGTCGGAGCCGGCTTCGGGGCTGGTGAGGCCGAAGCAGGGAATGTCGCGGCCGTCGGCAAGGCGCGGCAACCAGCGCTCCTGCTGCTCCTTCGTGCCGAAGCGCATCAGGAGCTCGCCGGGGCCGAGCGAGTTCGGCACCATCACGGTGACGGCCGCCGCGATCGAGCGGGTCGAGATCTTGCGCACCACTTCCGAATGGGCATAGGGCGAGAAGCCGAGACCACCGAATTCCTTCGGAATGATCATGCCGAAGAATTTCTCACGCTTGACGAAGTGCCAGACGTCTGGCGGCAGGTCACGCCATTCCCAGAAGATCTTCCACTCGTCGAGCATGGCGCAGAGCGCGTCGACCGGGCCGTTGAGAAAGGCCTGCTCCTCGGGGGTCAGCGTCGCCTGAGGCACCTTCAGCAGCTTCGACCAATCGGGGTTGCCGGTGAAGAGATCGGCATCCCACCAGACGTCACCGGCCTCCAGCGCCTCGCGCTCGGTGTCGGACATCGCCGGCAGCACGCCGCGCGCCCAGGAGAAGATCGGCTTTGTGATGGTGTCGCGGCGGAAGCTCATGGCTGACCTCATGCATCGGCGCGGTTATCGGCATTTTAGCGGAAAGTGGCCGGGGTAAGTGAACACTTCGCGAGCAAAAAGACGCGAATTGACGCGGCCGGACTGATCTGATCCAGGTTAAGCCACTCTCTCCGCATCGTCATTCCGGGG
>NZ_JADPIU010000085.1:0-78855 GCF_023073075.1 Bradyrhizobium sp. 61 | reverse complement strand
GGACATCCGATCAACCGTCTCGACGAACTGCTGCCGTGGCTTTGGAAACCAGAGATTCATGTCAAGACCTGACTGACGTGCAAGAACCGGACGCATACGTCGTATCTCCTACCGATCTCCAAGTCTCCGCAGACTTCTTCGAGCAGCACATGACTATTCGCAAGATTGCGTAACGGGTCATCGCCCCTCTCCCGCATCAAGCCTTGCGACAAACATTCCGGTTGGCTTCGGAACGATCACCGACGGCGTGTGCAGTCTTGACGCGGTCGGTTGCTGCCGGCCGGCGGCGCCCATTCCGTCAGATTGTGCAGGAAAGATCGGCGAAGCCAACCATAGACGTGCATCGGCAGGCGACGTCGAAGCGGATGCGGCGTCCAACTCAGCAACAATCCTGCTCACATAGCCTCGCGTCTCAACCGGCAAAGTGTCGCCCGCAAGATGCTGTTCGTAACGCACCGGCCCGGCGTCGTAGGCTGCGAACGCACCCGGAAAGCCGTAGTGGTCAAAGAGCTCTCTTAGATATGCCGAACCAGCCAGTATGTTGTCGTGCGGGTCGTACGGATCATTTCCCAGAGCATAGCGCAGGCGAAGTCCGGTCCACGTCGCTGGCATGATCTGCATCAGCCCTATTGCGCCCTTGTCCGATTTGGCGCGCGCATCTCCAGCGCTCTCGATCCGCAGGATTAATTGAATCCACTGCACGGGAATGGCGAACCGCTGCGCGGCTTCGCCGACGAAATGCTCGAACCGGCCGGTGGTCTGGCCCCTCGTCGGATGCGCGACCTCTTGTTCGTCGGCGCGTGCAAAACGACAGTCTATCGACAGTGCGAACAGCAGTGGCACGACGGCCCAAGTGCTCACCCACCATAACCCCAAGCATGCCACCGTGCTCGCGACCGCCCAGGGTAAAGCTGCTTCGCACCGGCCGTTCGGCCGCCCTGGACTGCCGCTGCGCGCGACGGCATTACAATTTTCGGTCGGGACGGAGGAATGGTGCCGCAACTGATCGAACAGACGAATGACAGATCGAAAGTATGGAAGGACCAAGATCATTCCTCCCAGGTCCACACGGGGCGCGCACGGCCGATCACAGCCGATGCGGGTAGAACGCCGAAGTAGCGGCCATCCAGCGAGTCGTCAGACTGCCAATTCATGAGGAAGAGTTCGCCCTCGCCGACGGCTCGACAACCCTGCCAGTTCGGCAGAGGTCGGCCTCGCCCGTCGCGTTCTCGTGCCTCACCCATGACGATGGCGTCGACCGAGATTGAGACACCGTGCCTGCAAACCGTTTGTCCGGGCAGCGCCAGTACCCGCTTGAGCATGGGGACGCCGATTGGCAGATAGCCGTTCAGATCAAGAATGGTCGCAAGCGGCTCGGGTGGCCGAACCGCCACCAACTCTGTGACGTAAAACTCTTCGACGGATCGCAAGCGGTAGAGCCCAATCGCGACACCCGGCGATGCGTTCCAGATGTAGAGCGGGCTTATGTCTGCGATCACCGTTATGGCAAGCGCAGCCACTCCCGCAGATGTCATGGTCAGTGTCTTCAGGCCCCCCATCATCGCATGATCCTCTGCCGATGGAGCCAAGCCTGATGACGAGCCTTCGTATACGCGCGCGGGTTTTCGTTGACCGAGAGCCGGTTGTGAACGTGCTGCCAATGATCAGGGGCGACATCCGCCGGATTGATGCTAAGAGCCTCAATGGCGTCGATCGCCTGCAGCACCCGTTCGACTTTTTGCCAGCCGACCAGCCGCAGCAAACTCTCCGCCCCGGGCTTCACATAGGGCACGGTCGAGCAGCGCTGTCCCGGCGCGACCGCTCGCAAGACATCGACGCGCGAAATGAGTGTTCCAAAGTCGTTGGACGTCCAGCGGACGAAGGCAAAGATGCTGCCCGGCGCGAAAGACAGGATGCGCCGCGATTGATCGATCCTCTGCTCCTCAGCGATGCGACCGAAGCGAACACGATTCTCGATACGCTTCTCGAGCCACAGCACCTCTACTTGCGTGAGATCGCTCATGCAGCGGCTCCCTCGGTTTGGAGGCCACACTGTCGTTGACGAACGAGCCCATCACGGGCTTTGGAGCGGTCCGTTAGAAGAAATCCGAAGTATTTCCAGTTAGTAGAGTTAGAGCGCCAGGAAAGCGCGGAGAAACAAGCCCCTGGGCCCGATTCCGGTCCCTGATAGCACGAGGATCCGGTCCCCGATGGCACGAGGGTCGTGGTCCCCGATGGCACGAGCTGATTCACAGATTGTCCTCCGAGTTTGGAATGAGACCGCGCTTGCGAAGTCTCGCAAATAGCGCCGCCACGGCGATGGGCTTGAAGTTCGACAGTTCAGCCCCGTTCTGATCGCGCGTGGGGACTAGCTCGTAGCCGGGCATCTGCTGGCTGACCACTTCGCGCACATCGTATGCAAAGTGCTTGAGCGGAGAGAGGCCGCCGGACCTGGCATGGAGATGCACAAGGTCAAAGCTCCAGCCACTGCCTGATGACCGCCGTGCTGGCGGACGAGACGATAGAGCCATCGGTCAACTCCGCCCGTCAGATCGAAATAAGCGCGATCAACCGCCAGCACGAACGCATCATCGATGACGCCGGCATAGAACCAATCCGGCAGGATCAGTTCGAGCCCGAGTGGACGGCCGTTTGCATCGGCTGTCCCCCGCCACTCGTTGATCCACGAGAAACGATGACGCCGCCGCTCAGTCGGCTGACGGATCGACGTCATCACCGTCGTCGACTGCAGCCTGTCGAGACCGGCCTTCAGCCAGGCATAATCTCGCGCACTCGTCCCACGGCCCACAAACGTCAGAATCTCGTAAGGCGTTGCAGCCATCAACCGAGAGGTCCTTAAGCCGGCATCACGAGCTTCGACAATCTGGGACGCGGCCCAGATCAGTGCGTCAGCATCCCAAATAGTGGCCATGCCGTGCTCGGGCACGGTTTCGACGCGAATGGAGATTGACCCGGCACGAAAATCGATCGGCACAATCCGCTGCGTCTTTGCGAGCGAGAAGAACGGATATGCCTTCAGATCCTGCGCATCGCGGCGCGCCAGATCGCCGGGCAATGCCCGAAAGAGTTCGAGCTGATCGCGCTCGGAACGGTGTTTGTGCCGCATGATCTTTGCTTCCGACGTGAATCAGCGGCGTTCCTGGCCCGCATACGGGCGTAAGCCTGACTGCTTCTTGGCGGGCAACACCGTCCCCTTGCCGGGATCGGACGTCGACGTCTTGGCGCCGCGATCGGCCCAGGCTTTCAGATCGTCCAAAGCGTAGACGACACGTCCACCGATCTTCCGATAAGTCGGCCCAGTCCCGTACGTCCGATGCTTCTCTAGCGTGCGACCGGAGAGCCCGAGATAGCGCGCGGCCTCCGGGGTTCGCAGGAAGCGCGGTGGTAGACCAGCCATCAGATCGGGCATTTGAGAACTCCAGGGTGACACTCGCAGCGCGCGGCGGTGCCGGCTTGTGTGCGGTCATCATGGAGAAGGGCGATGTCGGAGGGGGATGCCGGAGATTGATCGGGCCGTTTTCGATCCCCCTAGAGAGAGGCGCTAGAAGTCTTTGCGCACCGGTCGCAATAGTTTGCGATAGCCGCCGCGCATTAACGCGGCGCCGCTCTGCACCAGACGGATAGTTCGATTGCGAAGATCGTGCGTTTTCCACGCACGATCGGGGACCCGCTTTTGGCCAAAGAGTGTTGCTGCGACGACGCGATAGGTGCCGCCGGCACCATGAACGTCGAGCGCACGCAGGGCGGCGCTCAAGCGCTCGCGCTTCTGCTGGGATAGCTCATGAAAGGCCTGGCCGGCCGGCCGTCCATTCATGGCGCGCCACAACCGTCGCGCTGCGTAGGCCCGCGCCTCGAAGTCGCGATCGAACGGCAACTCGGTCACGTAGTGGGCGCCGATACTCGGCGGTTCCCTCGACCAGACGCGATGGTCGACCGCGCCAATGCGCAGCACCGCGTGCCAACCATCATTCTCGCGGCGCAGCTGCCCGGCCGCAAGTTCAAGGGGTCGCGGAGATACGGCCATTTGATCGAGAGATGGCGGCGCTACTGCGATTGGAACGACTGTCGGAAGAACCTCGGGCGCCCAATAGATGGTCTCTTCCCCGAATGACCGCCGAGGGTCATGGGCGAAAGCAGATACCCCACTTCCTCCTGAATTCGGGCGTCACTTGACCGTCCTGGCTCCTCGCAATCATCGCGTCGTAATCGCGTTGATAATCCGTATTGCGACGCAGGCATTCCCAGGCGATGTCGGTAATTTCTGCATCTTGAAGGCTTCGGTAGGACTCCGGCGAGCGCCAGTCAAACTCAGGCATGACTTCATTCCATTGCACGCAACCAACAGAGATTGCGGCGCAATAATTGTGATCGATTCGGTTGTGGGAAGTCCCTATTTGAGCACCATGTGGTGCTCCAGGTGCACCACGGCTCAACGGGAGAAAGGGATTTTTAGCCAAGTCTTCGCGGGGATGGATTTCTTCTAATTTGTGCCCTTGCCACGAAATAGACGCCCCTGTTCGGACATCCACTTAGCGCGAGAAAGATGACTTCGGTAAGCGTTGAGGGCGCGGTCCGGCTCACTGTCTGGATCAATATGTAAGACTATTCGGGCTACTTCCCGCCAGTCAGCCCCCTCACCTTCCGCCTGCAGAAGCCGAACGTAAGTTATTGCGTGCTGCTCATCGTACGATGTCAGCGCGGGTTCGGTGGGAGCCAAGTCAGCCACGTTGGGATCGAGCGGCGGAGTCTGCATGATCTCACGGTTAGAAGACTAAGCCGAGTTTACTGGTGTAACGGCTCATGAAAACGCGCTTTGTTAAGTATATCGAGGTGCAATATACTGAGCAAGCGGCATCCTTTCTCGCATGGATCTGCGGGAGACATTCGCCACAAACTTGCGTCGTCTACGCAATGGCAAGGGATGGTCTCAAGACGAACTTGCGTTGGAAGCCAAGATAAGCCGGAGTTATTTGAGTCAGCTTGAAAAGGGCGTGTACCACGTCAGCATCAAGGTCATTGGTCGTCTCGCCGATAAGCTGGATGTCGAACCTGATGAGTTTTTAAAGCGAACCACTAAAAGAGCTCGCGCCAAATAGGCGCCGCTTGATTCGCGAGCCGGGCCGGAGGCCCGGCGGGCCCCCGGACGCAAGTATGCGTCCGCGCCGCCGATCTGGCTTGCCGGTCGGCGGCGACGCACCCCCTTAGGAGGAAAGCCGCGCAGCCCTACCGACTGCGCGACTTATCCCATTAGATGGCACGCTCCATCAAACGCTTTGCCTTGCCTTCGAGTTCAAGACGCGCGTCCTGATGAACCTTGCCGCGCGCGAACGCAGTAATCCCCTGCACGAAGTCGAAGATGCTTTCGGGCTTGCGGCGTTCCTCGCACAAGACTGTCTCGATGATCTTCGTGGCGTCGGACTTAGAGAACCCACCCTTACGCAGGAAAGTCTCGCGATCCTCGTCGGTCCGGGCAATGATCCGCTCCCGTGCGGCCTTGATTCCCGCCACGAACGGCCCTGGCGAGGAATTGGCAAAGCGGGTCAGTGCTGGCGCAGCTTCATGGGCAAACCGCTGCGCCGCGAATTTCGAATGCCGGATCGTGATTTCCTCGAAATTCTCCACGCCCCACAGGTTACGGTTCATGCAAACCGCTCGGAGATAGAAGCTCGCGATTCCCAGTGTTTTGCTGCCGACCTCGCTATTCCAGCAGTAAAATCCCCGGAAATACAAATCCGGTGACCCATCCGCCAAACGTCCTGCTTCGATTGGATTCATATCGTCGACCAGAAACAGAAAGACGTCCCGATCGCTGGCGTAAAGCGTCGTCGTCTCCTCGGTGATGTCGATCAGGGGATTGTAGGTCATGCTTGACCAATCTAGCACACCCGGGACCTTCCAGCGCGTATCACCCGTGCCAACGCCCGCGATCTTCATGACGGCAGCCACAAGCTCATGGTCCCAGATGCGGCCGTAGTCAGGTCCGGTGACTGCGCGAAGCTCGATCCATCCGTTTTCGGCCTCCAAGGTTTTCACGAGCTCGGCGCGATGGGACAGCAGGCCGTGTTGCAGGTTGATGGCCGATAGCGCGGCATGAAGTTGCCGCATGTAAGAGGTCGGTGCACCGACGAGCGTGCACAATTGACCAAAGCTCCAATGTGTCGGCGCCACGGTCTCGTCACGTCCCGGCACAACCAGAGCCAACCGCTCGGGATTGTCCCGACTCGCTTCCACCTTGATGGCCCGGCTTTCCACGGTTCGCGCTTGCGCACGCTCTGCGCGACCGCGTACCACGTCATAGAGGTCCGGGAGGTTCAGATAGCGTTCGTCATCTGGCCGAGCAAACCACTCGGACGATACGCGGCCGATCCGCTGGCCACGCGATACATCCACCCGGAAGCCCGCGGTGGCAGGCGGCTCGTTCTGAGACACAGACATCATGTTCACGGTCTTATTCCTTTGGGCCGAGGTTGAAGCGCAGCGCTGCGCTGCAACCCTGCCCGTCGGCGAGACCTGGGGTAGCAAGGGCCAGGGCGGCAGGACCGGAGGGGGATCACCCGCCCAAAAGGGGCGCGCTAATCGAGCGCGCGTCTGCACGCGCCCTGACGACCTTGGTCGTCAAGAGATCATGGCGCGGAAGTCCGGGGATACCGGTCCTGTCGGCACGCGTCAGCGTGCTTCACCCTTGCCCGCGCGAGGGCCGAGCCCTTAGCAATTCTCTTGAAGAGAAATGCTCTCCCCTGCTTCCCTGCATAGCGGCAAAAGAAACGCAAAAAAAGCCCCGCCTCCGGAGGAGGCGGGGCCGAGGATCTCCGGGGGGATCAGTCGCCGTTGTGGCGAGACCAGATCAGGATGAAGCCCTCCCCGCCTTCGACTTTCACCAGCGAGGCGTAGATCGGCGCCGGAAAGCTCGGATCGTCCAGCTTGACCGAGAGGTATTCGCGATCGCTGTCGCGGGCGGTCTTCTTCCAGGCCGCGCCGAACTCGGTCACGCCGGCAAAGATGCGGTAGTCGGGCGCCTTGTCGTTGTCCTTCTCGAAGGCGGCGAACCTGGCCTTGATGTTCAGTGTCAGCGTCTTGATCGAGCCGATGTAGCCGTTGTCCGCAGCGGTGAAGGTGCCGATGATAGCCATGGTAGTCTCCGTTGGTTGTTCGGGCCGCGTCCATCGCGGCCTCGATGGCGATCTTTGGCCCGGGGAGCGATCGGCCCGCAGCCGTCAGGCCCGCAGCACAGCGGAGGACGGCGATAAGCCTGCTTTTTTGTCTTCCGCGAGGAATGCCGCCTCTTCGCGGCAGGGAAAAAAGCAGGCGCAGCCGTTGCGGGAAGGCGATCGAGGCTCTTGCCGGTCCTCGGGCCTGATCAGCCCATTCGAGGTTGCGTTGGCCGCGCCCTTGAACGATCTGTCGGAAACAACATGACGGCCGGTGCTGGTGCTGCACAAGGACACCGCGGGATCAGTCGAACACTTGCTGACGATTGCGTATCAACGGCGGGAAAGACGTACCCGGCGCGAACATTGGCGCTCCCAAAAACATTCACTGCTGCTGGATCAAAGACACGTCGGGGGTCACGGCTCGATAGCAATCTCGACACCGTCGTCACTCCATAATTAAGTCGTCCGACCTCATCCACATCATCGCGGAAAAAGGTCGAGCGACACTGCACAGTTCTGGATGACGCAAGGCGACGGATACCAGGATCATACCCCCTCATCCAAGTCGGAGGCTCTCCGAGCAGCCGCCGCTTTACATCTATCGAAAATGGCCGCGCGCCGATCAGGCGCGCCGCCGAAATTTTGGAATGAGCCGGGCGGCACTCGCGGTCCCAATCCAAAATGTTACTCGGCTGCTTGCGAGAAGCCGTCACTCACGCTGGTTGATGTGTCTGTCCGCTCTTGCGGCTTCGCTGCCCTCAAGAACGTAGGCAGCCAATCGGTCGCCGCCAGCAGCTGCTCAGCAGCTTCGCCATATCAACTTTCTTCATATCAGGTACCCATGTGTTGACGTGGCATCAGGTTGTCCGCGCCACCACGGATCCTCATAACTGCCGCACTTTCCGCAGGCCCGCGGTCGAACCGAGGTCGGCCGAGCACGCGGTAAGTCCTGTATCAATCAAAGCCGGTCCGTCGCAGTGCGCATTCCCAATTCCAACACTCGAAATCGATCCGATACCTCAATGCACGGCCGCCAGCGAATCTGTCGGATGGGCCATTGATGATGCATCCAAAGCAGTTGACTGCCTGCTAGCGGGCCCAACCGACAACCGTGCGCCGAGACTTTTAACTATTTCCACCTTTTGGATTTCATCGATCAAAATTGCCTTTCCTCGAGCCTGCGCTCCAAGCCCTCCTTTTCGCGCGCTAATCTGGCCTATCACCGCTAGGCCGCGCCGCGCACTAGAGAGACAACATCTCCCACTGTAGAAGTCCCTGTGTGATCGGCGTCCACTCTCACTCCACGGACGAAATCTAGATCTTCCAAATCGGACGTAGTTCTTCTGAGATCGGCTCTTATTGCACCAAGCGGCACCCAGCAGTGAGATCAGACCTCCCACTTTCACCCCGCTCTCCGCTGCCTGCCCGCTATCCACCCGCTGGAACCTGGCCCGCGATGATGAGAGCAGACATGGCCGCAGCCTATCTGGACTTTGGAAACACAGGCGAGCTCGCGCGCGCAATCGGTCGAGGGCATGCACCGCCACCCGTCAGCTGGCGCGGAACAGGACGGCTGCGGCAGCCAGTTTGGTCGAAGGCGATCATGGACCAGTTTGCAGCGCCGATCGGGACAAGACATCTTCGAGAAGCGGAGGACCTATTATGCCTCGTATGATGTCATTTGATACAGCACCAACACTTCCTCGATATTGTCGACGAAAAATACTAGCGAACAATAGGATAGCCTATTATTTCGAGCCGCCAACCTGGGCTCGTCGACAGGGCTGCGGTTTAGGCCCTGAAGCGTTAGGAAGCGATTACGCCAGTGCCGTCGAGCGGGTGGATAAAGTTCTCTTGCCCGCGTTCGAAAGTTGGCGCTCGCGGGGCTTAAGTGACATGATCGCCGCCTCTCCCGAACCGGGCACGTTCGATTGGCTAGTCAGCATCTTCCAGGCTCACCAGAAGTGGGACGAAATCGACAGCAACACTCAGCGTCAGTACAGGAAAAGCCTCGCACTCTTCGCCAATCACGAGTTGAAAGATGGAAGTCGTGTTGGGTCGAAGCAATTGTCCGATTTCACAAAGGCCTTCGTCGACGCAGTCTATGGAAAGCTGCTAGTAGTAACAAAAGTAGGTAGCAATGGAGAGGTAATCGTCCGCGAACGTCGACGTTATGCAAATGTGGCCATGGCGAGCTGCCGGCGCGCCTGGTTCGTTGGCCAGCGCGCCCAGGAAAAGATGGTACCGGCGAGCAATCCATTTTCACGGATGGGACTAAAATCAAGTGCACCCGGACGGCCAATACGGCCCACGCCGACCGCAACGTGGGATGAACTTGTCGCTTTCAGAGCCGCCGCGACAAAGCTTGACTACCGCTCGATCGGAACTGCTGCTTTGTTGGCATGGGAGTGGTTACAGCGGGAGCAGCACGTCTTCGGCGCCTTCGACATTTCGCACTATCGCCCAAGCGAGCGACCAAATAGCGTCAGGATCGTGCATCCAAAGAATGGAGAGGAAGCCTGGTGGCCGCTGCTAGACGAAACGGACGCCCCTCTCTTTCCCGAACTTATGGAAGAGCTCGACGAGATTAAAAAGACCTCGCTCTCGGGCCTGGTATTCCGACGCGACCATGCCCATCGCCGGTCAGAAACCCCGCTTCCATGGATTACCCCACGCAAAGACCTGCGCTATCTGCGCAGCGTGGTAAAGAAGATAATCGCGGAGGCTGGCCTTCGTCAGGAACTTTCCTTTACTTCCTTCCGGCACGGAGGATTCACCGAAGGCGCCGACAGCGATCTCACGGATGCAGAGTTGCGCGCCGCTGGCCGTCATAGATCGAGCCGCCAACTGCCAACCTACGCCAAGCGCACCGGAAAGCAATTGATCAGAGCCACCAAGAAACGTCGCGAGGAGCGGGCAAGATCGCTCTTTGTTCGACTGAATGCCAATCATCCCTTGGAATGAAGGTGTATCGGGCGACCGCGGCATCTAACGAATGTAAATGAAATGATCGCCTATTTTCCCGTCCAGACCGGCTTCCTCTTCTCGCCGAACGCCTTCAGGCCTTCCTTCGCGTCCTCGGTCATTGCGAGCAGCGCGATCTGGCTTTCGGTGTAGGCGATGCTCTCGTCGAACGACATCGAGGCGATGGCGCGCATGGCATACTTGCCGCGACGGATCGCGGTCGGAGATTTGTCAACGATGCGGCCGATCAGCCAGTCGACCTTGGCATCCAACTCAGCTGTGGGCACCACGTAGTTGAGCAGGCCCGCAGCTTGCGCCGCTCTCGCGTCGAACGGCTCGCCGGTGAGAGCCCATTCGTTGACGAGTCGCGGCGGCGCGATGCTCTGCAACAGGCTCAGCACCTGCATCGGGAATACGCCGACCTTCACCTCCGGCAGGCCGAAGATGACGTGATCGGCCGCAATCGCCATGTCGGTCATGCACAACAGGCCCATGCCGCCGGCCATGCAGACGCCACCGACCCGCGCAATCGCCGGCTTCGTCGCGTTCTGCGACAACCGCAGCAGATCGGCATAGTCGACATTCGGCTTGGAATGATCCATCGCGAACGCCGCGCCGGAATTCTGCAAGTCGGCGCCGGCGCAGAACGCCTTGTCGCCTGCCCCCGTCAGCACGATGACGCGGACGTCCTTGTCGTCATGCGCGTCGCGATAGCCTTTGGTGATGCCGGCGATGACCTCGCCGTTCAGCGCGTTGCGCTTCTCCGGCCGGTTGATGGTGATCCAGAACGCCTGCCCACGCTTTTCGGTGATGATTGCTGTGGTGTCGGTCATGGTACGCTCGCTTCCTTGCTCCCGTTTGCAGCCATTTGCGGCAGCTCGGGCGGCAGGCGCAAGGGCAATCTGTAGCGAGGCCTTGCTTTAGCGCCTCGACACAAATTGGCGGGCGAGCGAAGCGTGCGCTCAGGCCGAGACCGTTTTCCTGATCCAGACCTTGTTGTCGTGGAATGCAGCTCCCCCGATCGGCGCGATCGTATCGGCTCCAGTCAGCACGTTGATGCCGCGGCCGCCGATATGATTCTTGTTCGGGTGAACGGATTCCGCGATCAGCACGCCGCGCCGCACGCCGTCGAACAGCGTTGCGAGCAGCGTGGTTTCGCCGCGGGTGTTGCCGAGCGTCACGGCGTCGCCGTCGGCGATGTCGAGCGCGGCCGCATCCAGCGGATGGATCATCACGCTCGCTCTGCCTTCGCGCGCCTGCGAGGACGGCGTCTCGTTGAAGGTGGTGTTGAGGAAGCTGCGCGATGGACTGGTCGCGAGCCGGAACGGGTGGGCTTGATCGGTATGCTCGATCACCGCCCAATGGTCCGGCAGCGACGGCATCTTGTCGAAATCGCCCATCGTCTGGCCGAACGGCGGATGCGCCCAATCGGCCTTGAAATGGAATTTCTTGTCGGCATGGGCAAAGCCGTCGAGATAATGCGAGGTCCTGAAGTCCGGTTGCAGGTCGCGCCAGATGTCGGCTTCGAGACCAGCGATATCGCCGTGGTTGCTGAGCTTCAGCGTCGCGTCGATCAATTCGCGCGGCGTCATCTCGAAGCCCGGATGCTTCGCGCCAAGCCGCGGCGCCAGCGCCTGCATGACCTGATGGTTGGAGCGGCATTCGCCGCGCGGGTCGATCAGCTTCGGCCCGACCGAGATGTGCTGGTGGCCGCCGCCGTAATAGAGATCGTCATGCTCCATGAACATGGTCGCCGGCAGCACGATGTCGGCCATCTCGGCCGTCTCGGTCATAAACTGCTCGTGCACCGCCACGAACAGATCCTCGCGCGCAAACCCCTGACGCACCAGCGCCTGCTCCGGTGCCACCGTCATCGGATTGGTGTTCTGGATCAGCATCGCCTTGATCGGCCCCTTGCCGAGCAAGGCTTCGGCGTCGCCGGTAAGAATGCGACCGACCTGCGACTGGTCGAGCGCCCGCGTGGTCTTATCGATCGCGTCGTGGCCCTCGATGAGGGATTCATTGAAATGCCACAGCGCGTAATTGTTGAAGAAGGCGCCACCGCCTTCATACTGCCAGGCGCCGGTCACCGCGGGAACGCAGAGCGCCGCATGCATTTGCGTGGCGCCGTTGCGCGAGCGGGTGAAGCCGTAGCCGAGCCGGAAGAAGGTCCGCTTGGTCTCGCCGACCAGTTTCGCGAAGGCCTCGATCTCGGACGCCGGCACGCCGCAGATCGCGGACGCCCACTCCGGCGTGCGCGTCTTCAGATGCGCCTCGAGCTCATCGGGGCAGTCCGTGTACTTGTCCATATAGGCGCGGTCGGCGTAGCCATCGCGGAACAGGACATGCATCACGCCGCACGCGAAGGCGCCATCGGTGCCGGGCCGCAGGATGATCTTGATGTCAGCCTGCTTCATGGTCTCGTTGTCGTAGATGTCGACAGCGGCAATCTTGGCGCCGCGCTCCTTGCGAGCACGGGCAGCATGCGTCATCACGTTGACCTGCGTGTTGACCGGGTTGGTGCCCCAGATCACGACGAGATCGGAGAGCGCCATCTCGCGCGGATCCACGCCGGCAATCTTGCCGGTGCCGATCGCGAACCCGATGCGCCCGACATTGGCGCAGATGGTCTGATAGAAGCGCGAGTATTTCTTCACATGCGTGAGGCGATTGAGGCCGTCGCGCATCACCAGCCCCATCGTGCCGGCGTAGTAATAAGGCCAGATCGATTCCGCGCCGTACTCGCGCTCGGCCTGGTTGAAGCGATCCGCGATCTCGTCCAGCGCCTCGTCCCAGGAGATCCGTGCGAACTGCCCGGAGCCCTTCGGCCCGGTGCGGCGCATCGGATACATCAGCCGCTCGGGGTGATGGATGCGCTCGGCGTAACGGGCGACCTTGGCGCAGACGACGCCAGCCGTGTAGGTCTGCTTTTTCGAACCTCGGACGCGGCCAATGCTGCGGCCTTCGATCACCTCGATATCGAGCGCGCAGGCCGAGGGGCAGTCATGCGGACAGGTCGAATGGCGGATTTCGATCTTGGCGTGCTGGTTCATGTCCAAATTCGTAACACCAAAATAACGGGCAGCCGAGGGCATTTATCCGGCAATGCCCATGCGATTTGCTCAAATCGCGCGCGCCCGCGGTTCCTGCCGCGCCTGCGAAATGCTGCGGGATCACACCGAAAACCGCCCGATATTCCCTGTTCGACCAGCTTTGTGAGGCGTCGACAGTCCACGTTCCCTGCCGCTACAGTGCCAGCCAACAAGAAAGACATCAGGGAGGTGGGCATAATGGCCCGACGTTTTATGCTGGCGCCGGCCGTAAGCCTGTTCGCCGCACTCTCGGCATCCCCCTCATTCGCACAGGATTACCCGACCCACGCCGTCCGGATCGTGGTGCCCTTTGGCGCCGGCGGGCCGGCGGACGTCGCGGCTCGGCTGATCGGCAACGTACTCCAGGAGAGCTTTGGCCAGCCCTTCGTGGTCGAGAACCGCACCGGCGCGGGCGGCGTCATCGGCACGGTCGAAGCGGCAAAGTCGCCGGCCGACGGCTACACGCTTTTGATGATGTCCAACACCCAGACCGCGAATGAATCGCTCCTGACGCCGGACAAGCGCAAATACGAGCTGATGCGCGACCTCGCGCCGATCGCGCCGGTGAACTACTCCGACCTCGTCATCGTGGTGAACCCGCAGGTTCCGGCGAAGACTCTTCAGGAGTTCATCGCGCTCGCCAAATCGCAGCCGGGCAAGCTGAACTACGCCTCCTCCGGCCAGGGCACGCCCTATCACATGGCCGGCGAGCTGTTCAAAGCCATGGCCGGCATCGATGTGGTCCACGTGCCCTATCGCAACAGCGGCGAGGCGCGCAGCGGCGTGATCGGTGGACAGGTGCAGATGATGATCGACGCCGTGCCGGCGATGGCGCCGAATATCGACGAGAACCAGGTCCGCGCGCTCGCGACCACCGGCAAGGAGCGCTCGGCCGTGCTGCCGAACGTGCCGACCGCGGGCGAAGCCGGCGTCGCAGGCTATGAGGCGACGATCTGGCTTGGCCTGATGGCCCCGGCCGGCACGCCGAAGCCCGTCATCGACAAGCTCAATGCCGCCGTGAACGCAATGGTGAAGCGACCGGACATCGTAAAGCTCTGGACCGAGCAGGGTGCCGTACCCATGTCCATGACACCGGAGGAATTCGACAAATTCCTTCGCGGCGATATCGAGAAATGGGCCGATGTCGTCAAGAAGTTCGACAAGTCCTGAGGCCGTAGAGCGATCATGCCGACCATTCAATTTCAGCTCAACGGCGCGGCGATGACCGTGGAGGCCGATCCCGACCAGACGCTGCTCGATGTGCTGCGCGGCCGGCTCGGCGTCACGGGCGCGCATTTCGGCTGCGGAGCCGGTGAGTGCGGGGCCTGTTACGTCATGGTCGGCGACCGCGCGATGGCCTCCTGCGACATGCCGATGTGGTCAGTGGCGGACAAGAACGTCGTCACGGTGGAGGGCCTCGGCACGGCCGAGCAGCCGCATCCGCTGCAACGCGCCTTCGTCTCCGAGCAGGCGATGCAATGCGGCTATTGCGTCTCGGGGATCCTGATCAGCGCGGCGGCGCTGCTGAAGCGCAATCCCTCGCCGACGGAGACCGAGGTCAGAGCCGCGCTCGATCGCAATCTTTGCCGCTGCGGATCGCATAATCGCATGGTCCGCGCCGTGCTGCGCGCGGCAGCGGAGACAGCGACGTCATGAGTATGCCGTCCCCCGTCCCGAAACTGCCGGTTAGCCTCGCGGCCAATCCAAAGCTGTCGTCCTGGGTGCGGTTCAGCGGCGAAGGCGGTGTCGCAATTTCGCCCGGCAAGGTCGAGATCGGCCAGGGCATCGTCACGGCGCTGGCGCAGATCGCCGCGGACGAGCTCGACGTCGATATCGGCAGGATCGAGCTGATCCGCGCCTCGACGGCGACCAGCCCGAACGAGGGCGTCACCTCGGGCAGCCTTTCGGTCCAGCAGTCCGGCCGCGCGCTGCGACACGTCTGCGCCGAGGTCCGCCAGCGCTTCCTCGCAGCTGCATCGGAGCGTCTCGGCGTCGATGCGGCGCTGCTCGATATCGATGACGGCACGATCTCGGGTCCCGGCAATGTCAGGACCAGCTATTGGGAGCTGGCTGGCGACGTCTCGCTCGACCGCGACGCCACCGCGGGTGTCGTGGCGAAGCCCGCTGCCACACGCGGTGTCGCCGGACATTCGGTCCAGCGGGTCGACATTCCCGACAAGGTGTTCGCGCGACCGCGCTTCATTCACGATCGCGCACTGCCGGACCTGGCACACGGCCGCGTGCTGCGGCCTGACATCTCGGGTGCCAGACTGATCGCGCTCGACGAGACGGCGGCGCGCGCCGTTCCCGGTCTCGTCGCGATCGTCCGCGACGGCGGCTTTGCCGGCGTGGTTGCCGATACCGAGGCTGCGGCGGAAGCCGCACTGAAAGCCTTGCGCAAGGGCGCAGCCTGGTCGGCCGGCGAGCTGTTGCCCAACGAAGACGATCTTGCAGGCTTTCTGAAGAGCCAGCCGGTCGAAACCACCGTCATCGACACCAGAGCAGCGTCAACGACGAAGAAAGCTGCGCGCACCCTCCGCCTGCAATACACCCGTCCCTACATCGCACACGCCTCGATCGCGCCGTCCTGCGCCATGGCGCAATGGGACGGCGAGCGTGTCCATGTCTGGACCCACAGCCAGGGCGTCTATCTGCTGCGCGCCGATCTTGCGATCGTGCTCGAGCTGCCGGCCGAGAACATCGTCGTCGAGCATATGGAGGGGGCCGGCTGCTACGGGCACAATGCGGCCGACGACGTCGCGCTCGATGCCGTGTTGCTGGCGAAAGCCGCCGGCGGCCGCCCGGTGCGGGTGCAGTGGTCGCGCCATGACGAGATGTCTCATGCGCCGTTCGGCGCAGCGATGGCCATCGAGATCGAGGCCGACCTCGATGCGGACAGCGAGATCGTCGGCTGGCGCCATGCAATCTGGAGCAACGGCCATGCCGCGCGCCCGGGACGCGCGGCGCAGCCGGCGCTGCTTGCGGCGACCGAGATCGCGAACCCCTACCCGCGCATGATCTCGACGAATCCACCGGCCGCCAATGGCGGGGGCGGCGACCGCAACTCCGTTCCACTCTACGACCTCCCGGCCTGGACCATCACGAGCCACCGGGTGCTGACGATGCCGGTGCGCACGTCGGCACTGCGGACCCTGGGCGGGCAAGGCAATGTGTTCGCGATCGAATCCGTACTCGACGAGATCGCGGTCCTGCGCGGCGAGGACCCGATCGCGTTTCGCCTGCGTCATCTCCGCGACGAGCGCGCCAGCGACGTCATCCGCGCCGCGGCACGGCGCGCGCAGTGGAAACCGCAAAAACAGTCTGGCATCGGCTATGGCGTCGGCTTCGCCCGCTACAAGAACACAGGCGCCTATTGCGCCGCGATCGCGGAGATCGAAGGCAACGACGACATCCGTGTCAGGCGGTTGACGCTTGCGGTCGACGTCGGCGAAGCCATCAATCCGGACGGCGTCATCAACCAGATCGAGGGCGGTGCGATCCAGGCCACGAGCTGGGTCCTGAAGGAGCGCGTGCGCTTCGATTGCACGCACATCACGTCGACATCTTGGACGGACTATCCGATCCTGACCTTCAGAGAGGTGCCGGCGGTGGATGTCGAAATCATCCAGCGGCCGGAGATCGAGCCGGTGGGCGCCGGCGAAGCCGCGCACGGCCCCGTGACGGCGGCGATCGCCAATGCGGTCTACGACTGCCTCGGCGTGCGCGTGCGCGACCTGCCGATCACGCGCGATAGGATCATCGCAGCCATGGAGCTTGCATCGTGACGACAGTGACCATTTTGAGCGGCGGCGCGGCGCAAGGCCTGGTGCGCGGCCTCGGCGAGCCCTTCAAGACGCAGACCGGCCTCAGCATCGACGGCGAGTTCGGCGCGGTCGGCATCATGGCCGACAAGCTGCGCGCGGGGACGCCGGCCGATCTCGTGATCCTGACGCAGGCCCTCCTTGCGAAGCTCGCCGCGGAGAGGCTCGTCGTCCCCTCCTCGATCGCAGATATCGGCCGGGTCGAGACCGCGCTGGCGGTCCGTAACCGCGATCCGAAAGTCACGGTGAAGACTGAGGCCGATCTCCGCGAGGTGCTGCGATCCGCGGATGCCATCTACGTTCCGGACACCAAAGCCTCGACCGCGGGACAGCATGTCGCCAAAGTGCTGGATCAACTTGGGATCGCCTATGAGGTCGCATCGCGTCTCAAGATCTTTCCTAACGGAGCGACCGCGATGCGGGAGCTTGCTGATTCCACCGCAACTCAGCCGATCGGATGCACCCAGGCGACCGAGATCATCGCGACCGACGGCATCGCGCTGTCAGGATCGCTGCCGCCGGGCTGCGAGCTCGTGACGATGTACACGGCTGGCGTGACGGCGCGGGCCGCACATCCGACAGAAGCGGCCGCGCTTATCGCTCTATTGACCGGCGCAGACCGGAAGGAGCTGCGCCGGAGCATGGGCTTTACCGGCTAGGTGCCGACGGCCGCCTTATTTGTGCAACTGGGTGAGACCGGTCGGCGGCCCATCGACGGCGGTCCAGCCGCCGTCGACGAACAGCGTGCTGCCGCTGACATAGCTCGCGGCATCAGAAGCAAGATAGGCGACCGCCGTCGCGACCTCGTCGGCGCTGCTCCAGCGGTTGAACACGGTATGGCCGGCATAGAGATTGTAGATATCGGGCCGCTGCTTGAACGGGCCGGTCAGCGCGGTCTCCGCAATGCTCGGCGCGATCGCGTTGACGCGGACGCCGGCGTGGCCGACCTCTGAAGCAAAACCCTTCACCAGCAGGCCGATCGCCGCCTTGGTCGAGCCATAGACGCCAAGACCGGGCTCGATGGTCACCGCGCGCACCGAGGAGCAGGCGATGATGCTGCCGCCCTTCTGCTCGACCATGATGCGGCCGAAGGCCTGGAAGAACCAGACGGTGCCCTTGATGTTGAGGTTGAGGACGCGGTCGAGATCCTCCTCGGTGTAGTCGAGGATGGTCTTGCGGATGTTGAGCCCGGGCGTCGTCACGGCGATGTCGAGCCGCGAGAATTTCTGCATGACGATCTTGGCGAGCGCATTGACGTCCGCAGCACTCGCGGCGTCGCAGCTAGCTGCTTCCGCCCAGCCGCCCTTGTCGCGAATTCCGGCTGCCGTCGCCTCGGCGGCGTCAAGCGCACGATCTGCGCAAACGACGCGGGCGCCGAGCCCGGCCAGCGCCTCGGCCGACGATTTGCCGATGCCCGAGGCGGCGCCGAGCACCACGGCGGTCTTGCCGGTGAGATCGAAGAGCTTGCGATAGTCAGTCACGAACGGATTCTCCCTGTTGCTGCTATCCCTTGTAGCCCATCAGCAGGCGGGGCAGCCACAGCGAGAACGCGGGGACGTAGGTCACGAACATCAGAGCTGCGATCAGGGCAGCATAGAACGGCAGGATGGTGCGCATCACCGCACCCACCGAGATGCCGCCGATGGCGCAGCCCACGAATTGCGTCGTTCCGACCGGCGGGGTGTTCAGCCCCAGCGCGCAGTTGATCAGCATCAGCATGCCGAACTGCACCGGATCCATGCCCGCCTTCATCGCGATCGGCAGGAAGATCGGGGTGCAGATCAGGATGGTCGCCGCCATGTCCATGAACGTGCCGAGCACGAACAGGATGACGTTGATGAGCAGGAAGATGACCCAGGGCTGCGAGGACACCCTGCTCATCAAGTCACCGGCGAAGTCGGCGACCTCGTAGAGCCCCATCAGATACTGGAACATGGTGGAGACGCCGATCAGCAGCAGCACCACGCCCGTCGTCTTCACGGCCTTGGCGGCAGCCCGCAGGAAGTTCGGCAGGGTCATGGTGCGGTAGATGAAGAAGGTCAGCAGGATCGTGTAGGTGACCGCGACGGCAGCGGACTCAGTTGCGGTGAAGACACCGGACAGGATGCCCGCCAGGATGATGCCGACGATCAGAAGTCCGGGCAGCGCGGCTGCGAACGAGCGGAAAACCTCGGCCCAGCCCGGGAACTTGCCGGCCGGATAGCCGCGCTTCACCGCGACCGCGTAGGCGGCGACCAGCATGCACACCATCAGCACGATCGCCGGCAGAAGTCCGGCGGCGATCAGCGCGCCGATCGAGACCTTGCCGCCGGCAGCGAGCGCATAGATGATCATGTTGTGGCTGGTCGGCATCAGCGCTCCGACCAGCGAAGCGTGGGTGGTGACGTTGACGGCGTAGTCGGTGTCGAACCCTTCCTTTTTCATCATCGGGATCATCACCGCGCCCATCGCCGACACGTCGGCCACGGGCGAGCCGGAGACGCCGCCGAACAGCGTGCAGGCGACCACGTTCGACATGCCGAGCCCGCCGCGGATGTGCCCAACGAGATTCTTGGCGAGCTGCACGATCTTGTCGGCGACGCCGCCATGCAGCATGAGCTCACCGCTGAAGACGAAGAACGGAATGGCGAGGAAGGAGAAGATGTTCATCCCCGACATCATCTGCTGGAAGATGACTGCGACCGGCAGGCCTTCGTAGAGGATGGTGCAGATCGCGGAGAGACCGATCGCGAAGGCAACGGGTACGCCGAGGATCAGGAAGCCGAAGAAGGTTGCGCCGAGAATGATCAGTTCCATGAGGGGACGACCTCTTCGCCGCGTAGGAGCGCAATGATGTGCTCGATTGAAAAGGAGACGATCAGGACGCCGGAGGCGATCAGCGGGACGTAGCGGATGACCTCGGGGAGCCCGAGATTGGGGATCTTCACGGTTCCGACCGACGCTCCGAGGATCCAGCCGTTATAGGCCATCGCAATGCCGAACAGCGCGACCAGAACGTGGATCACGAGCTCGATCTTCTCTCGCAGATGATCCGGAAGCATCACCAGCAAACTGTCCATGCCGATGTGTCCGGCGTCGCGAACGCCAACGGCGGCGCCGATCAGCGTGACATACAGGATCAGGACCAGCGCAAGGTTCTCCGTCCAGGTCGGGCTGGAATTGAGCACGTAACGTCCGAACACCTGGTAGAACACGATGGTGACGATGACGAGCAGGCCGGTCACGGACAGATACATGCCGAGGCGAGCAACGACGGCATTGATCCGCGACAGCAAGCCGGTCGACGGTCGGCCGGTTACCTCCTGCTCGTGGCTTGCGACATGTGGGTCTGTCATCGGCGTCTCCTTGCGGGGGTCCGGCGCCGCCTCGCGGCGACGCCGGACCCGACGCTGTGGCCCTACTTCGTGTCCTGGATCCGCTTGACGAGGCCCTTCAGCTTCTCGTCGCCGGCGAACTTGTCGTACACCGGCTTCATCGCATCGACGAATTCCGCTTTGTTGGCGATCGTTACGACCTGCACGCCGGCCGCCTCGACGGTCTTGCGGGAGGCCTGCTCACGCTCGTCCCAGAGCTTGCGCATGACGGGCACCGATTCCTTGGCCGCCTTGCGGACCATCGCCTGATCCTCCTTGCTCAACGTGTCCCAGACCGTCTTGGACATCACGAGAACTTCCGGCGCGAGCGAGTGCTCGGTGACGTTGTAGAACTTGGCGGCCTCGAAGTGACGCGAGGATTCGTAGGACGGCCAGTTGTTCTCGGCGGCGTCCACGAGGCCGGTCTTGAGCGCGGTATAGACCTCGCCATACGGCATCGGTGTCGGGTTGGCGCCGAGGCTCTGGATCATGCCGACCCAGAGGTCGGACTGCTGGACGCGGATCTTCAGGCCCTTGAGGTCGGCGAGCGATTTGACCGGCGCCTTGACGGTGTAAATGGACCGGGCGCCGCTGTCGTAATAGGCAAGGCCGATCAGGCCCGCGGGCGCCATGGACGCCAGGATTTCGTCGCCGATCGGACCATCGAGAACCGTGCGCATGTGCTGCGTGTCCCGGAACACGAAGGGCAGGCACAACGCGATGGTCTCGGGCACGAAGTTGTTCAGCGGCGATGCGTTGATCCGCATCATGTCGAGCGCGCCGATCTTCAGCTGCTCGATGGTGTCCTTCTCCGAGCCCAGGGCTCCGTTGGGAAACACCTTCACACCGAGCTTGCCGCCGCTCGCGGCTGCGAGCTGCTTGCCCATGAACTTGACGGCTTCGACGGTCGGATAATCGGCGGGGTGGATGTCGGCCGAGCGGAAATCGCGTGCGGTCGCCAGCGGCGCTGAGACCGCCAGTACGGCGGCTGCGATGATGCCGGTGAGTGTCTTCATCTGGGGCTTCCTCCTGAGTTAATTATGTCGTTGTCGGGCCGATGCTGCAGGCCGCCTTGGGTCGCTCCACTTCGGGTGTAAAGTCAAGCGTTGCAAACGCACCACCTTGGTAGGATTGCGCGGCGGAGTCGAGCGGATTTGACTGGTGAACGATCACGGCGAGGAAAGGTGCGAGCTTCATCGCGCCCTCTCCGGCGGGGACTTGCGCGGCAGGTGCCGGCTTCCCTTTAATCCCGCCTCGCCGTCGGCCAATGCCGGACGCGAGGTGACGATGCTCGTCATATCCATGGACGTTCCTCTGGTTTTAGAATCGACCGCTATTGGTTGCGGCTTGGAGGTGCAGACGTGACGGTCGCCCCATCCTTGCGATGCGCGCTGATCAGCGCGATGTCGCCAACGTCGTCCCTAGGGCGGGCGGCATTCTGAGTCCAAGCCAAATCCGGCATCGATCAATGCTGGAGTTGCATCGATCGATCATGCATCACTTCGAGGGCGCGATCGACGAATGCCCCGTTTTTCCGAAATCGCCTGCACCGGGGCGTTACTTGACGCCAGAGGTAGAGCCCGCTCAAGATGCGCCGAAACGGAACATCGCGAGGGAAATGCCCATGCCGCGGAAGCTGATCGATATTTCCGTGCCGCTCAGAAACGACGTGACGGCCGATCCGCCGGGCAATCACCCGACGATCCAGTATATTGATCACCAGCAGGGCCTGCCCCGCATGCTGCAGTTCTTCGACGGCCTCAAGGCGGAGGATTTGCCGGATGGCCAGGGCTGGGCGGTCGAGCAGGTCTCGCTGTCCACCCACAACGGCACGCATCTCGACGCGCCCTGGCACTTCCACCCGACCATGAATCGCGGCGAGCGGTCATGGACGATCGACGAGGTGCCGCTCGAATGGTGCCTGCAGCCCGGCGTGAAGCTCGACTTCCGCCACCTGGCCGATGGGTACGTGGTGACTGCCGACGACGTCGAGAAGGAGCTGAAACGGATCGGGCACACGCTGTCGCCGCTGGAGATCGTGGTCGTCAACACCAGCGCCGGCGCCAAATTCGGCCAGGCCGATTACGTCAACTCCGGCTGCGGCATGGGCTATGAGGCCACCATGTACCTGCTTGAACGCGGTGTGCGGCTGACCGGCACCGACGGCTGGAGCTGGGACGCGCCGTTCGTCTACACCGCGAAGAAATATGCCGAAACAAAAGATGCCGGCCTGATCTGGGAAGGTCACAAGGCGGGACGACACATCGGCTATTGCCATCTCGAGAAGCTGCACAATCTCGACAAGCTGCCGTCGACTGGATTCACGGTCTCATGCTTCCCGGTGAAGATCGAGCGAGCGTCCGCAGGGTGGACCCGAGCGGTCGCCATCGTCGACAATCAGGTCTGAGGCCTCACTCGCCGTCCAGGCCGCTCGCGGCGAGGTCGCGCAACGCATCGGTATCCAGCACGACGATGGCGCCGTGCTCGAGACGGACCCAGTTGCGGCCGGCCCAGGCGCGCAATTGCTTGTTGATGCTCTCGCGCGTCATCCCCACCATCTCGCTGATCTCCTGCTGCGTGATGGCGAGCGTGCCGCTGCCGGAGTCGAACTTGCGCTCTTCGGTGAGACCGAGCAGCGCGCTCGCAAGCCGGCCCGGCAGATTTTGCAGGATCACCTGCTCGACCTGCTGGCTGGTCCAGCGCAGGCGCGCGCAGAGCAGCTCGATGAACTTCATCGCTAGCGCCGGCTGGCTCTTCACGAATGGCAGGAAGTCGCGGCGGTCGATGATGTAGAGTTCGCAATTGGTGTTGGCAGTCGCGTCGGCCGAGCGCGGCGCGCCATCGAGAACCGCGATCTCGCCAAAGATTTCTCCCGGACCGATCAGATTGAGAATAGCGTTCCTTCCATCCGGCGACGAAGAGGAAATCTTCACTGTTCCCGTGATCACCGCGAACAGGTTGTTGCCGGGATCGCCCTTGGCGGCGATCGTCGCACCGCGCTTCACCGTGGTGTGCTTGGCATAGCGGCAGAGCTGATCGAGCGCATCTGGCTCCAGATCCGCGAAGATCGGGTGCTTGCGCAGGACCGATAATTTGTTGCCCGCCGCTTGTCGGGGGTCGCCGGTCTTGTCCTGAGGCACGCCGCTCGGCTCCTAAGACTGCGAGGCACTGGAGTTCCTGCGTAGTCAACGTTAGCAGGCTTTTCAACCGGAAAGCATGTGCACGGTTTGAGCCAAATACGGCGAAAATGCCGCGGTCGGGCGCCAAGGCGGCATCCGGGGGATGAGCCAATGTGTCCCGGTCGATGCAGAGTTGCAGCTATCGCGCGCACCATTGCGTTGAGGCGCTGCCGAACGGCCGCGAGCTGGCCGTGGAAGCCTCCGCGGCAAGCACGGTAAAACGCGATTGTGATCTCGGGACCGTCAGTGCTTGGCGTCCGAATCGGGGCGACCTGCGCTGGTTTGCCGGTCTGCCCATGCCAAGGCCCCGGCGAATGTGACAAAAACGACCACGACAGCGATCGTCACCAGCAGTGCGTCAGTCGGCATGATGCCCTCCCCTGTTATTTTGGGCATTATTGGCGGCGCACGACCGCCGTCATTGATTGGGATCAAAATTGGCGAGCGCCGGATCAGGCCGCAGCCAAGGCCTCGACCTTCGCCGGATCGAGCAGGCTGATGCCGCCATGAACGATCTCGATCACCCCATGTCGCTCCAGCTTGGTGAAGGTGCGACTGACGGTTTCGATGGTCAGGCCGAGATAATCGGCAATGTCCTGACGACTCATCGGCAGCTGAACCGTGTCCGACGCCCCCTTCAGCGAGAATAGCCGCTCGCGCCAGGCGAGCAGAAACGTCGCGACTTTCTCGTCCGCCGATCGGCGGCCGAGCAGGACCATGTGGTCGCGCGCCTGGCTCAACTCGCGAATCGCCAGCTCGTTGATCCGCCTGAGGAGGTGCGGCCGGCTCTCGACGAAGCGGCCGAAGGGCGCCTTCGCGAACTGGCACACTGTGACGCCACCGATCGCATCGGCCGAAAAATTGTGACGGCCGGAAATATTCATCCCCAGGAAATCGCCTGGTAACGCGAATCCCACGATCTGCCGCCGACCGTCGGGCAACAGCTTGTAGAGCCGCATGACGCCGTCGAGGAGATTGTAGAACGAGGTCGTGCTGTCCTCCTCGGAGAAGACGGTCTCGCCCCCGTCAAAGAGGACGCGGCGCCCCAGATGCTCGAATTCCCTGAGCTCGGCCGGGTCCAGCGACGAGCACACCGCGAAGTCGCGGACCGCACAATCGCGACAGAAATGCCCGTTCGGCTCAATCGTCACCACGGAAGCCTTCATCTACCGCTCCAAGCACCGGCTGCCCCGCATCAGGCCGAGCCCACCGCGCGGGCTGCATTTTACTGCACTGCGCCAAAGCCGATTGACCCAGATCAATTTTGGCGGGCATGGCCGTCTTGTGCTGTTGCTAGACCGCCTGCACCGTCCAGCCGATCAGCTCCTTTGCAATGCGGGCGAAAGCTGTGTCGAACGCTGCGACCGCCGCGGCCGGCTCGACCTTGTCAAGCGTCTCGCTGGTCTCGACGAGGCGCGACGCCACCACTTTGCCGTTCTTGTCGACGATGCGTGCCGACAGTCCGATCTCGACCCGAGCCTCGCCTTCCGTGGCGATCCGGAAGCGCCTGATGTCGATCAGGAGCTGGTAGTCCGCCTGCCCGAGATCGCTCGTGCGCAAGGGCGCGTGGGCGATGTCGTAATTCTCAAAGCTGTCGATCAGCCGCGCCTGCACCAGTTTTGGAATGCTGTCGGCCCAGAGGAATTCCGCAAAACCCGGATTATCCCCGCTGGGTGCAAACAACATCCGCTGGGTCTGGAGCATCGCGACCGCGGTCGGCTCGGGAATCGCCAGTGACGCCGAAAGCGTCTTGCCGGCCGGCCCAAGATTCTGCGGCGTGCGCAGGTCGTAGGTGATCTTCTGCGCCGGCGTCCCGCCGCCGGTCATCTTTTCGAGGCCTGCCAGAATACCGTCGATTTTGCCGGTGTTGCGCGCGAGCCCGTCGGAGAATGTCTTGAGGTTCGCGATAGTGTCCTTCAGCGGACCGGAATTGTCCTCCAGCACGGTGTCGACCCGTCGCAGCGCATCGCGCGCAGCCTGCGTCATGCTCTGGCCTGCACCGGCCTCGGCGATCAGGGTCACGGGCTCGCCGGCCTTGGCAACGATCATGCCGCCCTCCAGCGTCACCACCGGCACGCCGGTCAGCCCCTGGAAATCGAGCCCGACCTTCGTGTCGGTACGCACGGGTGTCGTCGAGGCAACCGAGATCGTCGCATTGACGAAGCGCGGATTATCCGGCGCGAGGCCGATCTGCGTCACCTCGCCGACCCGGATGCCGTTGAACAGCACACCGGCACCGACCAGCAGGCCCGGCACCGGCCCCTGGAATTGCACATGATAGTTTGCGCGCGGCCCGATGCCGCCTGTGTTGTTCAGCCAATAGACGAAGCCGAACACCGCGAGGATAGCGGCCAGCACGAAGCTGCCGATCAGCACGTAGGGAGCGCGGGTTTCCATGTCTCATCTCATCTCGTGTTGCAGCATCTGAGAGCGCTTGCCGTGGAAATAGGCGCGCACCCAGGGATGCTCGGATTGCAGCAATTCGCGCATCGGGCCGATCGCCACGATCTTGCCGTCGGCGAGCGCGGCGACGCGGTCGCAGACCGTGGTGAGGCTCGCAAGATCATGGGTGACCATGAACACGGTGAGGCCGAGGGTCTTCTGCAGCGTCCCGATCAGCGCGTCAAAATCGCCGGCGGCGATCGGGTCGAGACCGGAGGTCGGCTCGTCCAGGAACAGGATCGGCGGATCGAGTGCAAGTGCGCGGGCTAGCGCCACGCGTTTGGTCATGCCGCCCGAGAGCTCCGACGGATATTTGTCGGCGTCCTGCGCTCGCAACCCGACCATCTCGAGCTTGGCGATGGCGATCTCGTCCATCAGCTCCTGCGACAGCACGAGATTTTCGCGGAGCGGAAACTGCACGTTTTGACGTACCGTCAGCGAGGAGAACAGCGCACCTTGCTGGAACAAAATGCCCCACGTCGTGGCCGCGCCTTCGGTGCGGCCACCGATCGGCCGTCCCATGACTTCGATGCTCCCGCCCTGGCGCGGGATCAGGCCGATGATGGTGCGCATCAAGACCGACTTGCCGCCGCCGGAGGCACCGACGAGCCCGAGGATCTCGCCTCGGCGGACGTCGAGCGACAGATGGTCGAGCACGGTCTGGCGGCCGAAGCCGACCACGAGGTCGCGAACGCGGATCGCGAATACCTCTTGCGATTCGTCCATCGTCACATTCCGATCGAAGCGAAGAAGATCGCGAATAAGCCGTCGAGCACGATCACCAGGAAGATCGATTTCACCACCGACGTGGTCGTCTGCCGCCCGAGCGATTCCGCGCTGCCCTTCACACGCAATCCTTCGCTGCAGGCGACGATCCCGATCACCAGAGCCATGAAGGGCGCCTTCAGGATGCCGACCTCGAAATGGGTGACGGAGATGGCCTCATGCAGCCGCGCGATGTAGATCGCCGGTGCCATCCCGCCGTAGAACTGCGCAACCAGTCCTCCGCCATAGAGCGCCGCAACCGCCCCAATGAACGCGAGGATCGGCAGCGCGATGACGAGGGCTGCCACTCGCGGCAATATCAGGACATGGACGGGATCGAGGCCCATGGTCGAGAGCGCGTCGATCTCCTCGCGCATCTTCATCGAGCCGAGCTCGGCCGTGTACGCGCTCCCCGACCGGCCGGCGACCATGATGGCGACGATCAGCACACCCAGCTCGCGCAGCACCAGGATGCCGACCATGTCGACAGTGTAGGACTCCGCACCGAACCTGCGGAAATGAAAGAACCCCTGCTGGGCGATGATGGCACCGATCAGGAAGGTAATGAGAACGACAATCGGAATGGCCTGCCAGCCGATCCGGTAGAGCTGATAGACAAGCGATGTCAGCCGCAGCGAGCGTGGCCGGCGCAGCACGCCGATCACGGCGATGAACAATGCACCCAGCATTTGAAGAAAGATCGTGACGTCTTCGCGCGCGCCAACCGTAGATTTGCCGAGATCGCCGAGCCTGAGCAGAATCGGGTTTGGCGCGGCCGCAACCGCCGGGGGGTGGCGGTTGACCTGACGCACCTCATCCATCAGGCCGCTGAAATGATCGGCAACGCCGACGAATTCGGCCGATCTGCCGGATGATGCGGCCCGTCGCGACAGCTTCTCCAACACCCAGGCGCCGAGCGTGTCGAGCGCGCTGACGCCGGACATGTCCAGCGTCACGGCACTGGATCGATCGACATCCGCTCCGACCGATCGGGACAGCGTTTCGAGCGCCGACACATTGGCTGCCGTCCACGGCCCTTCCGGGCGCAATTTCAGCACATCGCCGGAGGGCGTTGCCAGCAACAGCGGTTCGGAGTTCACGCTTCCACCTCATCGGGACAATTGGTCCCCATTCAGCCGCCACTTCTAGGCCAGCATGTGGCGGCCGGGTTGACCTGTCTCAACACCAGGGCCACGCGCCGTCCCTTGACGCAAATCAAGCGCGGCCGCGCCGCCGGGCCTTAGGGTCGCTTCCATTCAAGGGAGTTCTCAAATCCATGTTCAACAGCGACAGGATGAGCGAAGAACTGCGAGCGCTGAAGGTTGACGTCACGCGTCTGCTGAGCACCGCAGGCGAAGAGATGTTCGACAGCTCGAAAGACCGGGCCGAGGCTCTGGCCGATCAGATCAAGGCCGCGCTTGCCGAGCTCGGAGAAACCGTCAGCGACGAGCAGGAGCAGCTTCAGCGCCTCATTGTGGAACGCCCGGTCACATCGCTCGCCTCCGCTTTCGCACTCGGCGTCGTCGTCGGCGTCATGCTGAGGAGACACTAAGTGAATACCGAGAATGTCGTCAAACATCTGCGCGTGCTGTGGCGCGCGGACAGGATCATCGCGGACATCAAGCTGCGCCATCTGTTGATCGGTCTCGGCCTGCGGGCCTTCGCGGCCCTGATCGCGACATTCGGGCTCCTGATGCTGGAGCTGTCGGCCTATTTCGCGCTGGTCCAGATCTGGAGCGCAATTGCGGCGGCTGCCATCCTCGGCACCGTCAATTTCGCCATCGCGGCGGTTCTCTTCGTCGTTGCCGGCCGTCCTCCATCCGGCCGCGACATCGAGCTCGCCAATGAAATTCACGGCGCATCCATCGAAGCCTTGCAGCTCGAGGCGCGGGCGCTCCAGGCCCAGGTGTCAGGCGCGGTCCATCATCCGCTCAGCACGATTGTGCCGGTGCTGGTGCCGCTGATCGCGATCATCGTCAAGAGTCTGCGGAAAACGGCCACGGAATCCGCCGCATCGCGCGAAGCGCACTCGTGATCGGAACGCTCAGAGCTTGAGCCTGACGTCACAGAGGTCGGGCTCGGTCGAATCCGGCTTCACGTCGAAGCCGAGCTGGCGGCACATCTCAAGCATTGTGGTGTTCTCCCTGAGAACATCACCCGAGATGGTCTTCAGCCCCTCCGATCTCGCATAGTCGATGATCAACTGCATCAACGCCCATCCGAGCCCCCTGCCCTTGAGGTCGGAGCGCAGCAGGATCGCATATTCGCCGCTCTCATAGACCGAGTCCGAATGGAGCCGGACCACGCCGACCATCTCGCCGGTCGCTTCGTCGAATGCGATGAAGGCCATTGCGCGGGCATAATCGAGCTGGGTCAGGCGCGCGATGAACTCGTGGGTGAACTCCTTCATCGGCGCGAAGAAGCGCAGGCGGAGGTCGTGCGCCGTGACGTGACGCAGGAATTCGTGGATGGTCGGCTCGTCCTCGGGACGCAGGGGCCGTACGAAGATGCGCCAGTCATCCTTGAGCGCCAGGCGGCGCTCCCACTGCGACGGATAGGCCCGGACGGCGAAATTGGCCGGGCCGGAGCCGGCGAATTTGCGCTGCGGCGGCTCCACCGCGACGCGGGCGTCGACCGCGGTCACGCCGGTCTCGTCCGCAAGCAGTGGGTTGATGTCGAATTCACGGATCTCGGGAAGGTCGGCGGCCATCTGGGCGAGCTTGACCAACACCATCGCGACGGCGTCCGGCTCGACCGCGGGTACGTCGCGATAGGCCTGCAGCAGCCGTGATACGCGCGTGCGGCCGATCAGGTCGCGGGCGAGTTGCAGATCGAGCGGCGGAAGCGCCAGTGCCTTGTCGTTGATGATCTCGACCGCCGTCCCGCCCCGGCCGAAGACGACAACGGTGCCAAAGGTGGGATCGTCGGCAAGACCCAGGATCAGCTCGCGCGCCTTCGCCTTGACGACCATCGCCTGCACGATGACGCCCTCGATGCGGGCTTCGGGACGGAGCTTCCTCGCCCGCGCGAGAATGTCGGTGGCAGCCGCGCGCACGGCCTCCGGCGTGGTCAGATTGAGGACGACGCCGCCGACGTCCGACTTGTGGACGATGTCGCGCGACATGATCTTCAGCACGACTGTGACGCCCTGCGCGAACATCTCGCTGGCGTAGGCGACAGCCTGCTCGACATCGGTTGCAGCACGGGTCGGTACCATCGCGATGTCATAGGCTCCGAGCAGGTGCTTGATCTCGATGGGCTCGAGCCATTTGCGGCCGTCCGCGATCGCAGCGGCGACGATCTGCCTGGCAGCCCGGGCGTCAGGCACGAACGTGTCGGGCATCGCGGGAGGAACCTGGCTCAGCTCCTCTACGACCTCGCGATGCCTCACGAGATGCATGAAGCCGCGCACCGCATCATCTTCGGTCGGATAATTCGGAATGCCCGCGCCGGAGAGCGCCTGAACGATGTTCTGATCGGCTCCAACCCAAGCCGCCAGCACGGGCTTCGCCCATCGACGCTGCTTCTCGCGATATTTGCCGACGAGCTCCGTCACGGTCGCGGCGATGTCGGCCGCCGGGGCGATCGCGGTCTGCACGTTGAGGACGAGGACGGCATCATTATCAGGGTCTGCGAGCAGCACCTCCAGCGCCGCCGCGTACCGCGATGCATCGGCATCACCGACGATGTCGACGGGATTTGCACCGGACCAGGTCGGCGGCAGCACTGCATCGAGGCTCTTGCGCGTCTCAGCCGAGATGGATGCCGGGATTCCACCAAGGTCCACCAACCGATCCACGGCCAGGACACCGATGCCGCCGCCATTGGTGAGGATGGCGAGACGCTTTCCCGCCGGCGGTTCGACGCGACCGAGTGTCTCGGCGCAATCGAACAGCTCGCGCAGATCGGAGACCCGCAGGACGCCCGCACGGCGGAACGCGGCATCATAGACGGCGTCGGCGCCGGCGAGCGCGCCCGTATGGGTTGCCGCCGCTTTGGCACCCTGCGCCATGCGGCCGGACTTCACCACGACGACCGGCTTCACGCGCGCCGCGGCCCGTGCCGCCGACATGAACTTGCGCGCGTCCTTGATGGCTTCGATATAAAGCAGGATCGCGCGGGTCTTGGGGTCCATCGCGAAATGGTCGAGCAGGTCGGCAATATCGACATCGATCTGATCGCCGATCGTGACAATTCCGGAGAACCCGACGCCGCGCTGCGCAGCCCAATCCACCATTCCGGCCGCGATCGCGCCGGATTGCGAGATCAGCGCGAGGTTGCCCGCCCCCGGCATGTGCGCGGCAAAGCTGGCATTGAGGCTGACGCCGGGCATCATGATGCCGAGGCAGTTCGGCCCAATCAGCCGCATGCCGTATTTGCGTGCCGCCGCGATCGCGGCCTCGTGCAGGGACCCAGGTCCGTGACCGAGGCCCGCCGAGACGATCAGCGCGCCGGCCGAGCCACGACGTCCGGCCTGGTCGATAATACCGGGGACCTCGCGCGCCGGCGCGGTGATGACCACGAGCTCGGGCACGAAGTCCAGCCTGTCCAGACTGCCCACCGCGGCGATGCCGCCGATCTCGGCATGGCGCGGATTGACGAGGCCGAACCGACCCTTGAATTCGGCCTTGTGAATATTCTCAAGAACGGCGCGGCCGACGGAGACCGGGCGGGCGCTCGCGCCGACAAGCGCAACCGAACGCGGCGACAGCAGATTCTTCAAGCGATAGGTTGACATGAAAGCAAATGCGCCCGGTCGGTGGCGGTTCCGATGGTTGGCGATCAGGCCGATAAACTGGCGATGCGCCTAGTGCGAGATAATAACCCAGCACGGCGGCTGGCCAATGACGGTCTTTGTCACACCACCCCAGACGATCTCGTTCAGGCGTGAATGATGGTAGGCGCCCATCACGATCGCATCCATGGCATGGGAATTCGCCCAGCTCCCGAGCACCTTGCCGATCGAGCTGCCGCCGCCCTTCGTCGTTTCGAACGAGGCGTAGACCCCGTGTTCCCTCAGATGGTCGACGAGCGCGGTTCCGGATTGCACGATGGCATCGGTCTTGTCGTCCGCCACCGTGACCACCCGGGCGGATGAAGCAGCCTGAAGAATGGGCAGCGCGTCGCCGACGGCCCGCGCGGCACGGGCGGAGTGATCCCAGGCGATCATGACGTTCTCGAACTCCGGTCGCAGCTCGTCCACATGCTGTTCCGGGCAGAGCAGCAGCGGCCGGCCGGATTCGAACAGGAGCGTTTCGATGATGCGTTCCGTTTGACTGTCATGCGGCCTCACGGGGACCAACGTCAGATCGCTGAAGCGCGCATGCTCGGCCAGGATCGACGCCATCTGGTCCGCCGGCACCTTACCCGATCGGCTTTGGGCACGAATGTTGGCGCGGGAGGCTGCATTGGTGAAGGCGTTGAGGAGTTGCTGCACGTCGCTGAGCTCACGCGAACCGCTCGCCTCCGGGGGATCCAAATCGCCAGGGATGATGACCTTCGGCCGCACGAAAACATCTTCCTCGAGCGCGAGCGCGGTGATCCTGGCGCCGAGGTCGGCGGCGACAGCCACGCATGTCGCGATCGCGGCGAGGGCCGGTCCGCGCGGTTGGCCGACAAGCGGCAGAAAGACATCCTTGATGGGCATCGGGATTCTCCTTACCGGTTAGGATAAGCCACCTTTCGCCGGGAAGCTTGATCCTCCTCAAGGCGGGAACACCGCGCAGCCAGCCGACGACAGGCTTTGACCGATGTCAAGGACTGGCCCCGATCCGCCTCTAAGGATTAGCCTGCTGCCTCACCGCTGACGCATCTGGAAATGCCTGCTGAGATGACAGACGATTCTGCAATCCAGGAACGGGTCTTCGAAGCTCTAAACGCGCGTCCTGGCGTAAAGCGGATCGACACCCACGCAGCGTCGGTGTTTCTCGACGGAACGCGCGCCCTGAAGATCAAGCGGGCTGTCAAGTTTCCATTCCTCGACTATTCGACGCTCGAAAAGCGCGAGGCGGCCTGCGAAGAGGAGATCAGGATCAACCGGCCGCTCGCGCCGCAAATCTATCACCGCGTCGTGGCGATCACGGAGGAACCGGATGGATCGATCGAGATCGACGGTGGCGGCCGGCCGATCGAGTATGCGGTCGACATGTCCCGCTTCGACGAAAACCGGACGCTGGACCATGTGGCAAAAGCCGGCCCGCTGGATGCAGAGCTCGCTCCGGCCATCGCGGATGCGATCGCAGCATCGCATGCGAGGGCGCCCGTCGCGGATGGCGCCGCATGGATTGCCTCCATTCCTGCGCTGATCGATGGCAACAGCACCGGGCTGCGCAGCGGTGGCCATTTCGAAGCAGCAGAGGTTGATCAGCTTGACAAAGCCTCACACCGGGCATTCCTGCGCGTCCGCGCTACACTGGAAGAACGCGCGCGCCACGGTTTCGTGCGCCGCTGTCACGGCGACTTGCATCTTGCCAATATCGTGCTGATCGACCGGCAGCCTGTCCTGTTCGACGCGATCGAATTCGACGCGCAGATGGCGACTGTGGACGTGCTCTACGATCTTGCGTTCACGCTGATGGACCTGCTGCGCCATGACCAGTCGGCCACGGCCAATGCCGTCCTGAACCAGTATCTGATGACGGCGCCCGACGAAACGCTCGACGCCCTGGCGGCGCTGCCACTGTTCATGTCCATGCGCGCCGCGATCCGTGCGCAGGTGGCGCTGGCGCGACTGAGGCGGCTTGATGCCGACGGCCCCGGCACTCTCGACGAGGCGCGCCGCTATTTCGAGCTCGCCCGGGCTTTGATTCATCCCCCCGCCCCTCGCCTGATCGCGGTTGGCGGACTGTCGGGCACCGGCAAATCCGTGCTCGCCCGCGCGCTGGCGCCCGTCGTGGCGCCACATCCGGGCGCCGTCGTGCTGCGCAGCGACGTCATTCGCAAGCAGCTGTTTCAGGTGGGACACACCGAACGGCTACCGCCGTCCACGTACCGGCCTGACGTGACGGCGCGCGTCTACGGGGTGCTGATGCAGCGCGCCCGGCAGGTTCTGGCGCAAGGCCACTCGGCAATCGTCGACGCCGTCTTTGCGCGCGAGACCGAGCGAGACGAGATGGCCGCCCTGGCACGCGAGTGCAGCGTACCGCTCAATGGACTATTCCTCGTCGCCGACCTCGCCACCCGCCAGGCGCGAATCGGCGGCCGCCGGGGCGACGCGTCCGACGCCACGCAAGAGGTTGCCGCGCAGCAAGAGCACTATAATATCGGCCATGTCGGTTGGGCGACCATCGATGCATCCGGGACACAAGCGCAGACGCTCCAGAATTGCCGGGACGTAATCGCTGAGGGCAAATAAGGCAATCTGATTGGCGCGGGCTAGGATGGCGCGACCCACCACGAGTTCGATGGCGACCGCTCGCGCCAAGCCTGCGGCGCGGCGCAATGTTCTGCCCGGCCGCCTCAGCCCCGGCATGGCCTGCGACACCGCGTTCCGGATTATCGCCCGCCGCCACCTCGATGCCGTCCTCGCCCAGCACGATGGCACCTGCCACGGCGATCCCGAGGCGCTGCATCAGATCCGGATCGCACTGACGCATCTGCGCACCGCCATCCGCTTCTTCTCGCCCATGGTCGACGATGCCCTGCGGCCGAATGTCTGGGCCGAACTGAAATGGCTGAACAGCCAGCTCGGCATGGTGCGCGACCTAGACGTGGCGATCGAGCGGGTTATCGCCGAAAGCGGAGGCGAGCTTGACGTGATCGCCGAGCTTCAGCATTGGGACGAGAAGCGCGCCGAGAGCCACCGCCTGCTGGCGCGCGCGCTGCAATCGGCGCGGTATCGCCGTCTTGTCGAGCAGACCTCCGCCTGGATCGAGAGCGGTCCTTGGTCGACCCGGCGCAGCAAGGAGGCCATCCGATTGCGCCGCTGCCCGCTTGCCGACCACGCGACGGCGCAGCTCACGGAATGGGAAACGACGCTGCTCAGGAAGGCGCGGAAACTGCGCAAGCTCGACGTCGGAAAACGGCACAAGCTGCGGCTCCTCAACAAGCGGCTGACCTATTCGATCGAATCGCTAGAGGATTTGTTTGCAGACGAATCGCTGACCAAACAGAAGTCGATCCTCAAGCAATTACGCAAGGCGCAGAAGTCCCTCGGGCAATTGAACGACGATGCGCGAGGGCAAACCCTGGCAGCGTCGCTGAACGAGGCCGTCCCCGAGGCGGGCATTCGCTTCCACAACCGGAAGCGCCAAAAGAAGCTGTTGCGGACCGCCTCGAACGCTTACCGGAAACTGGACATGGCCAAGCCGTTCCGCTCCTCCGACCTCGCCCCGAATGCGGAGCCCGAGGATTAGGTGCGGACCAGCTTGACTTGGGTCAAATCAGCTTCCTGCCGGTGACCTAAGCTCCACACATCGATATTCGTGTGAACTTGCGGAGCTTCCCCATGCGCGCCCACCAGATCATGACCCGCTCGGTCATCTCGGTTGCCCCTCACACCAGCATCGTCGAGGCGGCAAACATCATGTTGAAGCGGCACGTCAGCGGCCTCACCGTGGTCGACGATGCCGGCAAGCTGGTCGGCGTGGTCTCCGAGGGCGATTTCGTTCGCCGCAGCGAAATCGGCACCGAGCGCAAGCGAGGCCGCTGGCTGCGGTTCATCCTCGGCCCCGGCAACTCCGCCAGCGATTTCGTCCACGAGCACGGCCGCAAGGTCTCGGAGGTGATGACCGCCTCGGTCGTGACCATCACCGAGGATACGGCGCTCGCGGAGATCGTTGATCTCATGGAACGGAACAACGTAAAGCGGCTGCCGGTGGTGCGCGGCGACAAGGTCGTCGGCATCGTCTCGCGCGCGAATTTGTTGCAGGCGGTGGCGGGGCTCGCCCGCGAGGTACCGGATCCGACGGCCGACGACGATCACATTCGCGGCCGTATCACCGACACCATGGAGAAAAACGACTGGTGCCCGTTCGGACTGAACGTCATCGTCCGGGACGGCATCGTTCATCTCAGCGGCGTCATCACCGAGGAACGCGCGCGTCAGGCCGCCGTCGTCGCGGCGGAGAACGTCGAGGGCGTCAAGAAGGTGCACGACCATCTGTGCTGGGTCGACACTGTATCGGGCGTCTATCTGAATTCGCCCGAGGACGACGATCTCGCCAGGGCCAGTTAGGCGCGAACCGAAGGCGACTTAGCGGGGAATGACGGCCGTGGCTTCGATCTCGACGCGCGCCGCCTTCTCGACGAGGCGGACGACCTGCACCAGCGCCATCGCAGGATAGTGCGCACCGAAGGTGGCACGGTAGCTCTTGCCGAGCTCCCTCAGGTTCGCCAGGTATTCGTCCATGTCGACGACGTACCAGGTCAGCCGCACGAGGTGCTCGGGCCGCGCACCCGCCTCGGCTAATATCTCGGCGATGTTGCTCAGGGCTTGGCGCACCTGTGCGACAAAGCCGTCCGCGAGACGCTCCTCGGCGTCCCAGCCGATCACGCCGCCGGTGACGACGATGCGTCCCTCGGCGGCCATGCCGTTGGCATAGCCTTTCGGTAGCGGCCAGCCGGACGGTTGGAGCACCTGCGCCCTGGAGCCGGTTTCGCTCTCGGCTGCTGTCGGCAGCACCGCGAGGTGCGGGCCTTTCGGCGTCGTCACGGACAATTCTTCATCCTTCTCTTATTCCGCCGCAACGCCAGAGGACGTCGCTGCAGCCTGCGCCAACTGCCGCAGGGCAAATCGCTTCAACTTGCCGGTCTCGGTCTTCGGCAGTTGCACCACGAACTCGATCGCGCGCGGATATTTGTAAGGCGCAATCTCACGTTTGACATGCTCCTGCAACTCCGCTGCGAGTTGAGCGTCCGGCGTCACACCTGGGGCGGCGATGACATAGGCCTTCACGATCATGCCACGCGCCTCGTCCGGCGCACCGACGACGCCGCACTCGGCTACGGATGGATGCGTCAGCAGCGCCGCCTCCACATCCGTGCCCGCGATGTTGTACCCGGCTGACACGATCATGTCGTCGGAGCGCGACTGGTACCAGAAGTAGCCGTCGCTATCCATCAGATAGGTATCGCCGGTGATGTTCCAGCCGTTCTGGACGTATTTGCGCTGCCGCTCGTCGGCGAGATAGCGGCAGCCGGTCGGGCCGCGCACCGCGAGCCGCCCCATCGTGCCCGGCGGCAGGTCATTGCCGTCGTCATCGACGATTTTTGCTTCGTAACCCGGCACGGGTTTGCCGGTTGCGCCGGGACGGATCTCGTCCACGGTCGCGCTGATGAAGATGTGCAGCAGCTCGGTCGAACCGATGCCGTCCATCAGCTTGATGCCGGTGGCCTTGAGCCAGGCATCGAATGTCGGCTTGGGGAGGGTCTCGCCCGCAGAGACGCACTTTCGCAGCGAAGAAATGTCGCGACCCGCGAGCTTGCCGATCATGGCGCGATAGGCGGTTGGCGCGGTGAAGCAGACCGAGGTCTTGTATTGCTCGATCGCCGTCAGCATGTCGTCCGGTGTCGTCTTCTCCAGCACGACGAAGGAAGCGCCGATATGCATCGGAAACAACACGCCGCCGAAGCCGAAGGTAAAGGCGAGCGGGGCTGAACCGACGAAGCGATCCTTCCGCTCCGCCCTCAAGATGTTGCGCGCATAACCGTCGCAGACCGCCAGCATATCCCGATGGAAATGCATGGTGCCCTTGGGATCGCCCGTCGTGCCCGACGTGAAGGCAATCAGGCAGATGTCATCGGCGGCGGTATCGACCGCCTTGAACTCCGGGCTCGCATCAGTAATCAGCGCCTCGAGCGAGTCCGACGCGCCGTTGCCCCAATAGACCACGTGCTTGAGGCCGGGCGCCGCCGCTTTCGCCTTCTCCATCTCCTCCGAGAGTTTTCCATCGCAGAGCGCGAGTGTAATCTCCGCCTTCTGGATCGGATAAGATAGTTCCTTGGCGCGCAGCAGAGGCATGGTCGCCACGACGATGCCGCCAGCCTTGATCACCGCGAGATAGGTCGCAACCATCATCGGATTGTTGGCGGAGCGCAGCAGCACGCGTCCGCCGGTTACGAGACCAAGCTTGCGAACCAGCACGTCGGCGATGCGGTTCACGAGCGCTTGCAGCTCGCGATAGGTGTAGCTGACGGCCGGACTGATGACGCACGGCGCGTCGCCGTGGCCCTGCTCGACCCAGCGGTCGAGAAAATAGCTGACGCAGTTCAATCGCTGCGGATAGTGCAGCTCCGGCCGCGTGAAGATGAATTCGGGCCAGAACTCGCGCGGCGGCAGATGCTGCCGTGCGAATGTATCGACGTGGGCTGTCGCGGCGTTACCGTCATACGAGCCCGACTCTTGAGCCTTAGCGGCGTTGGCCATCGCACGCTCCTTTCAGCATGGAAAGCACCCGGCAGCATCATCTGGAAAACATTTTAGGCTTAAAACAATTCGGCGCAATAGCGGATTTTGGGCATCCCATGCATTTTCCGGCGGCAAGGTGGGACTGGCGGGGTGCCCCGCTGGCGGACTACGGCCGGCGGCGACCGGCCGATTTCTGCGCCGACGCCTTTGTCTTGGCCAGGAGCCGCATCAATTCGCGGACATCCTTCGGAGTCAGGTCGGCGAACAGATCGGCGATCCAGGTCTCGTGCTCCGCAGCCATCCTGCGAAACTCGGCGCGACCCAGCTTTGTGAGGCGGATCACCTGGACGCGGCGGTCCGTCTCCGAGGTGCGCCGGTCGAGATGGCCCGATTCCACCAGCCGTTCGACGAGGCCGGTGACGTTGCCGTTGGACACCATCATGCGCTTGGAGACGTCGGACAGCGTCATGCCATCGGGCGCCTTGTCGAGCTGCGCCATCAGGTCGAACCGGGGCAGCGTGACGTCGAAGCGCTGTCGCAGGCGGCCACGGACTTCGCCTTCGATCAGGGTGGTGCAGGTGAGCAGACGCAGCCACAGCCGAAGCTCTTCGGCGTGGTCCTCCGGCGTCTCGACGGCTTTGGTCTCGGAATCGAGCATCTCGATGCAGTCACTCATGGCCGGCCCTGGCGCCAGCACGGATTCCCCAACGTTTTGAGCTTCAAATAAATCGGCCCCGGCCGCAAGCCTAAAGCTGCAACAATCGACCGCACCGAATTTCTTTAGGCTTCAAATAACTGGCGCGCCGCTTGCATGCGCACTGCCCGCAGGATGGCCACGCCTTGAGCTTGCTTGCCGCGGCCGCCATCATCGGCATAAGCTTGGATTGGAGTACGCGGCTTGCTGCGCAAGCCCGATCGTCACGGGGACACATCATGAAGACGCAAACGACCTTGGCCGCTGCCGCCCTGCTGCTCGGCACCGCGGTGAGCCCTTCCCTCGCCCAGGAGAAGATCAAGCTGGGCGTGGTCGTGACCCTGTCGGGCCCCGCCGCCGCGCTTGGCCAGCAGGTCCGCGACGGCTTTGCGCTCGCCGTGAAGGATCTCGGCGGGAAGATGGGGGGCCGAGATGTCGAGGTGATCGTCGCCGATGACGAGTTGAAGCCCGACGCAGCGGTCACGAAGGTCAAGGGCCTTCTGGAGCGCGACAAGGTCGACTTCGTGGTGGGCCCGATCTTCTCCAACATCCTCCAGGCGATCCACCGCCCCATTACGGAGTCCAAGACGTTCCTGATCAGCCCCAACGCCGGCCCATCGACTTTCGCCGGTAAGGACTGCAACCCGTTCTTCTATGTGACGTCGTACCAGAACGATCAGGTCCACGAGATCCTCGGCAAGGTGGCGCAGGATCGCGGCTACAAGCGCATGTATCTGATGGTGCCGAACTATCAGGCCGGCAAGGATTCGGTGGCGGGCTTCAAGCTCGACTACAAGGGCGAGATCGTCGAAGAATCCTACATGCCGCTGAACACGCTGGACTTCCAGCCGGAACTTTCCAAGATCTCGTCGCAGAAGCCCGATGCGCTGTTCACGTTCATGCCGGGCGGCCTCGGCGTCAATCTCGTCAAGCAATACCGGCAGGCCGGCCTTGCCGACAGCATTCCGGTGCTCTCGGCTTTCACGGTGGATGAATCGACCTTGCCGGCGCAGCAGGATGCGGCCGTCGGCATGTTTGGCGGCGCGAACTGGGCGCCCAATCTCGACAATCCCCAGAACAAGAAGTTCGTCGCGGCCTATGAAGCCGCCTACAACGTCGTGCCCGGCACCTACGCTTTTCAGGCCTATGACGCCGCGATGCTGATCGACAGCGCGGTCAAGGCCGTGAAAGGCGATCTCTTGAACAAGGATGCGGTTGGGGCTGCGCTGAAGAAGGCCGACTTCACCTCTCTGCGCGGCGCCTTCAAGTTCAACACCAACGGCTATCCGATCCAGGATTTCTATCTGACCAAGGTCGCCAAGCGTGCGGACGGCAAGTTCCAGACCGAGATCGTTCAGAAAGTCTTTGAGAACTATGGCGACCGCTATGCCAAGGACTGCAAGGCGGCAAACTAAGCCGCACCGCATTACGGGAGGACTACAATGAAGAGCGAAATCACCGGCATCACGCGGGCTAATGAAGGGATCCAGGGCATTTCCTGGAACATCCTCGGCCAGACCTATGTGCCGAAGAGCAATACCGAGCACAGCTTCTCCTGGCACGCGACATTGCCGCCGGGCACATTCGTGCCGCCGCACATCCATCCCGACCAGGATGAGTATCTCTACATGCTCGAGGGCAAGCTTGACTTCGTGCTCGGCAATTCGGAGTCGCAGGCGACCCCGGGCGATCTGATCCGCCTCGGCATGGGCGTGCCGCACGGCATCTTCAACAAGTCGGAGCAGACGGCAAAGGTGCTGTTCTGGGTGTCGCCGACCCGCAAGCTGTTCGACCTGTTCTGGGGCCTTCACAACATGAAGGAACAGAAGCCGGAGGACGTGGTGGCGATGGCCGCCGAGTTCAACATCCACTTCCTGCCGCCGCCGCCCGGCGGCTAGGAGCTAGTCTTAAGCGCGCACCGCCGCCAGACCCGGCACGGCGGCGAAGCCGGCCTTGGTGGCATAGCCGCGCACGATCGCCTCGCGCTGGGAATAGCTCAGCACGTTGTCGACGTTGTCGAAGCCATCGGGCGCAAGCTGCTCGACGGCGTCGATGACGCCCTCGGGGCCGCCGCGCCGGTTGGAGCGGACGATGTCAGCGGTCATCGGCAGACGTTTCTTCTCATATTCAAGCAAAGCCTGGCGCGGATGCTCGGCGCGCACCAGCGCATCGGCAAGGCAGCGCGCGTCGAGGATCGCCTGAGATGCGCCATTGGAGCCGACCGGATACATGGGATGCGCGGCGTCACCGAGCAGCGTAACGCGCCCGGACGACCAGTAAGGCAAGGGATCACGGTCGCAGGTCGGATATTCGTAGAATTCCGGCGTTGCCGAGATCAGGCTCTTGACGTCGATATAAGGCACCGAGAAGCGCGCGACATGCGGCATCAACTCCTCGCGCCGGCCGGGCCGCGACCAGTCTTCCTTCCGGGGCGGCGGGGCATTGCCCTCGCCGACCTTCACCAGCACCGCCCAGTTGGTGAGACGGCTCGCCGGACTCGATCCCTCTGCGATCGGATAGATCACCACCTTGGCGTTGAGGCCGCCGGCCACGATCATCGACTTGCCGGTGAGGAACAGCGGCCAATCGCGCGCACCGCGCCATAGCATCAGGCCGTTCCAGCACGGCGGTCCCTCGTTCGGGAACAGCGTATCGCGAACGCGTGAATGGATGCCGTCAGCGCCGATCAGGATATCGCCGCGCGCAGTATGAATGTGCGCGCCCGAGCGGTCGAAGAAATAAGCGGTGACGCCGCCCTCGTCCTGCGTGAAGGCGCCGAGGCGGCAGCCGGTGTGAATTGCCTCCGGCCCGAGCCGCTCCTCGACGGCGCGATGGATGACGCCCTGAAGGCGGCCGCGGTGAATCGAGAATTGCGGCACGTCATGGCCGGCGTCGATGCCGCGGGCCTCGCGCCATACCTCCTGGCCGTGGCGATTGAGGTAATAGAGCTGGTCGGTGCGGATCGCGACGTCGTCGAGCTGCTGGAGGAGACCGAGGCCGGCAAGCTCCCGCATCGCATGCGGCAGCGTGTTGATGCCGACACCGAGCTCGCGGATGGTGTCGGCCTGTTCGAAAATCTCGCACCCGATGCCGCGCGAGCGCAGCATCAATGCCGTGGTGAGACCACCGATACCGCCACCGACGATAATCGCCTTCATCGCCCTTACTCCACTCGAAAATACGCCAGGCAATGGGGCTAAAGTCGCACGGGCGGTCACTCCGCCGCAAGCGGCTTTGTCGCCTCCGCCTTGAGCTCGGCCCGGGTCTTGGGCTTAGCCTTAATTCTCAGCTCCTCGAGATCCCGCCGGTCGCGCACGTTGTTGCGGAAAATCTGATCTTTTCCGGGCAGGTATTGCGGCGCAAGTCACCGTTGCTGGCTTCCCGCAGCAAGTCCGGGGCTCAGTCGCCCCTGAAGACCGGCTTGACCTTGTTGGCGAATGCTTCAAAGGCGCGCTCGAAATCCGCCGTGGTCATGCACAGCGCCTGAGCAACCGCTTCCGCTTCGATCGCCTCTTCAATCGACATCGCCCATTCCATCGCCAGCATCCGCTTGGTCATGGTGTTGCCGAAGGTCGGGCCTTCCGCAACCTGCTTGGCCAGCAACTGCGCCTGGGGCAGCACCTGCTCGGGCGTGACGATGCGGCTGAAGAAGCCCCAGCGCTCGCCCTCCTCCGCCGTCATGAACCGGCCGGTGTAGAGCAGCTCGGAGGCGCGGGACTGTCCGATGATCCGCGGCAGGATCGCACAGGCGCCCATGTCGCAGCCGCCAAGGCCGACCTTGTTGAAGAGGAACGCGACCTTCGCGCCGCTCGCCGCAAGCCGCATATCCGATGCCATCGCGATGATCGCGCCGGCGCCGGCGCAGATGCCTTCGACCGCGGCCACAATGGGTTGAGGGCAGGCCCGCATCGCTTTGACGAGGTCGCCGGTCATCCGCGTGAAAGCGGTCAGCCCCTTGGTGTCCATCTTCACGAGCGGGCCGATGATCTCGAACACATCGCCGCCGGACGAGAAGTTACCGCCGGCGCCGGTGACGATGATGGCCTTGACTGCATCATCGAAAGCGCAGGCGCGGAAGAAATCCGTCAGTTCCCGATAGCTCTCGAAGGTCAGTGGATTCTTCCGCTCGGGACGGTTGAGCGTCACCGTGGCAACGCTGTCGACCACCGCCAGCAGGAAGTGCTGCGGCGAATAATCCGCGAGCGGCACGGTCACAGGATTGGCTGGTCTGCTCATGCGATCTCCTAACTATGTTTGTTCCGCGCTACTAGATTTCGCCGCCTGCGACTGCAATCGCCTGCCCGGTGATCGCACCAGCGCCTTCGCCGCACAACCAAAGCACTGCGTCAGCCACCTCTTGAGGCGTGATCAGCCGTCCCTGCGGATTGTGCTTCGCGAGCTCGGCGATCGCCTGCTCGCGGCTCCTGCCGGTCTTCTTCATGATGTTTTCAATGCTGCCGGCGACCAGATCGGTGTCGGTGAAGCCCGGACACACCGCATTCACAGTCACATTGCTTCCGGCCGTCTCGAGGGCAAGAGAGCGCACGAGACCGACGACGGCGTGCTTCGCCGCCGTATACGCGCTGACATAGGCGTAGCCCTTGAGCCCTGCCGTCGAGGCAATCGCGACGATGCGGCCATAGGGACGATCCTTCATGCCCGGCAGAACGCCCTGGATGGCATGGACAACGCCCATGAAATTGACGTCCAACATGCGCGCAAACAGGGCAGCGTCCGATTTCGCGAACGGCGCGGATTCTGCACTTCCCGCGTTGGCGATCAGGATGTCGATCGGCTTTCGCGCGCTCGCTTCAGCGATAGCGGCTTTCAGTGATAATTCGTTCGAGACGTCGGCGATCGCAGCAAAATGCGCGGCACCTGCGCCGACCGCCTCTTCTAGAACAGCGACGTTCCGGCCGAGCACCGTCACGGTTGCGCCTGCTCCGACAAGAGAGGCTGCGACGGCGCGGCCGATGCCGCGACCGCCACCGGTCACGAGCGCGTGCGGCGAGTGCGGCAATCCGGACATGCGCTGGCTCCTTGGCTCTGCTGATCGTTCCTCGATATATTTTAACCTTCAAGTTTTTGCAACGAAGCTGCCGTAGCGCCGCGAACGCCTTCGCGCGAGAGACCGGCCCGAAAATTGCTTTAAGTATAAAATTATCGCTTCCCATCCCCTACAGGCCTGTTAGCATCGACCGGCCGAGCAAAAGGATGTCGCGTGTCGCAGCCTGCGCCAATGATAACAAAAGACGGCCGCTTCGCCTATGAAGCCGCGGGCGATCCGGACGCGACACCCCTGATTTTCCTGCATGGCATTGGCGGCGCGGCACGGGCCTGGCGGCAACAGCTTGCGAGATTCAGCACCCAGTTCCGCGCGATTGCATGGGACATGCCGGGCTACGGCGGATCGGCGCCGCTCGCCAGCGTCAGCATCGCGGCCCTTGCCGATGCGCTCCAGCAATTCATTGAGCAGCTTGGTGCAACCAAGCCAATTCTGGTCGGCCATTCGATCGGTGGCATGATCGTCCAGAAATGGCTGGCGCAATCCCCGAAACTGGCCCGCGCGGTCGTCCTTGCGCAGACCAGCCCGGCCTTCGGCAAGGCCGATGGCAATTGGCAGAAATCGTTCATCGCGGCGCGGCTTGGGCCGCTCGATCGCGGCGAGACCATGAAGTCGCTGGCTCCCTCCCTGGTGAAGGAGCTTGTCGGCGACGATCCCGATCCGAAGGGAATGGAGCTTGCGCGCGAGTGCATGGCAAGCGTGCCCGAGGCGAGCTATCGCGCCATGATGCTGGCTTTGATGGGCTTCGATCAGCGCAGCACACTCAAGGACATTTCCGTCCCGACGCTGTTGCTGTCCGGCTCCAAGGACAACAATGCGCCTGCCCCCATGATGGCAAAGACAGCAACATTCATTCCCTCTGCCGAATATGTCGAGCTGGCTGGTGTCGGCCATCTCGCCAACCTTGAACGCGCTGACGCGTTCGACGAAGCCCTCGGCCGGTTCCTGAATTCCGTCGCAACCAAAACGTAGGATGGCTGCGCAATGACCATGCAAGTCAGCAAGAACATCGGCGTAACCGACAAGGTCGCGCTGGATGCTCCGATCTTCGATCCCGTCGCATTCCGCCTGAACGACGAGCAGGCCGGCATCATCGCGCGCGCCCGCGAGATCGGCCAGAGCGTGTTCGCTGGTCGCGCGGCGACTTACGATCGCGAGGCGATCTTCCCGACTGAGAATTATCGCGACCTGCATCGCGTCGGCCTGCTCGGCATCGCGGTGCCCAAGAAGCATGGCGGGCTCGGCGCGAACTATCAAACTTACGCACTGGCGGCAGCGGAAATCGGCCGCTATTGCGGCGCGACCGCCCTCACCTGGAACATGCACGTATGCTCGACCCTGTGGTCAGGTCCGCTCGCCGACGATCTCGACATGGACGCGGAGACCCGCGCCGAGCACGAGCGGCGGCGCGCGGTTCATTACAAGCGTATCGTCGAGGATGGTGCGATCTACTCGCAGCCCTTTTCCGAGGGCGGAGCGGCCGCGGCCGGCGGTGTCGCGTTCGGCACGGAAGCAAAGCCCGTGAAGGGCGGTTGGATCGTCAACGGCAAGAAGATCTTCGCATCGCTGTCCGGTCATGCCGACTATTACGGCGTGCTCTGCACCGAGATCGAGGAGGGCGAAAAAGCCTCGCGCCGCAACACCCTTTACCTCGCGATCTCCGCGAAATCGGACGGTGTCTCGGTGGTCGGCGACTGGGATCCGCTCGGCATGCGCGGCACAGTCTCTCGCACGCTGCTGTTCAAGGATGTGTTCGTCCCTGAGGATTCCGCGCTGATGCCGCGTGGCGTCTATTTCCAGGCGGCGATGCGCTGGCCTCACATGTTCCTGACGCTGTCGCCGACCTATATGGGCCTGGCGCAAGCCGCCTATGATTTCACCGTGCGCTATCTTCGCGGCGAGGTACCGGGCATGCCGCCGGTCAAGCGCCGGATGTACCCGACCAAGCAAATCGCGGTCGCGCAGATGCAGATCAAGCTCGAGCAGATCAAGGCGATCTGGTTCCAGGCGATCACCGAGGCCCACGCCAATCCAAGCAAGGAGCAGGTGCTGCGCGCCTATGCCGCGCAATATTCGGTGATGGAGGGCGCCAATGAGCTCGCCGCGCTCGCGATCCGCACCTGCGGCGGTCAGGCCATGCTCCGCTCGCTCCCGCTGGAGCGCATCTATCGCGACAGCCGCTGTGGCTCGCTGATGCTGCCCTGGACCGCCGAGCTCTGCCTCGACCGGATCGGGCGCGAGGCGCTGTACGAGGCCGGTGAAACGGACGACTGACCGTGGACCTCTGTAGTCTGATCGATCGCAACGCGGCGTTCGCGCCAGACAAGACGGCGATCGCCTTCGAGGGTGAGCGGCTGAGCTTCGCCGCACTCGCCGCGCGCATCGAACGGACCGCCACGGCGTTGAGGCAGGAGCTCGGCGTCGGCCGAGGCGACCGCGTCGCAATCCTGAGCCTGAACCGGCCGGACTATCTGGTTCTGCTCTACGCATGCGCGCGACTTGGTGCGATGCTGGTGCCGCTGAACTGGCGGCTAGCGGTTGCCGAGCAGCGCTTCATTCTCACCGATGCGGGCGCAAAGGTCCTGGTACTCGAGCAGGCATTTGCGGGAGTTCTCCCGGAGCTTGCGCCGGGGACGACCGTCATCGGACTCGACTTCACGCCACCTCGTGGCGCGACATTCGAGGCGTTGCTGGCTCGCAGCGAAGGCAGCGGCCGCAATCCGCACACTGATCTCTCCTGCCCGCTTCTGATCGTCTACACGTCAGGAACGACGGGACGGCCGAAGGGCGCAGTTCTGCGGCAAGAAGCCTTGTTCTGGAACGGCGTCATGAGCCAGCACATGCACAACATGACGTCGGATGATCACGTGCTGACGGTGCTGCCGTTCTTCCATGTCGGCGGCCTCAACATCCAGACCACGCCGGCGCTGCAGCTTGGTGCGACCGTCACGATCCACGCCCGCTTCACGCCGGATACTGCGCTCGCGGCCATTGAACGGGAACGACCGACCCTGACAGTGATGGTGCCTGCAATCCTCCAGGCCGTGAGCGAGCATCCCGCCTGGACAACGACCGATCTCTCGTCGCTCAAAGCCGTCTCGACCGGCTCGACCATCGTGCCACCGCACCTGATCGACCGCTTCGTGGCGCGCGATGTTCCGATGCTTCAGGTCTATGGATCGACGGAAACCTGCCCCATCGCAGTCTACACCCGGCTTGGCGGCGATCTTTCGCGCGCGGGATCGACCGGACTTGCCGGCCTGTGCTGCGAAGCGAAGGTGATCGATCAGGTCGGCAATGAGGTCCCTGCGGGTGCGCCGGGCGAAATCGCCGTACGAGGGCCCAACGTGTTCTTCGAATATTGGGGCAATGCGGATGCCACGCGCGATGCGCTGCACGACGGTTGGTATCGCACCGGCGATGTCGGCCTGTGCGATGCCGACGGGTATTTCTGGGTCCGCGACCGCAAGAAGAATGTGATCATTTCCGGCGGCGAGAACGTCTATCCGGCCGAGGTCGAGCGCGTCCTGCTCGAACATCCCGATGTCAGCGAATGCGCCGTGATCGGCCGGCCGGACCCGCGCTGGGACGAGGTGCCGATCGCCTATGTCATCGGGCGGTCCGGCTCCCGGCTCGAAGTGGACGAACTGAGAGCGCATCTTCAGACGCAGCTCGCCCGTTACAAGGTTCCGCGCGACATCGTCTTCGTCGACGACCTGCCGCGCACGGCACTGGGCAAGGTCCAGCATTTCCTGCTGAAGCAGCTTGATGCGCAGTCGCGCGTGCAAGGAGAAGCATCTTGAAGATTGCAGTTCTGGGTGGGGGAAACGGCTCTTTCGCGGCCGCGGGCGATTTTGCGCTGTCGGGGCATGAGGTCCGGCTCTGGCGCCGCGACACCGATCAGGTGACGGCGCATCGCGCGGCCGGCTCGCGCATCCTGGTGAAGGATCATAATGGCCGGCACGATGTGAAGCTCGCGCTGGTGACGACCGATATCGCCGAAGCAATTGATGGCACCGAGCTGATTCTGTGCCCCGCCCCTGCCTTCGCGCAGCCGGACATTGCTCGTTTGCTCGCTCCGCATTTGCGGAACGGCCAGGTCGTGTTCCTGCCGCCCGCCACATTCGGCTCGATGATCTTCGCCCAAGCCGCGCGGGATGCCGGAAACCACGCCAAGGCAAGCTTTGCCGAGACCGGCACGCTGCCTTGGCTGACCCGCAAGCACGGGCCGTTCGAGGTCGCAATCACCATCCGTGCCAAGCGGCTGCCGGTCGGCGTGTTTCCGCTCGATCAGGCCGCGCATGCACTCGAAGTGATCGGACGCGCTTTCCCCGATGCGATCGAGCCCTGCGGCGATGCGCTCTCCGGCGCGCTGATGAATGCTGGGCCCATCATTCACCCGCCGCTGATCGTGATGAACGCCGGCCCGATCGAGCATTTCGAACGATGGGACATCCACAAGGAAGGAACGCAGGCCGCGATCCGCCGGGTGACCGACGCGCTCGACGCAGAACGGATCGCGGTGCGAGAGGCGCTTGGCTATGGCGCACCGCATTTTCCGCTGGCCCACCACTACGCCAAAGAGGGCGAGATCTGGATGTATGGCCGTGGCTCGCACGACCGGCTGACCGATTCCGGCGACTGGCGTGAGCGGATCGTGCTGACCGAGCACCGCTATATGCGTGAGGATCTGCGGCTTGGGCTGTCGCTGCTGGTCTCCGCCGCCGCCCTGGCGGGCACGCCCACACCGTTGGCCAAGGCCTTTCTGGCCATCGGCGGTGCGATTTGCGGCGAGGATTTTGCGCAGCGCGGCCGAACGCTCGAGACGCTGGGGCTTGGCAATCTCAGCAAAGCCGAGCTCCAGGCGCTTCTTCGCAGGGGATTTTGACCGATGACCAGCCGCGCCAACATTGCCTGCCTCGGGGCCGGCCGCATGGGGCGCGGCATCGCCGTCGCGTTCGCCTACGCAGGGCATATGGTCACGATGATCGACATCAAGGGCCGTTCCGCGGAAGACTTCGCCAGGCTGGAGGCGGACGCGCTCGACGAAGTCAGGAAGACCTTTGCCAGCCTGTCGAAGCTGGGACTGCTGAGCGAGGCGGATGTCGATCCGCTTATCGCACGGGTCTCGGTGGTGCCAGCGAGCCGAAGCGGCGCAGCGCTGTCCGGCGCCGGAATGGTTTTCGAGGGCGTTCCCGAGATCGTCGAGCTCAAGCGCGAGGTGCTGGGGGCGGCTTCAAAACAAGTCGGCCCGGATACGATCATCGCTTCGACCACGTCGACCATCCTCGTCGACGATCTCTCCGGTGCGATCGTGAACCCTCGCCGCTTCCTCAATGTGCACTGGCTCAATCCAGCCTACCTGATCCCGCTGGTCGAGGTTTCACCCGGCAAAGCCACCGATCCCGCCATCATCGATGAGGTCAAGGCGCTGCTCGAAGCCATCGGAAAGGTCCCCGTGGTCTGCGCGGCGACGCCCGGCTTCATCGTCCCGCGCATCCAGGCGCTGGCGATGAACGAGGCCGCACGCATGGTCGAGGAAGGCGTCGCCAGCGCCGAGGAGATCGACAAAGCGATCCGTTACGGCTTTGGCTTCCGCTATGCCGTGCTCGGACTGCTCGAGTTCATCGACTGGGGCGGCGGCGACATCTTGTACTACGCCAGCCGGTACCTCGAAGGCGCGCTCGGCAGCGACCGCTATCGCACGCCGGACGTCATTTCCCGCAATATGCAAGAAGGCCGGATCGGCTTGCGAACGGGTGCCGGCTTCCTCGATTATTCAGGCATGGACGTCGATGCCTATCGCGTGAAGCGGCTTCAGGCCATGGTCGACCTGCTCCGGCATTTCGGCCTCGCGCGCCCACCGGTCCTCGACCGCAGCTAGCCGAAGACGTCCTGCAGCACGCCTTCGCGAACGACCGCGACGCCATCGAGTTCGATCGTCGTTCCCATCATCGGCAAATCAAAGTGGCCCGCCGTGTAGCGGCCGGCAAATTCGTTCGCGCCGGTCGAGAACAGGAAATTGCCGGAGACGGCACGAATTTCAGTGCCGTTGGTGTCACGCTGGTCATACATCGAGAGGGCTTCGTAGCGGGCTCCCGGATTCATACCGAAACCGACATGCGAGACCGCATAGGCCTCGCGATCGCCCCACGCTGCGAGATAGGCGCGCATCATCGCCGCATCCGTGCCCTCGCCCTCCAGCTCGACAACATAATCGTCCTTCAGCGTCATTTTCACTGGGGACGCCAGGTAGCGCTTGAAGGTCAGATTAATGTCACCGGGGGCCATCACCAACGTCCCGTTGATCGTTCCGCTCTTGGGAAAGCTGACCACAATGCCACCGGGCCAGTGCGCCAACGTGCCCGGCTTGTCGGTCCAGCCCCACACGCCGACCGTGGACGCACCGACCATGTCAACGTCGAGCGCCGTGCCGGCTTTCGATGTCACGCGCATCCGCTTCGTCCCACGCAACAACTTCGCCGCCGCGCGAACGCGTTTCTCGAGTGCGGGATCCGGCACCATCCGCTCCAGCGCTTCCGGGTGTTCGTTGGAGATCACCAGTATCCGCGCACCGGCCTTGAGGATCTCCGGCGTCTCCACCGCGTGCATCAGGCCCTCGATGGTGCAATCCACCACAAAGCCGGCCTGCTGGAGTGCGGTGATGACCGGACCAAGCCGCTGGATTGCCTCGCTTGCCCCGGTCGAGCGAACCGGCACGATATTCCGGTTACGCGGCGTCGGCATCACCACATGAAACGGCCGCGCGCCCATCCGCAGCAGGGCGAGCTCCGCCAAATGAACGTTCAGCGCACGCGATTGGGTTTCCGAGAGGATCGCCGCGGTGTCGCCGGCCTTGACGGCGCAGCGCTCAAAGATCTCGCAAAACGCGTCGATCCATTTTGCCTCGATGCGATCCGCCAGCATGGTTCACTCCCGGTCTTCTGGTTTCTTTGTTCAGTCAGATCACGCTTCGGGGAAGCCCCGCAAGAGATACGATCGCAGGGCACCCAGCAAGCCGTTCAGGATCAACCCCAGCAGCGAAATCGTGATCAGTGGTACGAACATGTCGACGGCCTGAAAGGTTCGGGCCGCCGTCACCAGCACATGCCCCAACCCGTCCGTCGACGTGATCATTTCGGCCAGAAACACCACGATGCAGGAAATAACAAGGCCGATCCGGCAGCCGGTCAGGATCGAAGGCATCGCCGCCGGCAAAACCACCTTGAACAAGATCTCATAGCGCGGCGTTCCCGCCGCCATGGCCGACCAGATCAGCTTCTGCTCCACAGCCGATGCGCCGTAGTAGGTGGACAGCAGAATGGGAAAGAGAGCGTCCGCCGCCACCAGCGTGATCTTGGATCCGTGGCCGAAGCCGAGCAGAAGCAGCAGCGCCGGATAAAGTGCGACTTTAGGCAACGGCGCCAACACGCGCACGATTGGCCGAACCACGGCATTGATCGTTGGATTGGCGGCCGCGGCGATGCCAATACTTACGCCGAGCACGACCGCAATCGCAAAGCCGGCAAACAGCCGGATCAGGGTCGCCGCGATCTCCTGCTGAAACGTCCACGTCACGAGTTGCTGGAGCAACCTGCTGAAGACATATCCCGGCGGTGGCAGCAAGACCACAGGCGCAAAGCCGAATGATACGAGGCCTTGCCACACCGCGATCACCAGCACAATTGGCACGAGCCCAAGAACGACGTTTGCTGAGAGAAGACGCGATGTCATGAGAAGCTCAGTGGCATGTCGAACTGAGGCTCGGACCAGCGCACCAGCCGTGCGCGGACCCGCTCGAAAATAGCATCGAAGCAAATTCCCATCGCCCCCACGATGATGATCATCGCGAAGACGGTGTCGTATTGGCCCATGTCCAGCGCATTGAACAGAATGTTGCCGGCGCCGGACTGGCGGGCGATCATCTCGCTGGTGATCATCGTGATCAACGCCAGCACGAGACCTGTGCGACATCCGGTCAGGATCTCCGGCAGCGCCGCGGGCAGCACGATCCGCACCAGCCGTTGCAGCGGCGAAAGTCCCATCGCGGCGCCCGACCACAGCATCTTCTCTTCGACGGCCTGGGCGCCCTCAAAGCTGTGATAGATCACGGGAAGGCTGACGCCGAGGAAGATCACCAGCGTCTTCGTGATGTCGCCGACGCCCAGCCAAAGCATGATGATCGGCATCAGCGCCGCTTTCGGCACCGGATAGATCACCATCAGAAGCGGGTTGAAGAAGGCCGCGACGGCGCGGCTACGCCCCATCAACAGACCCAGCGGGATCGAAACCAGCACGGCTACACCGAACCCGATCGCCATGCGGCGAAGCGAGGCCAGGATGTTGATCAGCGACTCCTTGTCGCCAAGGATGTCCGGGATCGCGCGGATCGCCTCGATCGCCGTCGGAAAACTGTCATTCTTCAGCGCGAGCGACGCGACCTGCCACACCGCCAGCAGCCCGATGCAAGCGAACACCGGGGCGGCACGTCTGGCGGCGGCAGCAGTCGATATCATGACGGCGATCCGGTCTCGTCGACCTCGTCGAACATGCGCTCGATGTCGACGACATATTTCTGGTAGCGCGGATCGAGCAACAGCTCGTTGCGGCGACGCGGCCGAGGCAGATCGATATCGATCACCTGCCGAATGCGGCCGGGAGATTTCGACATCATCACGACCTTGTCCGACAGGAACACGGCCTCGTCGACCGAATGGGTCACGAACAGGACCGTCTTGCGGTCACGCTCCCAGATGTTTAGGAGATCATTCTGGAGGCGTGTACGGGTGTGCGCGTCGAGCGCGCCGAACGGCTCGTCCATCAGCAGAACCTCAGGGTGGTAAGCCAATGTCCGGGCCAGCGCGACGCGCTGCTTCATGCCACCCGAGAGCTCCTTGGGATAAAAGTTCTCATAACCTTTGAGGCCGACCATCTCGATCAAGGCCTGGCTCTGTGCTCCGGCCTCGGTGGCAGGCACACCTTGCTGGCGCGGGCCATACATCACATTGCCCAACACGGTCTTCCAGGGAAACAGAGCGAACTCCTGAAACACTGGTCCGCGATCCGGACCCGGCCCCGTGATCGTCTGTCCCTTCATCCTCGCCACGCCGCTGGTCGGGCTGACGAAGCCGCCGACGATATAAAGAAGTGTCGACTTTCCGCAGCCGGACGGACCAAGGATGGAGACGAAGGCTCCTTCCTCGATCGTCAGCGAGATGTCCGATAGCGCCAGATGATCCTTGCGCGCCGAGGTCTGGAAAACCTGGGAGACGCGGTCGATCTCGATGATCGCAGAAGCCGGCCTTTGTGACGTCACCGGATTCACCCATTCGCTCGATCTCGAAGGCACTACCCTCATCCTCTCGCTTGACTCACGCGCGAACGTCACGCAACCGATCCGCTGATGTCCTCCATCAGCTGATCGAGCTTAGCAAGAAACTTGCCAGACAGGCGGTCATTCTCGCACGGAAGCGGCGCGTCATTCGAACCAAGGCCATTCTGCAGGGCCCTCATGTGTGACGGCTCCGCCCGGCGCCTGTCCGACCAGCCGCGCATACTTTGCGAGCGCACCTGCACGGTGACGGGGCGGCCTCGGCTTCCAATCGCGTCGGCGCGCCGTGAGTTCCTGCTCGTCGACCAGCATATCCATCCGCCGGTTTGCGGCATCGATCAGGATCCTGTCGCCGTCGCGAACAAGCGCCAACGGACCGCCGACAAACGCTTCGGGGGACACGTAGCCGATGCACATGCCGCGAGTAGCGCCGGAGAACCGTCCATCGGTGATCAGGGCCACTTTCTCGCCCATACCCTGGCCGTAGATCAGCGCGGTAACGCCGAGCATCTCGCGCATGCCCGGGCCGCCGACTGGCCCTTCATTGCGGATCACCAGCACCTCGCCCGCCGTGTAGGCGCGGTCACGGACCGCTTTGACACACGCCTCCTCATCTTCGAAGACGCGCGCAACGCCCTCGAAGTGCTGACTCTTCAAACCTGCGACCTTGATCACCGCACCGTCTGGACAGAGATTGCCCTTTAGAACCGCCACGCCACCATCAGGCATGATCGGCGCACGAGACGCGTAAACGACTTCACCGTCGGGAGCGTTGGCCGCGCCATATTCTTCGGCGAGCGTGCGCCCGGTGACGGACAAGCAGCTCCCATCGATGTGCCCGCTCTGGATCAACTCGCGGATCACGACGGCCGCGCCGCCGATGTCGTAGACATCCTTCGCAGTGTACTTGCCGCCCGGCCGCAAGTTTCCGATCAGCGGCGTCCTGGCAAAGACCTTGCCGACGTCATCGATCGTGAATGCGATCCCGGCCTCATTCGCGATCGCCGGCAGATGCAGCGCTGCGTTGGTCGAGCCGCCCGTGGCGGCAACAATCGCCGCGCCGCTCTCGAGGGATTTCCGAGTCACGAGGTCGCGCGGCAGCGGGCCGCCACGTTCCAGCATCTCCATCACCAGTCGCCCGGCGCAGCGCGAGATCTGTGCACGTTCCGCATAGACACCGGGTACCATCGAGACGTTGGGAATGGTCAGCCCCATCGCCTCCGACACCATCCCCATCGTGTTCGCGGTAAACTGGCCGGCGCACGCACCAATGGTCGGCAGGCAGGCGCGCTCAATCCGTTCGAGCGTGGCGCCGTCGATCTCTCCGGTCATGAAGCCGCCGACAGCTTCATAGGAGTCGAGCACCGTGAGAGTCCGCCCGTCTACCCGGCCCGGCAGCGAGCTGCCGCCGTAGATGAAAATGGACGGTACGTTGCAACGAACCATGCCCATCATCACGCCGGGAAGCGTCTTGTCGCATCCGCCGTACCCGATCAGCGCGTCATAGGCGAGACCATGAACGACGGCTTCGATTGAATCGGCAATCAGCTCGCGTGAAAAGAGAGAAAACTTCATTCCCTCGTGATTCATGCTGATGCCGTCGGAGACCGATACGGTGGAGAATTCGCGCGGCGTGCCGCCAGCCTCCTCGATTCCCGTCTTGGCCGCGGCCACTTGGAAGTCGTGGGTCATATTGCAGGGCGTCTGCTCGCCCTTCATGCTGACGACGCCCACCATCGGCTTGGCGATCGCTGCGTCGTCGAGCCCCATTGCGCGCATGAAAGCGCGGTGCGGGGCCCGGTCGAGGCCGTCAGTCGTGACCCGTGATCGCAACTTCTTCATGCGCGCATCTTTTTCATGCAACGTCCGGGATGATCCGGGACGCCTCGCCCCCTTGTTCGGACAATTCGCCCGTTGCCTATTCCAGCGGCGCGACGATCGTCGCGTGCTTGAACTGCATGGCATCCAGCTTCGGCAGCATTCCGGTCTCCGCGTAGATGTCCAGCATCTTCTGGATCGCGGGGAAGTTCGGCGCCGCACCTGGATCGCGGCCGAAATCGTTGTCCTTGAGCAGATAGGTCTCGAGCACCGGAATAGGCGCCTTCAGAACCTCATTCACGACCTTTAGCGTCTCTTCGCGGTTGGCCAGCGCTTTCTTCATACCTGAGGTAATGTCACGGACGTAGGCCTTCACCAAGTCGGGGTTCTTGTCGACGAAATCAGCGCGGCAGGCTTCCAGGATGTGCACGATGTTCGGCATCGCCTGCGACAATGAGAACAGCTTTCTTGTACCACCCTTCGCCTCCGCACGTGCGGCAAAGGGCTGGTTCATGTTGACCGCGTCGACGCGGCCCTGGCGCAGCGCATCTTCGGAGACGGCAAAGCCGACCTCGACCAGCTTGATGTCCTTGGCCGGATCGACGCCATTCTGCTTGAGCAACAGGTTGAAGGGGCCTTGCGTGCCGCCCCCGATCACGGAAATGCCGACCGTCTTGCCCTTGAGATCGGCGATCGTCTTGATCGGCGAGTCATCCATCACCGCCCAATAGACCGAGAAACCGCCGGGCTTCTCGAAGACGTGCTGCGCCACGATGTAGGCCTTGAGATTGCCGCCGACCACACCGTTGGCCAGCGAGAGCGGCGCTTGCGTCGCGCAATCCAGCGCGCCGGCCGCCAATGCCTGCGTCATCGGCGCGGTGCCCTGAAATTGGGTCCATTCGATGTTGTAGGCCTTGCCGATATTGGGAAACTCAGCTGGCCTGCGCATCATCCAGTACTTGGATTCCTCGGCCGGGATGGTCCAGCCGACGCGAATGGTCTGCTGTGCCCATGACGGGGCTGCCCCCGCGCTCGCAGCCGCGGCCGCTCCCAAAGCCAGGATCCACTTCGAAACGGTTCGCATCGTGCCCACTCCGCTGCTCCGGCGCCGACCGGCGCCGCCCAACCCGACCACTCAAATGTTTCATGGTTCAAACAATCAGGCAAGCCATGCGAGCCGGACGGTTTCGCTGTCCGACCTGCAATGTATGGTAAGGCGGCGTTTGCGCTGCGACAGAAGGAGGCAACCTATGGCTGATGCGAGCAAGACAAACCCGCAGGGCGTCGAGAGGCTCGGCTATCTCGGCCTTGGACTGATGGGAACGCCGATGACCCGGCGCCTGCTCACAGCCGGCCATCAGGTCGCTGTCTGGAATCGTTCGGAGGGCAAGGTCGCTCCGCTCGTCGCGGCCGGCGCCAGGCGCGCAGCCACGCCCCGCGACATGTTGACGAACGCGGATATCGTCTTCATGTGCGTGACCGATGCCGCCGCCGTCGAAGAGGTAATCTTCGGACCCGAGGGTCTTGCAGCGGCTTCCGGCGCAGGCAGGCTCGTCGTCGACTTCTCGTCAATCCATCCCGGCGCCGCGCGCGATCTTGCAGCGAGGCTGAAAGACGCGAATGGCGCGGGCTGGATAGATGCGCCGGTGTCCGGCGGCACCAAGGGCGCAGAGGAAGGCACGCTCGCCATCATGGCCGGCGGAGAAGCTGCTGACATCGAGCGGGCACGGCCCTATGTGCTGCACATGGCACGCAGGTTCACCCACATGGGCCCGATCGGGGCTGGCCAAACCACAAAACTCTGCAACCAGGTGATCGTCGGATGCGCGATGGCCGTTCTGGCGGAAGCAACGCGCCTTGCCTCGAATGCGGGGATTGACGCAGGCCGGCTGCCCGAAGCGCTCGCCGGCGGCTTTGCGGATTCCATCCCGCTTCAGCTCTTCGTGCCGCGCATGGTCCAGGGCATCCACTCGCCGCCGCTTGGCCATATCGCGACAATGCTCAAGGATCTCGACACGGTCGCCGATGTCGCCCAGGCGACGTCAACGCCGGTGCCGATGGCGACCCTCGCGGGACAGATATTCAGGCTGGCCAAGGCTGCACGCGGCGCCGACGCAGACGCTTTGGAAATCTACAAGCTCTCGGCCACAGACCGCTGAGCCGACGAGCGTCCTTGAATCGCCTTATCGCGACTTCTTGCGTTCATCATCAGCCAGGAACCGGCCATACCCCCCGCGCGCAAACAGCAGGGGCTCCTTGGCACTGTAGGCGTAGGCCTCGACCGCGCCGAGAAAGATGACGTGGTCACCGCCATAATAGCGATTGACCGATCGGCATTGAAAGTTGGCGACACTCTCGGCAAGGACCGGCGCGTTCCCGAGGCCCGGGGTCCAGTCGACCCCGGCGAACTTGTCTTCGGACGATTTTGCAAATTTGTTCGCAAGCGTTTGCTGCGACGTGCCGAGTATGTGAACGGCGAAATGGCTGGCGTTCTGAAACACGGGGAGGCTTGAGGAATAGAATCCGAGGCTCCAGAGGACCAGAGGGGGATTCAAGGAGACTGACGCGAACGAATTGCAGGTGATACCATAGGGCTTACCATCAGCGGCCATGGCCGTGATGATCGTTACGCCCGTTCCGTATGTGCCTAGCGCGTTGCGAAAATCACGAGGATCGATCGGCGAGCTGTCGCTGGCGAGTTCGTTGGCTGGATCGGAAATGGCCGGCTGCTTCGGCAGATCATTCATCGGCCGGCCTCACAGCGTGAGATTCTCGGACGGCAGGCCCAGAGCCACCCGTCCGTAATTGGTTCCGGCCGCATCGAAGTTGAACGCAAGATGCGAGTTTATCGCGTGCGCATCGCGGAACTGCCGCTGCAACACGCCCGTCGTGAACAGACCGCGCGCTCCGCTCGCCGCAAACAGCATCGAGACCGCGTCGGTGCACAGATTCACGGAAAATGCGCCATCGCGACGATATCTGGTCTTGGTCGCCATATCAGGAATACGGCCGCGCCTTGCATCTTCCATTGCATTGACGCAAGCCGAACGCATGATCAGGCGCGCAGCGTCGATCTTGGCCGAAGCCTCCGCGATCTTGATCTGCGTGCTTTGAAAGTCGCTGAGCTTGGCGCGGTTGTAGGTCGAGATGCGATGACGCGCGACCTCCGCATAATCGTCGAGGCATGCTTGAGCGTTCCCCAGCGCGACGCCGGAGAGGACGTAAGGAAACAGCGAGAACACGGGTAGCGCATACAGCGGATTGGGATTGACCTTGCTTCCCGGCGTCGGGCCGCCGGCAAGATCGCCAACCGCGACCGTCATATAGTCGGCCACGAAAGCGTCCCTGACTTCGACATCGCAGGAGCCGGTACCGCGCAGTCCCGTGACATTCCAGGTGTCGAGCACCTTGTAGTCGACTTTCGGCAACAGGAAGATTCGGTACTCGATCCCGTCTGCTTCGTCGTCAGAATAGACAACGCTTGCAAGCATGTTCCATTCGCAGGAGGCAACGCCCGAGGAAAACGGCCAGCTGCCGTGCAACCGGTAGCCACCCTCGACCCGCGTGGCGCGTCCGGCAGGAAAAATGAACGAGGATGCAATCAGCGCGTCCGGATCGCGGTCCCAGACCAGATCCTGCGCCTTTTGCGCGAACATGCCGAGCATCCAATGATGGCTCGCCAGGTTAGCGAGATTCCACGCCACTGATGCATCCGCCATTCCCAGCAGTTCGGCGCAGTCGACAAGAGCGACATAGTCAAGCTCGGCACCGCCGATGCGCTTCGGCTGCAGCATGCGGAACAGGCCAGCGTCGTGGAGATCCTTCTCGGTTTCCGTCGGAAGATGCCGCAGTTCCTCCGTGCGGGCGGCCCGCTCCCGCAGCCGCGGCACGAGCGCCCGGGTCCTCGCGATCATTGCCGCATAGGCACGTTCGCCGACTTCCTGCCCCGTCGGCTGGCCCATGCTCGGCTCTTGACCAGGCGCCATTCGAGTCCCTCGCTTTCACATAGTTATGCGGCGGGAACTTCGCCAAATCAAGCTGGGCAGCGTTTACGTTGCGTGGTCGCCCCGCACCCCGGCTGTTCACAGGAATGCGATGTCGCGTATACCGTCTTCTCAAAGCAGCTATCCGCAAGCTTAGCGATGCCTGGCTCCATGGAGCTGACCGCTCAGGCTTAGCCTGATGTCGATGGCTTGCCTGATCCAAAGACGCCCTTCTGAGTGAATTCCGAAATCTGGCGCTCGTCGTAACCGAGCGTATCACGCAGGACGTCTTCGGTATGCTCGCCTAACAGGGGCGCAGCGACGGGATCAATCGCTCCCGTCAGGCTCATATTGATCGGAGGTTCGATATTGGGGACCCACTCTGCAGTACGGTGCGGAATCCTGTTCAGGCGATGGCGCTCGCGGGCCTCGGGCGCATTGAACCCCTCCTCGACCGTTCGGAGATAGCCGACCGGGATATTGGCCAGCTTCATCTTCGCCATCCAGTTCTCGAGGGTATCGCTCGCAAAGACCTCTGCGATGGCTGCCCGCAGGAGCTCCTTGTTCTCAGAGCGCGCTTTGCGCGACGCGAACTGCGGATCAGTGATCAAATCGGGCCGGTTCAGCACCTCGACCACCAGCCGGCGATAGAGCCGGTCGTTGGCGCAGGCCATGTAAAGCGGCCCATCGGAAGCTTCATAGACACCAACAGTGGGGGACCCGTTCGGCGAATTGCCGAACCGGCCAGGGTTTTCGCCGTTGATCAGATAGGCCATGCCGTAGAAGCCGGTCATGCCCATGGCGACGTCGAACAGGGCGACCTCGACATGCTGCCCACGGCCGAGCCGATCGCGCGCCAACAGCGCCAGCAGGATGGCGTTGCAGGCGGACATCCCCGTCGCCATGTCCACGATCGGGGGGCCGGTACGAACCGCAGGCCCGTCGGCAAACCCATTGAGGGACATGAAGCCGCTTTCCGCCTGCGTGATGGGATCGAAGCCGGGCCGCGCGGCAAATGGTCCTGAGCGTCCGTAAGCCGAGATCGAGCAATAGACCAGCCGCGGGTTGAGCGGCGCGACCGCCTCGTAGTCGAGGCCGAATTTCTTCATGACTCCACTTGAAAAATTCTCCACGACCACATCCGCCTTCCGGATCAGGTCCAGCGCGATCTCGCGAGCCTGCGGCACGGTCAGGTCGAGCGCGATACCGCGCTTGTTGCGGTTCAGGCTCAGATAGGCGGCGCTTTCGCCGCCGATTTCGGCGTGCTCGTAGGCGCGCGTATCGTCGCCGCCATCCGGATTCTCGATCTTGATGACGCGTGCACCGAAATCGGCAAGCGTCTGCGTGCAGGCCGGCCCCGCCACGACCCGCGTAAAATCGACGACCAAGAGATCGTCGAGCGCGGTAGGCGCGCCCGTCGCCCGCAACGAACGTTCCGGTAATTGAGGCTTGGTGGGCATCGACGGCGCTCCCTTACATCGGCTTATGGTTGCCGAATTTCCTGCAAGAGCAAACTTAAAGCCCGCCACCACCAACTTCGCAAGTGCTTCACCCGCATCGCTTCAATACGCAAAAAGGGCCCGGCAGCCATCAAGCTGCCGGACCCCCGAACATTTTGGGCGTACGAGGCCACGCCGTGTCTGGCATTGGCCATCCTACGCCGAGAAGAGCACGTTCCGCATCACGGGAAACCCCGCTCAGCGAAGCCACTTCCGCCAATAGAGCGTGTGCGCCCAGGCCCAGGGCACCTCTGGCTCGAAGAGCCGATAGCCCGCCTGGATGAAGTTATTCGCAGAGACCGGATTGTCAGTCGTATCAGAGACAATGGCATCCCATCCGACACGCCGCCCCCTCGCCTCGATCACACGCATCAACCTGCGCTGCAGTCCCCGCTCCCAATGCCGTCGCAGCACGCCGACCCTCGAGAAGTAGCGCCGTTTCGAATGTGCGTCGACGGTATGACGCCGGCAAATGCGACCGCCTCATCGCCATGTTAGGCAAGCCACCACGCTCCCAACTCGAATTGCGGCATGGCCGCCGCGTCGAAGAACGTCGACCGATGCAGATCAGCCAACGTATCGACGAGGTCGTCATCGGGTGCATCAACGATGCGAATTTTGTACGGCCCGTTTGCGGGAAATAGCGTGCGTGCAAGTGCAGTGATGTCGGCACCGTGGGAGCTCACTTGCCCAGCACGACCCTAACGCCTAGCAAAGCGGCCCCCATCAGTCCGGTCGCGATCACCGTGATAACGGCCTTGAAGGTGTAGCTCTGCGCCTGCTCCACGCTCTTTCGCCACCTCCGCACGTGTTGGAGATCAGTCCTTAGCTCCTTCCGGTCGTCGTGTTCGATTCCGAAGGAAGTTAGCACCGATGCGACGGCCTTCAGTACGAAGGCATCGATGCTCTCCTGTTGCAGCCTGTGTTGCTCGGCAAGCGTCTCAGCCACGATCGCCCTGATTTCATCATCTGGTTGATGATCCTTGCAACGTTCTCGAGACCTCGCTTGGCGAAGTAGAAGGATACAATCAGTCTCGGTCAGCATCCGCGCCTTAGACGTCTTCCGTCGCGCGGGCGGGCGGGCCGGCTCGCTCGCGAGCTCGCCTTCGATCTCATCGCTCAAGAAAACGTCTCCCACAACACGATTGCAACCAGGCCCGCGCGCGAGTGCGAGCGATATCAGTTAGGCGGTCATCATCTCTCCACGAAAAAGAAAAAAGGCGGCAGATCGCGCGACCAAGCGCGATCGTTTCGGGCGCGAACCCTATGTCCGTGAGCCCCGAGACCGCGCCGGCGCGGGCAACGGACCCGGCGCCGCGCCGGTCGGCGTTCCTTGAACGTGGTCTAGCGAGTGCGTGGCCGGATGCGCGGCCACCGTCCGATCTCAAAATCGAGACGAAAAACCCGCGGCGGGTGTTTCCAGCGCGGGTGACCAAACTCGTCTCGTTGATGTCATTTGCCAGTGTTTCGACATGTCAAACATCCCTCGTTCGACCACACCGTGCCGGAACTTAGCCGAAGAGCGGCGCGTTTATTCCTTCAGTCAAAGGACCGTGCGCGCGATGAGCCATGCTGTACTGGTTGTTGACGACGATCCCGGCGTCCTCGACGTCATCGTGGGCATGCTGGAAGATCTCGGCTGCGAGGTGACAAGCGCCCAAAGCGGCCCGGATGCGCTTGATCGGCTCAGGCAGAACGAGAACATCTCCATCCTCATCACGGACATCAACATGCCGGGCATGGACAGTCACGAACTGGCCGAACTGGCGAAGCGGCTACGCCCGGAATTGAAGATCCTGCAATTATCGGGGCGCGAACCGCGGCGCGGGGGCCTGCCAATGATCAGGAAGCCGTTTTCGTTCGAGGAGCTCGCCGACACCATGCGGCGAACCACCGGCGTTCGCTGAACGCCAGAGCCCAAAAGAAAACCCGCGGCGGGAGCTCCCGCGCGGGTCGAACCAAACTCATGTCGATGATGCCATTCTGCCGGTGTTTTGCCCGACGTGTCAACGCGGCGAACGCGGAAGAAGGAGTCATTCCTCCCAGCTTGATATGTGGTGCGCAAGGGGCTTGCTTCAAGTCCCCCGCTCTGCCGTAGAACCCCCGACCCAATGAGCATCCAAAGCAGCGACGCGAGGGGGTCCACATGCCTGTATTGCTTCCGTCGTCCCGGCCGCGCGGCCGTACCGAGCGGGCCGGCGCCAGCCGCGCGAGTCACCATGCCGTGCTGATCGCCGGCGGCGGCCCGACCGGTTTGATGCTGGCCGCCGAGCTCGCGCTCGCGGATGTCGACGTCGCCGTGGTCGAGCGGCGCCCGGATCAGGAGCTCGTCGGTACGCGGGCCGGCGGATTGCACGCGCGGACCATCGAGATCCTCGATCAGCGCGGCGTCGCGGAGCGCTTCCTGCGCGAGGGGCAAGTCACCCAGCTCGCGGGCTTCGCCTGGACCAGGCTCGACATCGGCGATCTCCCCACCCGGCACGCTTATGGCCTCGCGCTGCGGCAGAGCCACATCGAGCGCATCCTGGCCGACTGGGTCGAGGAGCTCGCGGTGCCGATCTATCGAAACTCCGAGGTGATCGGCTTCGTTCAGGATGCGACCGGCATCGACGTTGCGCTCGCCGGCGGCAAGACATTGCGCGCAAGCTACCTCGTCGGCTGCGACGGCGGTCGCAGCCTGGTACGCAAGAAGGCCGGCATCGATTTCGTCGGCTCCGATCCGACGCTCAGCAATCTCATGGCCGAAGTCGAGATGCGCGACGAGCCGGTATGTGGTCTCCGCCACGACGCCATCGGCTTTCATGGCCTCAGCAAGGCGGAGAGCGGTCGCGTGCTGGTCGTCGTGACGGAAGCGACGCTCGACCGCACCGGCGAACCCGGCCTGCGCGATCTCAGCGATGCGCTCGTCGCCGTGTACGGCACCGACTTCGGGCTCCAAAATCCCGCCTGGATCTCCCGCTTCACCGATGCGGCGCGGCAGGCCGTGTCCTATCGCCGGGAGCGCGTGCTGCTCGCCGGCGATGCCGCGCATATCCATCACTCCGTCGGCGGGCAAGGCCTCAACACCGGCGTGCAGGACGCGGTCAATCTCGGTTGGAAGCTGGCGCAGGTGGTCAGGGGCATTTCGCCCGACGGCCTGCTCGACACCTACCACGCCGAACGTCATCCCGTCGCTGCGCGCGTCTTGCGCAACACCATGGCGCAAATCGCCATGCTCCGCCGCGGCGAGGCCGGCCTCAAGGCCGCGCGCGATGTGGTGTCCGACCTGCTCGCCATGGAGGAGCCGCGCAAACGTTTTGGCGCGATGATGAGCGGACTCGATATCCGCTATGATCTCGGCGAGGGACACGAGCTGCTCGGGCGCCGGATGCCCGATCTCGACTTGATCGTCGAGGGCCATCCGCAGAGATTGTTCACGCTGCTGCACGGAGCGCAGGCCCTGCTGATCAATTTCGGCAAGTCCGGCGGGTTCGACATCGCACCCTGGGCAGATCGCATCAGAGTCATCAACGCCAGCCACGACGGCGCGTGGGAGCTCCCCGCCATCGGGCAGGTCGCCACGCCCGAAGCCGTGCTGGTTCGGCCAGACGGGCACGTGGCGTGGGTCGGAGATGAAAGCCAACGAGGGCTCGAGGACGCGCTGACCACCTGGTTTGGACCGGCTGCTGCGGCGTAGCGCGCGAACGTCAGAGGCGCCATACAAACAAAGCCCGCGGGATTCCGCGGGCTTGATTGGCATCAGGTTTTCGAAACACGGCTCAATATCCGAACGTTACGCCGCTCGCTGCTCTCCGAAGGCAAAGGTCACACGTTCGAATCGTGTCGGGGGTCTAGCGCCCCGTCCACTCCCTCGTGCATCTGTCTTTTGCCTTTTTCCCCTAGAGTTAGACCCCAATAGCGGGATTGGCCCTAGCTGTTCGTCTAGATCGCTGTTCGGAGGGTAGGACGGCTACCTTTATTAGAAACCAAAATTGAGGTTTACACCCTGAAATCCTCTCAGGTAATAGACTGCAATCCAGTAGAAATATTTGGAAACGTTGCAGCTTCTGGTGGCCTCATTGGAGATGATAGGTTCGGAGGGAACGAGCTTTCGCGGGGAAATCGTTCAACTTCGAGCGATTGCTGTCCTGAGCGTTCTGCTGTTTCACTTGAAAGTACCGGGCTTTCAGGGCGGCTTCGTCGGAGTCGACGTCTTTTTCGTCATCTCCGGCTACTTGATCACTCGCAATATCCTCATGGACGACGCTGGCGGTCGCTTTTCCTTTAGCGCGTTCTACTTGCGACGAACGAGGCGCATCTATCCAGCCCTGATCTTCACGGTGCTTATGACGTACCTGTCGGGCGCGTTGTGGACGGCGCCTCTACTGTTTCTCGATATTGCGAAGGAGTGCACGCATGCGCTGCTGTCGATCGCAAACATCCAATATTGGAGAGAAGCAAGCCATTACTTCGCAGCGAAGTCGGACGAACTCGCCCTGCTTCACTGTTGGTCGCTGTCGCTTGAAGAGCAGTTCTATCTTATTTGGCCCGCACTCCTGATCGCCGCGGCGCGCGTTGGATGCATAAGATCGGCAATCGTCCTGTTGTCGCTTGCATCCTTCTTGGCCACGATATGGGTTGGCCCCATCGACAGCTCTGCCGTATTCTTCTTGATGCCGTTTCGCATGTTCGAGTTCGGTTGTGGCGCCTTGGTGCTTTTCGCCGGTCAAACGCCACGCCGCCAATCGGTCCGTGAATTGCTTTCGGCGGCTGGCTTCGCTGTGATCTTGTCCAGTGCCCTTTTGTTGCAGCCAGACACGTCACGGCAAGAATTGCTCGTTATGATCCCATGCCTTGGCGCTGCTGCTGTGATTTGGACCGGAGATACAACCTTCGTTTCTCGCGCTCTACGCTCTCAGGCGCTAACCGCCATCGGAACAATCTCGTATTCACTCTATCTTTGCCACTGGCCGATCATTTTCTACTCGCGCTTCATCTTTGGTGAGGCGGCCGACACTGCTGGAGGCAATATAGTCATGCTTGTGACGATGCTTTTCGTCGCTACCAGCATGTACCATTTCGTGGAACGTCGCTTCATCGTTGCTGGAGGCGCAGCCTCTGGAGCGCCGTTGAAGACATTGATGAAATTCAGCGCGGCTATTCTGGCATTTGCGATTCTGACTCACGCAACATTCATTCTGAAGGGTTTTGCATGGCGGGTGCCTGAGTCGGTTTTGGCGGATGGAAGGCTCGACAGTTCTCCCACTACTGATCAAGTCGTTTGGCCGCCGGGCCTACCGATTGTTGACTTGGCTGGAGACTCCCATGCTGAAATGTACGTGGCGGCAATGTTGCCGTTAGTCGAGAGCCTAGGTGGAAACCTTCAGTACGTTGGCACTGCCGGATGCCCGATTGTCAAAGGAGCAGCCATCAGATCGCGACGACGCGTGGATTGTCTTCGGGTTCGCGATGAGCAAATCGCTCAACTTGAGACCCAAACGCACCCGCTGATATTCATCCAGCGGTGGGAAACCTATGACGATGCGGGCATCGATTACGACCAACCAGGCATGTGGCCGAACGATGCTGGATCGTTCGCCAAGCTCGAAGCGGCCCTTTCTGAGACGCTACGCGTGTTAACGCCTGTTCGGCGTGTAATGATTGTGGGCGCCCAAGTTCCTGCCGGCTGCGAGATCAATCGGCCGCGGTTACTTCAAGGGCCGCTGCCTCATGTGCCACCTCCTCCATGTGCGCCCATGTCAAAGGTGAACGCGGTAGCGGCGGGCGCAGCCATCAATGCAATGCTCGCTCGTGTGCAGTCTAAGTATCCCGGAAGGGTCGACTTGCTCAAACCGGTCGATTATCTCTGCGACCAAACGTGCCCAACGTATCACGCAGGCCATTGGCTTTATTGGGACGCTACGCATTTTACCTTGGCCGGATCGACTTTCATGACCGATAGGGCTGCCTCAACATTTCGCACGTTCATCCTGGGTGGATCGAACGCGATGTCTTCAGGCGCACCAACTGAGAACTGATCCATTTCGCCTTCGCGCTCGACGAGGTCCGTCCTCTCGCATACTTCGTCGTGCGCGTGGTGCACGTTGTCGATCACGTATGAAGTAACAGGAGTAAGATTCGGGTTCATGCACGAGCTCTCCTGTGTCCGACAAGTACACGCTGGGATGTGCGCCAACTTAAACTTGCGAAAAATGACGGATTTTTTTGTGGGGGCATCAGATAGGTTGACGCTTGCAAGTTTCCCCCATGCCGCGCGTGCGTCGGCAAATTGTGGTCGCAGCACTGTCACAACGGTCACATCAATTCGGCTTGCCTCGGCTTGACCTTTGGGGGGTACGCCCCCTAACATATTGTAGTGATCGCCAGTGTTTTCAGGGACTTTTGAGACTTGCACTAGAGAGACGCCAAGCCCACCGAACCGGTCGCCTTGCCCTCCAATGCAGCCGTTTCACCTGGCGAGCCGACGTCTAGAGCCGGGCTCTGTGGTCTGTATGCAAGCGCGTCGGCCATCCGGCGCGGCCAACCGGTCAATTCCGCAATGCCTTGAGCTGGGGGATCTCGCTCAATCCGCGTTTGGCGCGGCTTCTGTCGGTCAGCGCTCATGTATTCTCCTGCGAACGCAGCCAAAGCTCTTCGTGAGAGACGTCGAAATCGCCCGTCGCGCCGATGCTTCCAAGAACGCTTAGCGGTTCGCGGAGCACGGATTCGTCAAGATGGGCCTCGAACGTTTGACCGTCGCCGGGATTTACAATGACCCGCTCGATGCGATGAATAAACTCAAGGGGCTTACCGTCTTCATTCGCGATGGGCTGCAACGGCTTGCCCCATCCGCGATCGAGAATGGCATTGGCGGCCGAGACACGTGCATGCGCTGGAGCATTCTTGTCGAGCATGATCTTCACGAGAGTATTCACGGCGTGTACCGTGTGCGTCCGCGCCAAGGATTTGATCTCAGTCATCGTTCGCTGCTTCAAAGTTCTGCGAGCCGCCTCCCTCGCCAACGCCACTTCAGAGCGCTTGTTCACCAATTCGGTCATCTGAAAAACCCCTTTGCAATCAGGTCCGGTCCTGGATCGAGAATAAAAAAAACCCGCGGCGGATGAATCTCCGGCGCGGGTACGAACGAAATCGTCTCAATGATTGTATTATGCCAGTGTGTTGCCCGACGTGTCAAAGACGCCAAAGCGGCTCCGGGTGCGGGTCGCGCCGGCGCCGTCATTCCAACCGGCAAATCGGCGACGTCGGTTTTTGGGATTTGAGCAGAAATTCTCTGCTCAACCAGAGTATTGCCGGTTTTGACCCAACTCGGACCTCGACAGCTACGGCCGCGCGTCCAGTGTTGCCAGACGATTTCTTATGGCTCTCAACTACTTCTTGTAGCCGACGTAATAGATGCCGATTTCGGCGCCCGTACTGTCCTTGATCGGTTCATATCCGGTTATGTAGGGCGTACCCAGTATAGGCACCTCGCCGTAATGGCTCTTCCCCGCCTTGATCGATTCAAGCGCTGGCCCGGCTAGGACGGTGCCAACTGCTCGGCCGCTTCCATCGGGTTTTGGCACACTTGTGGATACTCGGACATATTCGCCTCCGTCTTTTGCAAACAGCGTGGCCGTCATCCCTTTGCCGTCCTCGCTTCCAACCGCGTCGACGATGTCAAAGTTGTTATTGATCTTAGTCGTGCCGAAATGCAGAGCGGGTGCGTCTTTACCCCCAACAGCTTCCCTTCCTTCGAGCTTGGGGGCTCCTAATTTCGCCGTCATAGCTTTTAAGGTTTCCATCGATTTCGTTACTCTCGGATCCGCTTGGGCGTGCCCGGTGCCCGGCATTAGTGTAGAGGTTGCAACAAGGCATGCGGCGGCGATAATGCCGACCAGAAAGGTTTTCCGATCCATTGTAAGCTCCTGATGTGAAATGCGGCATTTTCCTTCACGCGCACATCACGCGGTGTGCACGTCATTCGCGCCTCGGTTTTGACTGCGATTGAACAGACCAGAGATTACAGGTCTAGGAATTTGCCCGCCGACGGCATCAGCGCTGCCGCTAAGATAATTGGCGAGTACAGGACTGTCGGCACGTCCTCATGGCAGCTCGCAAGAGAAGTTACATCACTTCTGCCTTGCCGCAAAGCGCGGTCGCGGCCCGCGCGTTGGCACACGGTTCACTCTGCTTCAAGGTCCTGCTTTAGATTTGTAGTCGGGGTACCCGAAACTGACGAGCCCGTCGGCACTCGAGCAGTCACAGAAGTGCGCTGTGTTGGGCAGACCGGACATAGGCGACACGGTCGCTGATCGATGCGATTGACCGAGGCGGTCCTGCACGCGGATGGCGCGTTGTCGCATGCACCATCCGCACCCACAATCGATCTCTTGCGAAGAAACGAGCGTTAAGCCTTCAAGTCGGTGATCCGCATAATCGCGACCACATTCCCATCGTTGAACGCCTGTTCTTTTGTTTCCTTGTTGCAGGTCCAGACAAAATTCTTCTTGCCCGTAAAGGTCTTTCCCTCCTGCTCAAGCCGAAGCTCCCCTTCGGTGATATGGCAGACCATGGCATTCATCATCGGGGGCCCCATGGTCTTTGACCCCGACTGCATAATGATATCGCGCATTGAGACGGTCTTAAAACCTGGGATCAAGGATGGTGTTTCGCCTTCATATTCGCGCACCACGACACCTGGCCAAGGCGTCGTATCCTTGTAGCTTGTGGCTTGAGCGGCGGCTGGCTTGACCATGGCAGCCGAAACCGCAGCCAACGCGATTCCCAGTGCGGACCTTCGATCGATCTTGCTCATCGCTTTCTCCCGACGTTACCGAACGAGCCGCCGCGTAAGCAGCGCGCAAAGTTCGTGGTGAACGGTGGTACGAAACCGAAAAAAGAACGGTCTCTAAGAGAGCGTGCTTGCCGACGGCACAAGTGCTGCTCGTTTGCCCGGACGGTGATTTCGGCACGTCCCGCTTCAAGGGGCAGTGGCACTCTACGTCACCTGACGCATCCGGGAAACAGGTGGCGTCACACGAAGACACTGTGGCCCCTAAGCAATGTCCGGAATTGGCCCTTAATGCACAGGCCAACCTGACGTCTGTTTGCCCATTGATGTGAATACAGACATCATTACGACTAGCGACCCCCCTCACTCGAAATTACCTTTGGCCGGGCGAGCGGTAAGGAATAATCGTCTCCATGTGCAATCTGTATTCGATCACCACCAATCAGGCCGCCATCGCCGGGCTCTTCCGTGTGGTCCGTCGCTACGAGGGCAACTTGCCACCAATGCCGGGCGTATTTCCGGATTACCCGGCACCGGTCATTCGCGACGCAGGCGGGGGCGAACGGGAGATTGTGATGATGCGTTGGGGCATGCCGCCACCACCGAGCAAGCCCGGCCCGCCCGTCACCAACATCCGCAACACCTCGTCGCCGCACTGGCGCGCATGGCTCAAGCCGGAGCATCGCTGTCTCGTGCCCGTCAACAGTTTTGCTGAGTATGCGCCTGAGCCGAATCCGGAAACAAAGAAGAAAGACGTCGTGTGGTTTGCGATAGACGAGACGCGGCCGCTGTTCGCGTTCGCCGGTATCTGGACAACTTTCAAGGGCGATCGCGGTACGAAGTCAAAGCCCGTGCCTGGACCTCATCAGGTCTATGGTTTTCTCACGACGGCGCCGAATGCCGTTGTCGAGCCCATTCATCCAAAGGCAATGCCGGCGATCCTGACGACGGCCGAAGAACGAGATGTTTGGCTGGGGGCGCCATGGGACGAGGCTAAGGCGCTCCAACGGCCTTTGTCAGATCAAGCGCTTAAAATCGTGGCGCGGGGCGCAGACAAGGAGGATAGACCTTCAATCGCCGACGCCACTTCCGTTCAATAGTGAACTTAGGAACTACCTGCACGCGATAGGAATAAAATTGCTCAAACCGAGCTGCGATGACGCCCGAGAGATTCTTCGAACCAATTAACAAATGATACAGACTCTCCTCGGCCCGAGGCGTAGAGTTGAAATATCACCGCACGGCACTTGGCATCGGTCGGTGATGAGAACGCCAGTTGCGCTCCCGCCCACTCTGACGAGGGAGCAGTGTCATGCTGAAGCGGCGTCGGGTTAAACAGTCCAAAACTCTCCACGAGCGGCTCGCAGACGAGGCCGCACGCCTTCGCGAGGAGGCCCAGGTGCTTGCGCCGGGACGCCGCCGTGAGATCCTGCTGCGCCGGGCGCGACAGGACGAGACGGCCATCCAGATCGAGTCCTGGCTGCATTCGCCCGGCCTGAGGCCGCCGACATGACCCGGCAATACCGCGCCTATCTGGTCGGCGAGAACGGCGTGTTTCGCTCCGCCGAAGCATTCGAGGCTGACTCCGATGCATCCGCGCTTCGCGTCGCACAACAGTTCACGCGCCGGGGCAACGTCGAGGTCTGGCATCTCGACCGGAAGATCGGGCTGTTGAAGCAAGCTACGCCACCCGTCGCAGCCTGACCGGCAGCCACGCTGCCCCAGCCGCCGCATCGGAAGGTGTCACTCCTCCGCAAGCTTGCGCTCGATATAGGCGTCCACCGTCTCCGCGAAGGAGCGCTGCACCCCGACCGCGGCACCGTGCTGGTCGAGCGCGTCGCGCTGGAGCACGCGCAGGCCGCGCCCGCGGAGGCTGGCCGGCGCGGTGTTCAGGTATTGATCGATGGCGCCTTTGGCGAGCGGAATGGCCCTCGGATCGCCCCTTGCGATCAAGAGACGCAAGAGGCTCTGGCAATCGGCCAAACCGGGCATGGCTCAGCCTTCAGCGTTGCTGCGATTTCGGCTTCGGCCGCTTGACCGGCTGGGTGTGCGTGCCGAACAGCGCCAGCAGAAACGCGACTTCTTCCTTCGAACCGACCTGGATCATGACTTGTCTCCTTCTCGCTCCGTTGGTCGGGGCCAACGGGCGCGGCGTTCAGGACAATCTGGTTTCAGCAATGTTTCAGGCGTGTTTCGTCGAGACCCAAAACGATCTCTAGAAAACGATCTACAGGTGCCTGCTGAACGTCTGGCGGCGATGCCGCCGGTGTTTTTGTCCCAGCCCTAACTCGTGAAAACGGCCCCGGCGCGGGACGGGGGGCTGGGGGCGCCGGAGCCGCCATTCCAGGCCGGCCATCGGCGGTGGGCCGACCACAAAACTAATTCCAGTTTGGAGCAAGAAGTTCCAAAGGGGACCTGGCAAAGCGAACAGCTCAATACTGAGGACGCTTCAACAGCTCCGGCAATCGCGAGATTGCCGTTGCGATCCGTCGCGCCTCGTCGCGCGATAGATACTGGTGGGCATATTGGTAGCCCCACGAGTGCAGATCATCGCGATGAAGAACGCAGCAGATCGTGAAGCCGTTCGCGTCCTTGACTCGGAAGCACTCCTCTTCCGCGATCATGACCCACGGCGCCGGAAACCGCCTGAGATTGTCCATCCATGATCACGGGCGTGCGTGGCCCCGTTGCTGCTCAATTCCGTGCGGTACGAGGCGGCGCTTGGCAAGACCAGTCCGCGGCGTTGTCGGCGGCCGGCGCGGAACGAAGAGGCTGCGCACGAGAATAGGCTCGCTGTCGCCGAGCCGCGTCCGCTCCTGAACCAGGCCGCTCATCACCACGCGCATCTTCATGATCTCTTCCGCCACGAAGGTGCAGTCCTCGTCGCGATTGATCTGCTCGTGCATGATGGCCTCGGCCTCTCGCATGCTGACGCGTAACGCTCTGACGATGTTGCGGATTTCATTGATGCGGTTGTCCACGGCCCATCTCCATCTGACGATGGCACGATAAGAACAAATCATGAACAAATAGTCAATCCGGGAGATCTTAAGTTCATGCGGATTGCTGGCAGATCAGGACACTGGGAAATTTACCGATCTGGTTCACATTTGTTATGGCAAGGATTTGTTAACCGGGAAAAAATGGCAACCCGGGGAGCTGGTTAGAGCATTTTCATTTCGGAATTATTGAAACCCGGAAGCATGAGGGGCCGCTGCCAAAACAGCGGCCCTTTGCTTTGACACCAGCGAAGGCGGATCAGGACACTGAACGGCGGGCGGATAACTCCAGAGCTAACCGCCCTCTCGCGTGCACCGCAAAGGAGATGGAAGTCGCCGCAAAAGGCCGCCAACTGAGGCGGCCTTACTATTTCGTGGCTTCTTGCCTCGCTTTCATTATTGCGAGATGGCCGATAACGGCTGCCTCAGTCCTACCAATCTTTCTGGCCACTGCGGCCAACCGTAGGCCTGAAGCGCGAAGCTCCAATAACTGCCGCTCCTCCTCGCGAGTCCACCTGCGCAGGCCTGTCACTTCGGCGGCTGCAAGCCGGGTGAATTTAGCCACTCGCTCATGTGCGAGCCAGTCTCGCACTGGCGTATCCTCTGCAGTAGATGCTCTCGCTCGATACCTGGGAGAGTAGTCTTAGCCTGCTCGCGCAGGCGACCGGCTTCCGCAGCAAGACGTTCTTCGAGGGATTCGATCTGCTTGAAACGACGCCGCTCAGCCATGGCGCGCTCCTTTCCATGAGAGGAAGGCGGGAGCGCAAGTGGCGTTCTCATCACAGATAAAAGCCAAGGGCCGTTCTGCGATGAATGGACAATAGCATTGCGGTGTTGGAGTTCCTTGCCAAATGTTAACTTTCAGGTCGGCGCCCGAGTGTTCATTTGGCGGAACGCTAACGTTCCCAATCCGTTCCGGAAATCCAAAATAGCCGAGCGGAGATCTTCACGTCGAGTTCATCAGGCCAGTCCTAAACCCCGAGCCCATAACGGTACGTAGGTAGGAAACATGTCCTTTGACCCGCCGCTGCGGTTGACTGGCTTGATGCCTACCGCGCCGGCGACATCGAAACGATTTTGGGAATGTATGCCGATGACGCGATCGTCCATTGCGCCTGCGACGGCCTGAAGACGATTTCGACCCGGCAAGGCCTGCGCGCCTATTGGGTCGACCGTCTCAGGGATTATCCCGCTTCGCATCTGGACGATCTCCGTCCGTCCGAGGGCGGAGCAGCCATTTCCTAAAGCGCGCGATGGCGTCGTGAGCGCAGTCCTCACCTTCAATGCGCCCGGCAAGATTGCTTCGCTGACGTGCGGGCCTTTGAACCAGGGCGGGTACTCATAAAGGAGCAGACGTCGGCTTTTGGGGTCTAAGCAGAAATTCTTTGCTCAATCAGAGTATGGCCGGTTTTGACCCGGAACGGACATTCTGAGTGTTGAAAGTCGCGCGCCAAGTTTCACTAACTCGGCGGGTTGCAGGTATCACTGACAAGGGCAATCGGCCTGACGCACAGTGTCTTCGTTCCATTCAATGAAGCCATCGGCATTCTTCGAAGGTGCGCGAAACATTTTCGCATCCCTGTAACTTGAGTTAATCGTGGGGCCTAATCGAAAGGTCGCGATATGGAACCGACCAGCAGAATATCGGACCACATCGATCATAAGACTGCCCGGTCGATCTGTGACGAGGTGGGTGACAGATTGCAACAGAACTTATCTCTCGAAGCCTCGCCTCTGCCGTCGTACCTCGAACGTCTAGTCGATGAATTGCGCAAACAGGAGCGTCATCCAATTGATGGCGTCGCAGCGCCCGCTAACCGTTTCCTTCATGCGACGCGACGGGTAGTCGCGGCCGTCTGAGCGCGTAAAGAAGAAGCCGTCGCCGCGCTCAACCCGGCGGCGGCTTTTCCGCTAATCTTGTCAGGTATGCCGCCGCTCGATCTTCCTCGTCTCACCACGTGCCTTCTCGGCCGCGTCATCCGCCAAGGCCCATAGCAGCCGCATCCCGGCCGATGGCCCGAAGTCGGCTTCTGACCCCGGCAGACGTTTACTGGGTTAACTTTTGTTCTGGCGTCGCTCTGGTTCCGGGTGCACACTGGTTCTCTCACCGCTCGGCACCGTGCTTTGATCGGTGATGAGAACGCCGGTTGCGCTCCCGCCCAATTCACGCAGGGAAAGGAGAGTGCCATGGGACGACGCTCACAATCCCACATTGACGACAATCTGGACGTGGAAAGAGCCCGCATCATAGCGGAACTGAAAAATACGCCGCCAGGACCGCAGCGTGATCTTCTCGAACTCAAACTGCGCCAGCTCGAAACCGTTTCTCATATAGACGGATGGCTAACGTCGCCGGGCCTACAACCCCCGGAGGAATAAGGCCGTCTCGGGCCAACCGAGGAATAGATCAATGAATTCGACTCATCGAACGATTTGCGAACGCGAGTGTATGTAAACACGCAGTAACTCAAAATACGGGCTTCAAGCATTGGACGGGCAGCAGAAGCAAGAGTACCGTGCATATATTATGGGCCTCGACGGACATATCGAGGTTCGCATCGATCTAATGTGTGAGGACGAAACCGAAGCCAAGAAACGCGCCAGATCCTTAGCTGACGGGTGCGACGTAGAGCTATGGTGTCAAGATCGAAAGATTGCGGAATTTAAGAGTGAGTAAGGCCGCCTCAGTTGGCGGCCTCTTTCGTGCTCACCATCCTGCTACGTCACCTTATGGCCCTTCCCGGACCTCATGGAACGTCCGCTTCTGCGCCGCTCTTGGGGGCGAAGCGGACATCGCGGATTTATGAGTAACATGCTCGAGCCGCGTTCATTTTCTGCATCACGGCATCGTTTGCCCAACAGGTCAAACTTTATCCAAATGCGGCGAAGCGGATTCGGCGGAATGAAATCTCTCCGCGCCAAGCTGGGACATGCCCCTTGCGAGGGCGCATGGGCAAGCTGGAGATTCCGTCGATGTATTACGTCGCCGCCGCATTGCTGGTGCTGTCGGGACTGTTCTACTCCGCGAGCCATCACGAGCTCGGCCAGTTCGGTGCGAACGTGTGCAGCTATGGCAGCACGTTCTGCGACAACCCGGTGGTCGTCTTCACCGGCGGCGCCCTGGCCGCCGCCTGGGGCATGTTCGTCAGCGTCAAGTAGCAGCACGCGCCTCCGCGCGCATGCGTCGGATGCGTTACGTCGCCAATTCCTTGCGGACCGCGGCGGCCGAATTGCCGACCTTGTCGACGGCCTTTTGCAGCTCCTCCTTCGATATGCCGAGCGCGTGCGTCCAGTACTTGACCTCGTGGGCCTCGTGCATGTTGATCTTGCTGCGGTCCGGTTGCCCGCGCTTCGTCAGATTGTCCATCGCGTTTCCTCCCTCATGGAAGAGCAAAACGCCACCATGGACCGGCCGTTCCTAACGGCAGGACGAGACTCATTCGTCGAGGCTCACGCGTCGAGGCTTGCACGTCGAGGCTCAGACGTTCAGCCACAGCATGGAAGCGAGCACCGCTGAAAACAGAAACAGCCCGACAATTGCAATTCTGAAAACCAGATCGGCGGCCAAATGTGCCCCCTTTTGTCGTTGCAAATTCTTTGCTCGTACGGCGCGCGGCCCGGCCTTGTGCAAGGCAGGACCGCACCGTGACTTTGCTGCCGGGGCGGGTTGGAACGGCCCGTCAAGCGGCACCGCAACGCGCGCATCCAGCTTTGGTTCCAAATTTTCGGAAGGCGCGAATCAGAGCAACAACGATAACCCCGCCGGTCGGCGGGCGCCACTGGCATGAGAACCAGACCGTGCCGCGCGACGGCGCACAGTCGAGCAAGTGCTGCCTGATCGCCGACGGCTTCCGTGTCCAGGGATCGGCCGATCGTCGGCGACAAGCTCTGGCGCGCGGGGCCGGCGACCGCTTTGAACGGGAGGCAAAGGAAGAGCCCGCAACCGGTGACGGTGCGGGCTCGACGATCTCTGTGATGGTATCACTCTACAAGTGTGTTGCCCGACGTGTCAAAGGATGACGGGGCGTTGGCGTCAGCGGACGGCGCGACGCCGGCTGACGCAGGAACTTTGCGGCCATGACGCGCTTGAAGCACACTTCGCAATTCCGGAAGCCGGAAGGTCAGCCCCTGTCAAACCGATCGAAGCAGCACGCCGCCAAGCACGACAGCGCCGAAGGTTCGGCGAAGTCCGTGCCGGGGCTGCTGCAACGGCTGGGGCCCGGGCTCATCACCGGCGCAGCCGACGACGATCCGTCGGGCATCGCCACCTATTCGCAGGCGGGTGCGCAATTCGGCTACGGGCTGCTCTGGACGGTGTTTCTGACCCTGCCGTTCATGATCGCGATTCAGCTCGTCAGCGCCCGGATCGGCCGGGTCACCGGCAAGGGGCTCGCCGCCAACGTCCTGCAGCTCGCGCCGCGCTGGATCGTGCTGGGGCTCGTCTCGCTGCTCGTCATCGCCAACACCTTCAACATCGCCGCCGACATCGCCGCGATGGCGGAGGCGCTCTCGCTGGTCATCGGCGGGCTCAATCACGAGCACGCCCTGATCTTCGCGGCGGGCTCGACCCTGCTCCAGGTGTTCGTGCCCTATCGCCGCTATTCGCCGGTGCTCAAATTCCTGACGCTGACGCTGTTCGCCTATGTCGCCACCGCCTTCACCGTGAAGATCCCGTGGGGCACCGCGTTGCTCGCCGCGGTGTGGCCGAAGGCGACGATCAGCGCCGACTATTTCCTGATGGTCGTCGCCGTGCTCGGCACCACCATCAGCCCCTATCTCTTCTTCTGGCAGGCCTCGCAAGAGGTCGAGGAGATGAACCAGGGCAAGCGCGACAAGCCGCTGCGCGACCTTCCAACCGGGGGCGCCCCCGAGATCGCGCGCATCAAGGCCGACACCATCGTCGGCATGCTGCTTTCCAACAGCATCGCCTTCTTCATCATCCTGACCACGGCGACCGTGCTGAACGGCAATGGCATCACCAGGATCAACTCGGCGACGGAAGCGGCCGAAGCGCTGCGTCCGCTCGCCGGCGACTTCACCTTCGCGCTGTTCGCGCTCGGCATCATCGGCACCGGCCTTCTGGCGATCCCGGTGCTGGCCGGCTCGGCGGCTTACGCCGTTGCGGAGACTTTCGGATGGCACGCCACGCTGGAGGCGAAGCCGGAAAAAGCGGTCGGCTTCTACACCATCATCGCGGCCGCGACCATCATCGGCTTCGGGCTCGGCTTCACCGGCATCGACTCGATACACATGCTGGTATGGAGCGCGGTGCTCAACGGCATCGTTGCCGTGCCGGTCATGGCCATGATGATGCTGATCGTCTCGAGCCGTGCGATCATGGGCCGCTTCAAGGCCCGCTCACGGCTGGTCGCGCTGGGCTGGCTCGGCACCGCGATCATGGCGCTGGCCGTCCTCGCTCTGCTCGGCTCGTCCGCGATCGGCTGACCAGGGCGTGTACTCATAAGTGGCCGGATGGGAAGTCTGCTTCCGGGAGCATAGCAGACCAATTGTGCTCAACGTGAGTTCTTCGGATCTTGACCCGCTGCGGACATTGACCCGCTCATAAGACAACATTGCTGTCACACCAAATCTCGTTTTTCTAAATACCTTTCCAGGAATGTTTGAGGTAAGCCGGAGTTAACATGTTCGGCTGGATTGGGAGCTCGAAGGCGTAGCTTGCAGGAGGTTCCTATGGCCAACTTGATGATCAGGATTGTGACGCTGGCAACGTGTTCGATTGCGCTGATCGCTGCGTTCTCGGTCACTCCGGCTGTTGCGGCCCCGGGCACTGAGCCAGGTGGCAGTGAGGCAGACTATAGCGGAATGGGGCAACGCTCCGCTTATCCACCTTCGTTATACCCGAAGCGGTCGGGCAACAAGGCCAACCACGCGCCCAAGGCCAAAAAAGCCAAGCAGTCCCTGTTCGACGACCCCGCCTTTGCTCATGGGTACCGCGCAGCTTATTCGGCGGTCTACGACCGCACTGACTATGCCTCTGCGATTGAGCAGTTGAAGACGCTCGGCCACGACGATCACCCGAATGTGGCCAACCTCATCGGCTACTCATATCGCAAGCTCGGCGACTACAGGCAGTCGCAGCTCTGGTACGAGCGCGCGCTGAAGGCCGATCCGAACCATGTGCTGACCTGGCAATATTACGGTCTATGGCAGCTCGAGCAGGGCAACCGCGAGCAGGCCCAATATCATTTGAGTCGGATCGCGACGATTTGCGGGACTGGCTGCGAGGAGTACCGGTCGTTGGCCGCCGCGCTAGAGAAGCCGCCCGGCACTAGCCTGGTTTATTAGGACGCTTTGCAGCGGCGGTCAGAGCTCGGCGCTAACGCGACGGGTGAGGCTATGTCTGTTCATGGCCCGTAACGGACCTCCCGGCATGTCTGCTTTTGGGCCGCTACTGGGGCACAAGGGGACATTAAGCGCCGGCCCACTTTCTCGATTTATGAGTACACGCCCTTCTGTAATGGGCCCGATGATGTCAAGCCTCCCGAGTGAACGTCACGCCGCCGAACTCATGCTTCTGTCCGTGGTCAACGCCTGGCCGCC
>NZ_JADPIU010000105.1:0-82353 GCF_023073075.1 Bradyrhizobium sp. 61 | reverse complement strand
ACATCCAGGCCGACGTATTGCCTCATGACAGCTCCTCCGAATCGCTTGATTGCGAGAGCTCGACGATAACGGAGCTTTCGTGCCCCGAGCGCTGACCGCGTTTGGCCGCATGCCAGCTCGTACCCGTTCGCCATCTCTCGTTTGCTCGCCGTGATGGGCCGCTTCAGGCCAACCGTCTCGATGCTTTGGACAATCTCCTTGAACCGTGCACGGCTCCGATTTCGCGGATTGAGCACCTTGATCGCGGCGATGGGTATGGATTCGATCTTGCGGCGGCTCTTCAAGCGGCTGTCCTCTCGTCATAACCGGCACAGAGTCGGCAGAATGCATCGAGGGTTGGGTAGCCGCAGGCCTGTGCGAAGACAGGATTTGAAATACGCAGTACCCTCCCCTTTGCCAGCGCAAGGTCGTGAGTCGGCAGCACGTAGCAAGAAGCGACCAGATCGTTGGCAGGGTCCATTCGGACGATTAGCGTGAGTTCGGCGTCCGCCCGACGATCGGCGAAGATCGTCCAGCGCACGCGATCCGCGCCGCTGGTCACTGCGCGCGCCGATCCGACCGCGATGCGGCAACCATCGCCCAAGCTAACGATGCCGGATTTGCCATCGTGGACGGCCAGACCACCGAGAGCATTGATCCTGGTTGCCACTTCATCAGCCATGGCGATCAAACGCTCCCGGAACCTTGCGGTTGTCTCGGCGCGGCGCTGATAGGACTCCGGCTGATAGCCGGCAAGTGAATAGGCCGCGACCAACGATCCGAAACGTCGCCGATAGCTTTCGGCCGACAAAATACCATCGGCCGCGGCGATGATTGCTACGGAGAGACGACCCTTTTCGCGCCCTAGCGCCGCCAGTCGATCGATGGCCTCCTGGTTGCTGCGTTGCTCACGCCGCGCCCGCATGACCTCCTGCACTTGGTTGAACAGCTCCACTGAAACGATGGCTGGGAAGGCGTTCTCGCATCTGATCCACATATCGCGGGGATTGTTGACGCGGCGCTGCTTCAACTTGAAAGAGGCCCGATTGAAGATAAGGCTGCCGGTGTAGACCTCGTTGGTAAGGATCTTCCGGATCGTCTCGGGGTCCCAACAGCGGCCTCGTGTCGTGCGGATTTGCTTCGCATTCAGTTCGGCGGCGATATCGCCGGGATGCTTTCCTTCCAACGCGACCGCATTGAACATGCGCCTGACGGTTTCGACCTCGGCGTCGGGCCCATGGATGATCTTGATCCGATCGGTCTGAAGATATTTTTGCTGCCCGTATTCGAGCGTCTGCCTGATGGCGCCATTTTCCTCGACGAGCTGCCGCCGCAGCCCGTAGCCCGGCATGCCGCCGCGACCGAATCCCATCCGCACGATGTGCGACTGGCCGAGAAAAACCTTCTTTGACAGCCCGCGGCTGAAATCGGCGGCCGCCGCTCTCTTATTCACCTTGAGGATGCTGGAAGCGAAGCTACCGTCGTTCTCGAACTCTTCGGCGCAATAATGGACGGTGATCCCGGCGCGCATGCAGATGAACTCATAGTAGGCGCTTTCATCTGTATTCTGAAAGCGACCCCATCGGCTGACATCGTAGACAAGAATGCAGTCGAAATCCGCGCGTCCGCCTTCGACGTCGGCGATTAAAGCCTTTAGGCCGTCGCGCCCGTCAATCGAAAGGCCACTGAGCCCTTCGTCCGAATAGGTCCTTACGATTGATACATTGCGGCTCTGGGCATAAGCGGCAATGACTTCCGCTTGATTCTCGGTCGAGTACCTCTGATTGTCGGTGGACATGCGTACATATTGCGCAGCTCGCAGAGGCGACGCTGCGGGTCCGGAGGCAATCACCCACGCGTCAGGCATGACGAGCTAACCTGGGGACGTCAGATCTAGGGACCGGCTTGCCGTGGCAAATTAGCCGCCAAATCCAAGCGGGCCGTTTACGGGATCTGGGCGACTTGATGCTCAGCTGACTTAAATACCGCTAGAGATGCGTGGATATGTCAGCTGGTTCACACCCGGCAGCCACAATCTTTGGTATAGAACGGCGTTTGGCGCACTTTGGGGGATGGTGTGCAATGCCGAAGAATATTGTGATCTTTTCAGACGGCACAGGTCAGGCCGGCGGCATCAATTTCGACGAAGCGCGGACGAACGTTTACAAGCTCTACCGCGCCTGCCGCGTCGGCCCGGACACGAAGGTCGAACCATCCGAACAGGTCGCCTTCTACGATGCCGGTCTCGGTTCTGCGTCTGATGGCGGTCATTTCAAGATTGGCTGGATGCGATGGCTGTACAATCTCGCCAGCATGGCGACGGGCCTCGGGATCACTCGGAACATTGTCGATTGCTACGCCGCGATCATCGCCCTGTATGAGGAAGGCGATCGGATCTTCCTGATCGGTTTCAGCCGGGGCGCCTACACGGTCCGATCGGTTGCAGGGGTCATGACCTATTGCGGCGTCCCTCGCCATATGCCCGATGGCTCGCCCTTGCGCCGCGATCCAAAGAGCATCCACAAGCTGGCCGAGCATGCGGTCAAGGATGTCTATCAATTCTGTCCATCCTACTCGCGCAAGATTCTTGGATACCGGCGGTTCCTGCTGGAGACTCGAGATGCAATCGCTGCACAATTTAGACAGCAGTACGGCAGTACAACCACCGTCAACGGCGCCGAGCACGCGAACGTTTTTCCCTTCTTCATCGGCGTGTTCGATACTGTCGCCGCCCTCGGCCACAAATATCTGGGCGCGGCGCTCGTGACCGCCGGCATTGCGCTACTGATCGGGTTGCACTGGCTCGGTGGCTTCCTTCAGCCGGTCTTTCCATGGGCCGGATGGGTGGCCTGGATTCTGAGCTACCTCGGCATCGCCACAGCGCTGATTGCTTTTCTCATGAACTATCTGAAGATCGCGCCATCCTTGCCCGGCTATGGATTCTGGAAGCGCCTTCAGACCGTGCATTTCGCTCCGCCAAAGCACAAATTCTACGACACGACCCTCAATCCCAACGTGGGCTACGCCAAACATGCGATCTCGATCGACGAGAACCGCGCCGATTTCAAGCGCGTCGGCTGGTCGCCTACGGCCGAGAAGCAGGACCAACGCGACGCGCACGGCAATCTTTACTTCGAGCAGGTCTGGTTTCCGGGCGTCCACGCCGACGTCGGCGGCGGCTATCTCGAGAATGAGGCGCGGCTCTCAGACGTTGCGCTGAACTGGCTACTCGCCGGAGCTTCGCTCATTCCGGACGGCCTGAAACACGACGGCGGTGTGCTACGGCTGTCGCCCAATCCCGTGGGTCCCCAGCACAATGAGCAGGCGGGAGGCTTCCTCAAGGTCGGGGTTCGTGACCTGCCGATCGATTCCGAGACGGAAGAATCGAGATCACCGATGCACAAATCGGTCTATCGGCGTTTCGAGGCGGCGTCCGTTCTTCTCTACGATCGCATGGCGGCCTACCGCCCGGACAACATGAGGGTCCACGTCGACTTCAAGCACTATTTCGATGGGAGCGCGGCCCAGCTGCCCCAATGCGTCGCCGATGACATTGAACAGAAGTGGGAATATGCCGGCTACGTCGGGCGGCTCTGACCCAATACAAAGTTGAGGAAGCGGTTCTGTCAGGCGGCCTTCTAGTCGCCTTGGCCTCTGCCGCGACGAGTAGAGCAGATCACAATGCCGAGAGTGGTCTCGCCGACCGGCCGTCAAAAACACCGTTTGAAAAACCGTTTTAGTTCGGCCCTCTCAAACGGTCTCTCTCGCTAAGGTCTTGATTTATATGGTGGGCGCACCAGGGCTCGAACCTGGGACCCGCTGATTAAGAGTCAGCTGCTCTACCAACTGAGCTATGCGCCCGAAAGGCGGTCAATGCCTTGCGAGGCCGGTCGTTTAGCAAAGCGATCCGGGTATGGCAAGCGATGTGGCGCATGTTTTCCAAGGTTCTTCCAGAGGCCCGAAAATGCGAAAAGCCGCTGGATTCCAGCGGCTTCGCCAAGGCCAATCCCGGGGTTAATTCCTCGGGAAATACGGGGTGGCTCAGAGCCGGCCCTCGCGATCCCGGTCCGGGCCGCCGTCACGGTCGAAACGGTCGCCGTGGAAGCGGTCCATGCCGCGCTCCATCATGCGGTCCATGCCCCGTTCCATGAAGTGTCGGGACGGGCCGTCCCCACCGCCGCCGAACGGACCACGGTGGCGGGTCAGCACGGCAAGGCGCCGCTTCTGGCCCTCGTCGAGCGTCTTGTAGAGCGGATCGGCGGCATCGGCGATCTTCTTCAGGGCGGCGGAGGTCGCGCCCATGTCCTCGGCGCGCTGGCGCAGGCGGGCGACCGGATCCTCGGGCTTGTCGGCGTTCTTGCCGGCGTCACCCGGGCCGGCATTCATCCGCGCGTTGGCGCGGTCGATGCGCAGCTTGGCGAAGTCGCGCACGGCAGCCTCGACCGGCGGCCACAGCTTCTCCTGGTCGGCGTTGAGCTTCAGCCCGGCATGGACGGCGGCGATCCGCGCGTCGACGAAGGCGGCGCGGTCCTCCGGGTTCATGCGGACGTGGCGGAAGTGCTCCATCCACGGGCGATGAAATTGGGCATAGACCGCGCCCGAGCCGGCGATGCTGAGCACGGCGATGGCGGCGATGGTGAACTTCCTCATACGGACCTCCTCTGGAAGGATGCCGGTGAGGATGAGCGCCGGACGGCTGACGCGCAACTTACAACTTGGACAGAGAGAGCGTTCTTACGAAGATGTAACTCCCCTGAATGTCCATTCAGATGCAGACTGAAATGTTTTGCAACAAAAAGGGCCTCCGCGCAGGCTGCACGGAAGCCCCTTCATTGATGGTCGATCCGGATCAGTTCGTCGTGCTCTTCGATTCCTTGAGGAACTCGTCGATCAGCGGCTGGCCGACGCGGCCTGCGGCGTCCTTGTAGACCGGCTCCATCGCCTTGCGCATCGCCTCGTCCTGCTGCGGCGTGAGCTTGATGATCTCGCTCTTGCCGCTCTTCTTGATCTCGGCCAGCGCGTCGTCGTTCTCCTTCTGCGACTGCGCGTTGTTGAAGTCGGTCGCCTCCTTCATCGCCTTCGACAGCTGGTCGCGGATGTCGGCCGGCAGATCGTCCCAGAACTTCTTGTTCACGATCACGACGTAGCCGATGTAGCCGTGATTGGTCTCGGTGATGTACTTCTGCACCTCGTGCATCTTCTGCGTATAGATGTTCGACCAGGTGTTCTCCTGACCGTCGACGACGCCGGTCTGCAGCGCCTGATAGACTTCCGAGAACGCCATCACCTGCGGCAGCGAGCCGAGCGACTTGAACTGGGCCTGCAGCACGCGCGAGGACTGGATGCGGAACTTGACGCCCTGGTAGTCGGCGGGCGTGACCAGCTTCTTGTTGGCGCTCATCTGCTTGAAGCCGTTGTCCCAATAGGCAAGGCCGGTGATGCCCTTGGAGTCCAGCAGCTTGAGCAGCCGGAGGCCGAGCGGGCCTTCCGTCACCTTCCGCAGCGTCTTCAGGTCCGGAAGGATGTAAGGCAGATCGAACACCTCGAATTCGCGGATGCCGAGCGGACCGAACTTGGAGTTGGAGGGCGCCAGCATCTGCACGCTGCCGAGCTGGAGCGCCTCGAGCTCTTCCTTGTCCTTGTAGAGCGTCGAGTTCGGGTAGACTTCGATCTTGACCTTGCCGCCGGTGTACTTCTCGGCGAGCTCCTTGAACTTCTCCGACGCCTTGCCCTTCGGCGTGTCGGTGGCGACGACGTGGCTGAACTTGATGATGATCGGCGATTGGGCCGATGCCGGCGCGGTCAGGGCCAACGCCCCGGTCAAGACCGCAACCGATGCCGCAGCCCAAATGAGTTTCCGCATGCTTCCTCCCACACGTTTTTTGGTGGGGCACGAACCGTCGCCCCCAAAGCCTTAGATTCAAGACTTGAAGGCAGGATTATAGGGAAGCGGACACAGGCGCCATTGCCCCTTAGCAGGGGGCGGCTTGCAAAAATGCGGTATCCGGAGGCGAAATCTGCCGGACTGGCTCATGCAGGGCGATGGCAGGGAAACCCTGCCATCGCCGTTGCCGCCTCTCGCAACCTCAACCGTGCAGCGCCGGCGCGAGCTGGGCCTGCTGCGCGACCGCCGGATCGGTGATCAGGGTGCCGCCGTGCCCGTCCGAGGACAGCGCGAAGTCGGCCGCGCTGTACTGACCGAGCAAGTGCAGCGTCGCGACATGGGTGCCGTCGGAGACCGTCAGCGTGCCGCCGATGTTGTCGCCATTCTGCGCATAGGCCATCGAGGTCAGGCCGTCGCTGAACAGGATGTCGCCGAGATCGAGACTGTCATGGTCCTGCCAGCCGGAGATCGTTCCCGTGAAGGCCGACACCTGGGCCAGCACCAGCGAGGCATTGGGACCGGCGAAGATCACATCGTCGATCGTGCCGCCCGCATGGACAAAGGCGAGCGCGCCCGAGCCGATCGTGGTGTCGTCAGCGCTGCCGCCGGCCTGCACGTACTGCGTGCCGGACAGGACCGTCGTGCCGGTCGCGCTGCCATACACATATTGCACGCCGCCGTTGACGATGGTGGCGTTGGCGGCGCCCCAATCGACCTGGACTCCGCCGGCATTGATCGTGGTGCCGGTCGCCGTGCCGTCGGCGTAGACGCTCTGCTGGCTGCCGGCGTTGACCGTCGTGATCGACGCGTTGCCGTGGAGATACTGGAGGGCACCATTGCTGATCGTGGTCTGGACCACCGTGCCGCCATAGACCGACTGGACGCCGCCATCCATGGTGGTGTTGATCGCGGTTCCACCCAGATAGACGTCCTGCCCGCCGCCATGGATCGTCGTATCCGACGCCGTGCCGCCGCTCTCGACGGCCTGCAGGCCCGAATTGATCGTCGTGAGGCTCGCCGACCCGAACACGTACTGACCGCCGCCGCTGATCGTCGTGATGATCGTGAAGCCCCAATCGATCTGGATGCCGCCGGCATTGATGGTGGATCCGGTCGCACTGCCGTCGATGTAGACGTTCTGCTCACCGCCGGCATTGACGATGGTGTTGAAAGCATTGTTGTGAACGTGCTGGAAGCCGCCATTCGCGACCGTGGTCTGGATCGCGACGCCGAAGACGTTCTGGGTGCCGCCGTCCACGGTGGTGTTGGTCGCGATACCACCGCCAAGGATATCCTGGTCGCCGCCGGCCTCGATCGTCGTGCCGTCGGCCGAGCCGCCGATCTGGATGTACTGATTGCCCGAGATCACGGAGTTCGAGGCCAGACCGAACATCAGCTGCGCGGCGCCCGCGGCAACCACCATTCCATTGGCCGAGCCCTCCAGCACGACCGCCGCGCCGCTCTCGACCTGGATGTCGGAATAGCCGGACGCATCCTTGATCCGCCAGACGCCGCTCTTGACGTCGAGCTTCTCGACATTGACGACGGTGCCAAGGAGCGAACCGGAGCCACTTCCCGACAGCACCAGCGTGTCGACGCCGTCGCCGCCGTCGATCGTGCCGGTGACGATCGAAGCGGTGGCGAGATTGATGCTGTCGTCGCCCGCGCCCATCGAGACGTCACCGATGATGGAGCCGCTGTTGGTGAGCGTATCGTTGCCGCCGTCGGTGGCGACGCTGCCGAAAATGCCGCCCGTGTTGGTGACGGTGTCGCCGAAGGTGCCGACGATCGAGATCGCCTCGCCGTTGTTGCCGCGGATCGTGCCGTCGTTGATGATGGTCGTGACGCCGAAGGCGCTACCGTCATTGCTGTCGTCCACGGTGATCGCGCGCTGATCGCTGATGATCAGGCCGCCCACCTCGTTGTGGACGAAGCCGCCGCCGATCGCGAGCGCCTCGTTGAGGCCGTTGGCGCCGCTGGTCAGGCCGACCGCCGCGATCGTCCCGAAATTGTCGATCGAGACCAGACCGTCGACATCGACGCCGTCGGCGTCAGCACCGCCGACCGCCGTGCCGGTGATGGTGCCGCGGTTGGTCACTGTTGTCGTGGTGTTCGCCGCGCTGTCCATGTTGATGCCGGAGCCGCTGCGGCCGATGATCGTGCCGTCGTTGTTGACGGTGATCGGCTGGTCGCCGGTGATGGCATGGCGGGCGCCGTCGATGATTCCGCCGGCATAGTTGTTGACCACGCCGCCGGCGTTGACCGACTGGAAGTCGATCGCGTCGTTGCCGGACGAGGCCGCCGAGGCATTATGGCTGACGATCTGGCCATAATTGTTGATGGTGGCGTTGGCTCCGGGCCGGATCGCGTCGGCATCGGCCGCCGAGATCACGCCGGTTGCCGCGTTGTTGATGACGGTATTGGCGCCGCTCGAATTGATGTCGTCGAGATCGAGCGCCTGGCCGGCATTGCTGCCGGTCCCCGTCGAGGAGATCGTGCCCTCGTTGTTGACGGTGAAGGTGCCGCTCTTGCCCGAGACCAGGTTCGAGATCTTCACCGCATCCTTGGTCGCGGTGATGGTGGCGCCGGCCTTGTTGTTGATGGTGAGGCTGCCGCTGGTCGAACCGCTGGTGGCGATCGCGCGGCTGGTGCCGGTGATGGTGCCGGAATTGTCGACCACCGCGCCGGGCGAGGTGCTGCCGCCGATCCAGGTGACCGGGGTCGAGCCCGACAGGGTCGCACTGGCGAGGACGGTCAGATGATCGTTGTTCGCCAGCGTGATCGGGTTCGACGAGTTGCCGGAGACCAGGGTGCCGTCGTCATTGGCGATGGTGCCGGTCGCCGTCGCGGTGCCGATCGTAACCGCCGCGCCCGGATTGCTGGCGCTGGTGAGCGTGAGCGCAAAACTCTCGTCGGGCTCTGCGGTGGTGTCGCCAGAGATCGTGATGGTGATTGTCGCCGAGGACGCACCGTCGGCGAAGCTGCCGCTGAAGGTCGAGGCCGGCAGCGTGCCGCCGAAATCGGCCGCATCGGTGGTGCCAGCGGCGAAGCTGCCGGAGAAGCTGAGCACGCCGGTGGTGCCGCCGGTGCGCGCAATGGTGAAAGTCATGGTCTTGGTGCCGCTCTGCCCCTCGGCAACCGACACGCTCGGCGACGAGAACGAGATCGTCTGCGTGGCGGGCGCGGCCACGGTGAAGGCGGTGGTCGGGAACGGCGCGTCGGGCGTGGTGCCGTCGGTGCTCTGGTCGCCGCTGCCGTTCTGGGTGGCCCAGTTGGCGGTGTTGCCGATCGCGGCGAGGTAGTCGGCGAAGCTGGCGAAGCCCGAGCGCGGTCCGTTATAGCCGACGATGTCGAGGCCGCCGGTGAAGCTGACCGCGGTCTGGCCGGCAACGAGGCCGGTGCCGGTCAGCGTGCCGTCTGAGGTCGCATAGCCGACATTGGAGATCGCGGCGAGGAAGGTCGGCGCCGTCGAGGTGCCGACATAGGCGTAGACGACCTCGCTGTCGTTGGACAGGCCGGTATTGTTGGCGTTGGTGAAGGTGGCCGAGCCGGCGCTGGTGCCGAACGTGCCCTTGCCGATGTTGTTGATGTCGATGACGGTGCCGGCGGGAATCGCGCCGGTCGCGGTCCAGGCGATCGTGCTTTCGGCGTTGCTGCCGGTTGCGAAGGCGGAGCCGTTCCAGTTGCTGTCGGTGAAATTGATGACAGTGCCCTGCGGGATGTCGGTCAGGGCGACAAAGGACAAATTATCGTTGCCGTCACCGTTGAAACCGGTGAAGGCGATCGAACCAGCGGAAAGGGGCATTCCAAATTCTCCAGCAGCAAGGGCGCGCGACGCTGCCGGTTAATGGAATGTTAACATGACATGTTAATAACATATTTATTGCGATGCACCCCCGCATAACGGGATCGTGTGCCAAACGAAAAACGCGGCGCCGAGGGCGCCGCGTTTGCCGATGAATTGGAGAGGATGAAGCGTCAGCTTGCCGCGGCCGTGGTCACCGTATCGCGCTGGCGCTTCATGACGATCTTGTTCAGCGCGCCGAGATAGGCCTTTGCCGAGGCCACCAGCGTATCAGGATCCGCCGCGCGCGCCGTCATCGCACGTCCCTCATGCGACAGTCGCACCGAGACTTCGGCTTGCGCGTCGGTGCCTTCGGTCACCGCATGGACCTGATACAGCTCGAGCTTCGCCTCATGCGGCACCAGCGCCTTGATGCAGTTGAAGACCGCGTCGACCGGCCCGTTTCCTTCGGCTTCCTCGATCCTGATCTGGCCGTCGACGTCGAGCTTCATGGTCGCGCGCTGCGGGCCATGGGTGCCGGCGATCACGGTCAACGAGGTCAGCTTGATGCGGTCGTGCGACGCCGCCATCTCCTCGTCGACCAGCGCCTCGATGTCCTCGTCGTAGATGTCCTTCTTGCGGTCGGCCAGTGCCTTCATCCGCGTGAACGCATCCTCCAGCTGGTTGGCGCCGAGCTTGTAGCCCATCTCCTCCAGCTTGTGCACGAAGGCGTGGCGGCCGGAATGCTTGCCGAGCACCAGCGACGACTGCTTCAACCCGACCATCTCGGGCCGCATGATCTCGTAGGTCGAGGCGTCCTTCAGCACGCCATCCTGATGGATGCCGCTCTCATGGGCGAAGGCGTTGCGGCCGACGATCGCCTTGTTGTACTGGACCGGGAACGAGGTTGCGGCCGACACGACCTTCGAGGCGCGCGTCAGCTGCGTGGTGTCGATCTTGTTCCACCACGGAAACACGTCGTTGCGGACGTTGATGGCCATCACGACTTCCTCGAGGGAAGCGTTGCCAGCCCGCTCGCCGATGCCGTTGACGGTGCACTCGATCTGCCGCGCGCCGCCGGCAATGCCGGCCAGCGAATTCGCCACGGCCATCCCGAGGTCGTTATGGCAATGAACCGAGAATACCGCCTTGTCGGAGTTCGGCACGCGCTCGATCAGCGTGCGCATGAAACGGGCATATTCCTCGGGCGTGGTGTAGCCGACGGTATCGGGGATATTGACGGTGGTCGCGCCGGCCTTGATCACGGCCTCGACGATGCGGCAGAGATAGTCCATCTCGCTGCGGGTGGCGTCCTCGGCCGACCATTCGACGTCGTCGATCTGGTTGCGGGCGCGGGTCACGTTGGCGATCGAGAGCTCCATCACCTGCTCCGGCGTCATGTTCAGCTTGACGCGCATGTGCAGCGGCGAGGTCGCGATCACGGTGTGGACGCGGCCGCGCCTGGCGAATTTCACCGCTTCGGCGCAGCGGTCGATGTCCTTAGGGTTGGCACGCGACAGGCCGGCGATCACCGAGTTCTTGGAGCGGCGGGCGATCTCGCTGACGGCCTGGAAGTCGCCTTCGGAGGTGATCGGGAAACCGGCCTCGATGACGTCGACGCCCATGTCGTCGAGCATCTCGGCGATCTCGATCTTCTCCTCGAACGTCATGGTGGCGCCGGGGCACTGCTCGCCGTCGCGCAGCGTGGTGTCGAAAATGATGACGCGGTCCTTGTCGGACTTGTTCACGGGGGCCATTGCAAAATTCCTTTTGAGCTTTTGCGCCGTCAGTCTGCTGGGCGCTTGAGGTGTCCGGTGATCTCGACCAACCCCTGAGCGCCCAGGCGCATGGCGCCCAGCCGGCCCTCAGGGGCAAGTAAGAAGAAGGCCGCCAATCAGGAGGGTGGGCAGCAGCGCGGCCGGGATCGTGGCGGCGGCCAGAGCCACCTCCCCCGAAATCCCATCGATTTGGCCGCGAATCAGCATTGCCAGACCCTTTTGAGCCCTCAAATCCTCGGTCAAAACCGTTGACGGTTGGTTGCCGGGTGGCTCGATAGGGCCGTTTCTAAACGAGAAATGGACGCAACTGCAACGCCAAAAGATGGTCAGGAGGACTGACCTGCCGCCATATCTGCAATGTGCGGCGCGACGACCGGTCCGTCATCGCACGGATCGTGCGGTAGATCCGAATTACGTAAGCTGAAAATACGACGGTGTCGCCGGGTGGTGCGAGGGACTCGCGAGACCGGAGCGAAATGCGGGAAGGTCGCCCGGATGTCGCTCCGCTCACCCGCGTTGCGGTCAGGCTATCCCGCGCGGCGGGCGCGCGCCCGGCTTTCCCAACGGTCCAGCATCTGGCCGAGCTCGCCGGTGGCGACGGGGGCGGCCTCGTTGGTGTTGGCGGGTGCGGCGGCGCGGAGCCAGCCCGGCTCGGTATATTCGCGCCAGCGGCGCGCCTCCGCGCGTCGTTTGCGGGAGGCGAAATCGCGGGTGAAATAGCCGGCGGCGAACGCGATGGCGAGCGCAATGACCAGTGCAACAACGGCTAACACAATGAACTCCGGCTGATACCCCGGAAACGTTCTGCCATCATCGCGCGTGAGGTCAAGGCTTGACACGTCCCAAAAACCGCACCGGTTAACCGCACAAAGCCCGACGACAGGCCCCGAACGACGAGACCGGGACGAATTGCCGCTCCTGCCCTCGCCTCGCCGCAATGCCGCCGCGTTCCAGCCTTCGCAAGCCTGCCATCGCGCGGAGGATGCGTACCTGCCCCTCGCAACCGGCCGCGGACCGGACTAACCTTCGCCCGCTCGGCCGGATCAACCGGCCAGCCGAACATAACCGGGAGGACGCGATGAAACGCCCAGAGCAGCGTGACCAGGATGCTGCGCTTTCACGACGAACACTCGTGCGGGGACTTGCACTCGGCGCTGCGGCGACCGTAGCCGGCCCCGCGCTGGCCCAGACCGGACCTGCCGCACCGCCAACGACGATCACCACCCCGCCGCGCGATTTCGGTCCCAACGGCGCGCCGACGACTTATTTCTCGGACCCCGACATCATCACCGTCGATCCGTCCTTCGACGATCTGGCGCAGCCCAACACCGCGATCAAGCGCCTCTACACCGGCTTGTTGTGGGCCGAGGGCCCGGCCTGGAGCGCGCAGGGCCGTTATCTCCTCTGGAGCGACATCCCCAACAACCGGCAGATGCGCTGGACCGAGGACGACGGCCGCGTCAGCGTGTTCCGCGCGCCCTCCAACAATTCCAACGGCAATTCGTTCGACTTCCAGGGCCGGCAGCTTTCCTGCGAACATCTGACCCGGCGGGTGACGCGCTACGAGCATGACGGTACCGCCACCGTGCTCGCGGATTCGTACCAGGGCAAACGCCTGAACTCGCCGAACGACATCGCCGCGCATCCCGACGGCAGCTACTGGTTCACCGACCCGCCCTATGGCGGCCAGCTCTATGAAGGCGAGCCCGACGTGGCGGGCGGCCCGAGCAATGCAGGCGGCAAGCTCAATCCGCGGATCGGACAGCCGGCCGGCTTCGTGCCGGGCAAGCGCGAGCTGCCCACCAACTGCTATCGCATCGATCCAAGTGGCCGCATCGACCTCGTCGTCACCGAGGAGCAGGTGCCCGATCCCAACGGCCTGTGCTTCTCACCGGACTACAAGAAGCTCTACGTCGCCTCGACCGGCAAGGGACCGGGCGACACCGGGCCCGGCGGCAAGGGCGAGATCTTCGTGTTCGACGTCGGCGCCGACAACAAGCTCTCCAATGGAAAGAAGTTCAGCGACTGCGTGATCGACGGGGTGAAGTGCGGGCCCGACGGCCTGCGCTGCGACGTCAACGGCAATGTCTGGTCCTCCAGCAACGCCGGGCGCGCCGTCGGCTATAGCGGTGTGACGGTGTGGTCGCCGGCGGGCAAGCTGCTCGGTCGCATCCGCCTGCCGGAAGTGTGCGGCAATGTCTGCTTCGGCGGCCCCAAGCGCAACCGCCTGTTCATGGCCGCGAGCCAGTCGCTCTACGCCGTGTACACGGCGACGCAAGGCGCCGGCCCAGGCTGACGCGGGACGAACAGGATCACGACACGGCGCCGGCGTGCCTCGCCGGCGCCGAATGATGCTGTATCGCTCGTTTGAAGCGACCCAGCATTATCCCCATTCGTGATGATGCATCTCATACGGCTTTACGCCCAGCAGGTCGATGGTCTCGGAGCCGACCTGCAACAGGGTTCCACCATGATGGTCAGATGATTTCGTGACGTGAACGTCGTTCGAAAATTGCAGTTTGTCCTGTTTGGGATCGAAGTCGGTGATGACCGCGGTGTTGTGCTTACCTGCGAGAACACCAAGGTCGAATTCGAATGTGTCGGCACCGGCACCTCCGGTCATGGTCATGCGGCCGGCCGCGGCGACCAGCGTGTCATCCAGATCTCCGCCGGTCAGGGTATCCCTGCCGGGAGATCCGACCACAAGCTGCGCCATGCCTGCTGCAGCCTTTTCTCCGGTCGGGTCTACGCCGCCCAGCGTGCCGCTGTGCCGCTCGGTGGCGACGAAGGCATCGCTCTGCATCGCAGTGGTATCGGTGTCGCGCAGAATGAGGTCCGACAGCGTGGTGTTCTTTATCTCATTCAGGGTCTGCTTATCGAAACCCTGGTTCTCGAAGTAGTAGCGATCGCCGTCGCGCAAAGCGGTGAACTGGTCGGCGATGATTATGCCGAAGGTGGGCCCGATGACGGCTCCTGGCGCATGATCCTCAGCCAATCCACCGGCCCACAAATCGACGGCATCGATCGAACCATAGGCTTTCTCGAACGCTGCTGCCGTCGCCGGATCAGAGCTGAACTGATCGAAGCTGGTGTAAGGCGCTAGCCCCAGCGCCTCCCGGGTTTGGTTCAGTGTACCCAGCCCAAGATCATGGCCGCGTTGGATATTGATCGCTGCCAGATCCATGCCGTCCGGAGGGTCGAACAGGAGGTTTCGCAAGCCATCGACAATGTGAGCGTCCAGCGGGTTGGCCAGGTCCCCCGACAGATGCCGCAGCAGGCCATCCGCACCAGTCGCCTTGAAAGTCGCCGTGTCTTCGAAGAACGATTGCGCCAGCGTCTGCTCCGACGTAAAGGCACCCAGATTGCTGGTCGCACTGATCTCGTCGGAGACGATGGAGTGACCGAAGCGAAAGGCCGCACCGGCAAACTCTTCGGTGATCCGCGCGTCCGCCGTGCGGTCATAGCCTTGGTACGGCTTGATGGCGTCCTCGCCCAACAGATGCGGCAGGAACTCGTTGTAGGTGATGTTGACCATCTCGGCCGTGGTGATGGCCTTGGCCGTCTCGTATAGCTTGTCGCCGCTCCAGTTCGGATGGTCCTCGTGCAGTCGATCGACCTGGTAATTGTGCTCGCGCACAAACAAGACTTGCAAGGCGGTCAGGTCGGGATTCTCCTGCGCCCGTACATCACCGGCCGCAAAGACGTTGCCGTGCTCGGTCTCGACGATCGGGAGATTGTCTCCCGCCGACACCTTCAGCCGTCGGCCGTTCGCAGGCTCGCTGCGGTGGCCGCGTCGGAACCGTAGATCTGCGAGCCGTCCAGCCAACCCGTCACCGTATTGATCGCGGCTGCCGGATGCCCGGTGACCCCCGTCGCAGGATCGATCGCCACCCGCGTCAACGGGATCATGCTGCCGGGCGGCAGAAACTCATCATCAGCCGGAACCTTGATCGAGATATCATCCGTGCCTGTGCCCTCCTTCTGCAGATCCAGATCGTGATCGATGAACTGGCCCCACGCATACATCATGCCTGACAGCGCGACGCCGGCGTCATCCACCAGATGCGGGCCTTCCTCGCCATCGCCAATATCCGTCTGCGCCACGACAATGTTGCTGATCTCGCGCGGATTCGGACCTGGCGTCATTTCATTGACCCCATCGACGAAATTTGCCGGCCCCAGCCGAGCAAAGTCGGTGTCGGCCTGGTTCAAGGTGGGATCCGCACGATTGTTGTTGGAGCCGTCGATGCTGCGGAACCTGAGCGCCATGGTTTACCCTCCCCGTAGAGTGTCCGCCCCAGCGCCTGCTCCATTGGCGGCTTGCGGCATGACGCTTTTGTGATTCTTTATGACGCTCGCATGATCGTTGAGTGACGACATTCGATATACGACAGAATTGCACCTCTAGCGGCGAAGCGGCAATCTTGGCCTGAATGATCGTGCCGAACAGGCGATGTTGCGCACATCAGCGCAGCACTATCCAAGGAACAAGCCATGCGCGTTGTGATCTGCGGCGGCGGCGTGATCGGGGCCTGCACCGCTTATTTCCTGCGTCGCCGCGGCATCGAGGTCATCGTGGTCGAACGGACCGAGGTCGCGGCCGCCGCCTCCGGCAAGGCCGGCGGCTTTCTGGCGCGTGACTGGTGCGCCGGCTCGCCGCTCGACGCACTCGCGCGGCGGAGTTTTGCGCTTCATGCGCAGCTGGCGCAGGAGATCGCGGGCGATTGGGGCTATCGCCCGATGACCGCCTATAGCGGCTTTGTTGCTTCCGACGGCGATCCGCGCCGGAATGCACCATCCGCGCTCGGCTGGCTCGCCAACGGCGTCGTCATCGCGCAGCGCATCGGTACGACTGAGACGACTGCGATCGTTCATCCCCGCAAATTTACGTCGGCCGTGATGAACGCGGCAGTCGCGCAAGGCGCCGAGCTTCGCATTGGCCGCATCACGGGCATCGTGCGCGACGCGAATGGCACGACCGCGAAGGGTGTCGAGGTCGAAGGCAGCCTGGTTGAAGCGGACGCTGTCGTGATCGCGATGGGGCCATGGTCATTGCTCGCCGCGCAATGGATGCGCCTGCCCGCTGTCTATGGCCAGCGCAGCCCGAGCATCGTATACGACATCGGCCCCAACGTGCCGGCCGATGCGTTGTTCCTGGAGTACGACGAGGACGGCAGCGCCGTCTCGATCGAGGTCTTTCCACGCGCCGATGGCAGCACGCATATCACCGCACTCTCTGACATCGCGCCGCTGCCGCTCGATCCGGCAGCCGTGACGCCAGACCAGGACGCGATCGCGCGCCTGCAAATCATGTGTGAACGGCTGTCGCCATTGTTTCGTCCCGAGAAGATCATCTCGCAGCAGGCCTGCTTCCGACCGGTGACTGAGGACGGCCTGCCGTTGATCGGCAAGGTGCCGCAGAGCGAAGGCCTCTATGTTGCGACCGGGCACAATGTCTGGGGCATCCTCAATGCGCCCGCCACCGGCGAAGCGCTGGCGCAGCTGATCGCCAAGGATGCGACGCGCGTAGACTTGTCGCCATTCGATCCGGCCCGATTGAGGCCGCTCGATCCATCACTGCTGCAAGCGCGCTGAACCGGCATCGGTTCTCGTCTTGTAGGCTACTGCACGCTCCAAGGCTTCGACGCTCACGCATGCCCACCGACAGAATCTGCATGCCTGCGCGCGTCATGAATGTCTCGCACCTATCCTGCCCGCAATTTGCGCAGCGCTAGACTTTAGTCCGTGTCTCCCAATCCTGAACGCGGTTTCACTTGCCGAGAATGCCGTCGCCGTTATAGTTGCGACATAATGGCTCACAAGAGGCCTGTTCAAAGGGAGAGAACAACATGAAAAAACGACTCTCTGTTGCATTGCGAATAGCGCTCGGTGCGGCCGCGACAGGCGCGATGATGGCAACGTCAGGCGCGGCACTTGCAGCCGATCCCCTCAGGATCGGCGTGATCGCGGAAGCGCAGGCGATCGCCGGCGCCTCCATTCCACAAGCGGCGCAGCTTGCCGCCGACGAGATCAACGCCAATGGCGGCGTCGACGGCCGCAAGATCGAGATCATCTCTTACGACAATCACTCCTCGTCGGCCGATTCAGTGCGTGCGTTCCAGCGCGCGGTGAACGAGGACAAGGTCAACGCGGTCATCGCCAGCTATATCAGCGAGGTCGTGCTGGCGCTGGAGCCCTGGGCCTCTCGCCTGAAGACGCCGTTCGTCACGCCGGGCGCCGCCTCCAACGAGATCAGCAAGAGCGTCCACGCCGATTACGAGAAGAACAAGTACACCTTCCACGGCTATCTGACCTCGGCCGCGCTGGCGCTCTCGGTCTGCGACGGCGCCAAGGACCTGCTCGTCGACAGGATGCACATGAAGACCGCGGTCATCATGAGCGAGGACGCCGCCTGGACCAAGCCGCTCGACGTCGGCTACGAGGAATGCCTGCCCAAGATCGGGCTGAAGGTCCTCGACCACATCCGCTTCTCGCCCGATACCACCGACTTCACGCCGATCTTCAACAAGATCGAGGGCTCCAAGCCCGATGTGATCATCACCGGCATCTCCCATGTGGGCGTGCAGCCGACGGTGCAGTGGAAGAACCAGCAGGTGCCGATCCCGATGTTCGGCATCTCCTCGCAGGCAACCAACGAGACCTTCGGCAAGGACACCAACCAGGCGGCCGAAGGCGTGCTCTATCAGGGCGTCTCCGGGCCCGGCGTCGCGGTGACGCCGAAATCGGTGCCGTTCGCGGAGAACTTCAAGAAGAAGTTCGGCAATTATCCCTCCTATGCCGGCTACACCGCGTATGACGAGGTCTATTACATCGCCGACGCGGTGAAGCGCGCCGGCTCGAGTGACGCCGACAAGCTCGTCGCCGCGCTCGAGAAGACCGACTGGGAAGGCACGATCGGCCGCGTCCAGTTCTACGGCAAGGACGATCCGTTCACCCACTCGATCAAATATGGCAAGGGCCTGATCACCGGGCTGATGCTGCAATGGCAGGACGGCAAGCAGAGCTCGGTCTGGCCCAAGGACGTCGCCAAGGTCGACGTCAAGTTCCCGAGCTTCATCAAGCTCAGCAACTAGCAGGAAATGCTCCCGGGACCACCTCCCGGGAGCTTCCACATGCGGCTCTCCGCAGCACCTTCCCTCAAAGCGGCAGCTCGGCTGCCACCCGGCCAATCATAGATGCGAGCTTTCCAGATATTGATCGATGGCTTTGCCATCAGCGCTCTCTACGCTCTCGGTGCCACCGGCTTCACCCTGATCTTCGGCGTCTCCGGCGTGCTCAACCTCTCCCACGGTGCCATCATGGTGGCCGCAGCGGTGGCGGCCTGGGCCGCCGCCAGCATCCTCAACGTCGGCACTTATGCCGGTGCGCTGATCGGGGTCGCCGTCGCCCTCCTCACCGCCTTTGCGACCTATTTCGCGGTGGTGAAGCCCATTCAGGACTCCCGGCGCATCCCCAATGAGGAGAAGGAGATCTTCGTCCTCACGGGAACGCTGCTCTGGGGCATCATGATCCAGGAGCTGATCGCCTATTTCTTTACCAACAACGCCAAGACCGTTCTGCCGATCGTCGAGGGCGTGGTCGAGATCCTCGGCGTCCGCACGCCGAAGAACGAGATCTTTACGGCGATCGTGTGCTGCCTCGTCATCGCGCTGCTGTGGCTGCTCGTGAATCGCACCCGCACCGGCAAGGCGGTGCTGGCGGCGTCGATGAACCCGCGCGGCGTCACCCTGCTCGGGCTCGAGCTCACCAACATCTACATCGTGGTGTGGGGGATCTACGGGATCCTCGCCGGCATCGCCGGCGTGCTGCTCGGCATGTTTCTGGGCGTCAGCTCCTACAGCGTCGGACCGCTGACGGCGAGCGCGTTCTCGATCGTGGTGCTCGGCGGTCTCGGCAGCGTCTCCGGCTCGCTGATCGCGGCCTTCGTGGTCGGCTATCTCGAGACGCTGACGGCCTACCTGGTCTCGCCGGCCTACCGCACCATTCCGGCGCTGCTGCTGCTCGTGTTCGTGATGTATATCCGGCCCCAGGGCCTTCTGGGGAGGCGCTGAGATGTCCACCTTCTTCACCTCCCGCCTGTTCTTCATCTCGGTCGCGCTCGTCATCATCGCGGCGACGCTGCCGCTCTACGTCTCCGGCTACGTGCTCGGCCTGCTCACCGTCGCGTTCTATTTCGGCGTGTTCGCGATGGCCTGGGACCTGCTGTTCGGTTTCGCGGGCGAGGTCAATTTCGGACCCACCTTCCTGATCGGCGTCGGCGCCTACACCGCCGGCATTTTGAATGCCCAGTTCGGCTGGTCGGTCTATCTCTGCATCGTGCTGGGGGCGCTCGCGTCCGTCATCGCGGGCCTCGTGCTGGCGCTGCCGGCTTTGCGCGTGCGCGGGCCGTATTTCGGCCTGACCACGCTGGTCGCGGTGTTGATGTTGCAGAATTTCATCGTGGTGTTTGCCGATCTCACCGGCGGCGAGATCGGCCTGACCATCCCCGACGTCATCACCATCAACGCCGGCGCCAATTACTGGATCGCACTCGGCTTCATGACGATCTCGGCAGCGATCCTCTACGGCCTGTCGCAATCGCCGATTGGCCTCGTGCTCCAGGCCAGCGGCCAGGATCCGGTGCAGGCCGGCGCGCTCGGCTTCAACATCGTCAAGCACAAGCTCGCCGCCTTCATCGTCAGCGCGTTCTTCTCTGGTTTATCCGGAGCGCTGCTGGTGTTCTATTTCGGTACCGCCTCGGTCGGTACCGTCGTCGACGTCGCGGTTGGTGTGAACGTGATCGTCTCGGCCGTGCTCGGCGGCCGGCGCACCGTGCTTGGCGCCGCGCTCGGTGCGATCTTCCTGATCGTCGCCGGTGAATTCCTGCGTCCCACCGGCGAGCTCGCGACCTTCATCGTCTCGGCGGTCGCGCTGCTCGTCGTGCTATTCTTCCCCGGCGGCTTCCTCGGAGCGGCCCTCTCGCGTGAGGCGCGCTCGTGATGGATATGATCGCAAACCGGCCCGTGCTCGACGTCCGCGGCTTGACAAAACGGTTTGGTGGATTGACGGCGGTGAAGAACCTCGGCTTCGAGGTCAACGCCGGCGAGATCTTCGGCCTGATCGGGCCGAACGGCTCCGGCAAGTCGACCGCGATGAAGAGCGTGATGGGCATCGAGCGCCCGACATCGGGTGAAGTCATCTTCGAGGGCGAGAACGTCGCCGGCCTGCCCGCGCACAAGATCGCGCGCAAAGGTTTTGGCATGGTGTTCCAGCACTCGCGGCCACTGAACCGGCAGACGGTGCTGGAGAACATCATGGTCGCGCTGCTGCCGGACAGCCTGTTCATGCTGTTCCCGGACAAGGCGCTGGTCGAGCGCGCCAAATGGATCGCCGACCGCGTCGGGCTCGGCAACGTCATGAACCGCCGACCGCCGACGCTGCCCTTCGCCGATCTGCGCCGGCTGGAGCTTGCGAAAGCGATCGCGCGTGACCCAAAGGTCGTGCTGGTGGACGAGCCCTTTGCCGGGCTGACGCGGGCGGAGGTCGACGTCTTCTCCGACCTGATCCGCAGCTTTCGCGACGAGGGCCGCGCCGTGATGCTGGTCGACCACAACGTCAAGAGCGTCGCCGCGCTGGTCGACCGCGTGCTCGCGATGTATCTCGGCGAGGAAATCGTCACCGGCAAGGCCGACGAGGTCATGAAGAACGAGACGGTGCGCCGGGTCTATCTCGGCGGCGCCATCGAGACCCATGCGCGGCCCGAGACCAGCTTCAAGGACAAGGTGCCGCTGCTCCAGGTCGAGAATGTCAGCGTGTTCTACGGCAAGGCGCAGGCGCTGGAGAACGTCTCGATCCACGTCCACGAGGGCGAGTTCGTCTCCGTCGTCGGCCTCAACGGCGCCGGCAAGACCACGCTGTTCAACACCATCTCCGGCTTCCTGCCCTATAGCGGCGAGATCGTGCGCGGTGGCGACAGACTGCGTGGCACGAGCCCCGCGAAGATCGCGCGCAGTGGCCTCGTGCAATGCCCGGAATCGCGCGAGCTGTTCGGCGAGATGAGCGTGCGCGAAAACCTCGATCTCGGCGGCCAGCATCTCTCCGACGACAAGCGCGCCGCGCAGCTCGCCTGGCTGTTCGAGCTGTTCCCGATCCTGAAGGAGCGCCAGGGCCAGATGGCACAAACGCTCTCCGGCGGCGAGCAGCAGATGCTAGCGATCGGCCGCGCGTTGATGATGCAGCCGCAGATCCTGATCCTGGACGAGCCGACGCTGGGCCTCGCTCCCGTCATTCTCGAGCAATTGTCCAAGGCGCTGACGAAGCTGCGGCAGACCACCGCGATCACGGTGCTGCTCGGCGAGCAGAACGTCACCTTCGCGCTGCCGCATGCCGACCGCGTCTATGTGCTGGAGCACGCCCGCATCGTCTGGGAGGGCGATCCCGGCCGCTTCGCGAGCGAAGCCGGCGCCGATTTTCTTTAAGTCCGTCAACATCAATAAAAACATAGAAAGGGAAACGACCATGCGACCTTCAATCCTCGGCAGCAGCCTCCTCACCTCCGCACTGGCGCTGTGCCTTGCCGCACCCGCCTATGCGCAGTCGAACGATCCGATCAAGATCGGCGTCATCGCCGAAGTGCAGTCGATCGCGGGCGCTGCGACCCCGGGCGGCGCGCAGATCGCTGCCGACGAGATCAACGCCAAGGGCGGCATTCTCGGCCGCAAGGTCGAGATCGTCACCTATGACAACAAGAGCTCGTCGGCCGACTCGGTGCGCGCCTTCCAGCGCGCGGTGAGCGAGGACAAGGTCTCCGCCGTGATCGCGAGCTATATCTCCGAAGTCGTTCTCGCGCTCGAGCCCTGGGCGGCGCGGCTGAAGATGCCGCTGATCACGCCGGGCGCCGCCTCGAACGAGATCACCAAGGCGATCCACAACGACTACGAGAAGAACAAGTACACTTTCCACGGCTATCTGACCTCGGCGGCCCAGGCCCAGCTCGTCTGCGACGCCGCCAAGGATCTCCTGGTCGACAAGCTCAAGTTCAAGACGGTTGCGATCATGAGCGAGGACGCTGCCTGGACCAAGCCGCTCGACGTCGGCTACGAGGCCTGCCTGCCCAAGGCGGGCCTGAAGGTCGTCGAGCATGTGCGCTTCTCGCCCGATACCACCGACTTCACGCCGATCTTCAACAACATCGAGGGCAAGAAGCCTGACGTGATCGTCACCGGCATCTCGCATGTCGGCGTGCAGCCGACGGTGCAGTGGAAGAACCAGCAGGTGCCGATCCCGATGTTCGGCATCAGCGCGCAGGCGCTGAGTCCGACCTTCTGGAAGGACACCAATGGCGCCGCCGACGGCGTGCCGTCGCTGGCAGTGGCGACGCCCGACGTCGCCGTGACCGCCAAGACGAAGCCGTTCGCGGCCGCGTTCAAGGCCAAGTTCGGCACGCCGCCGGCCTATACCGGCTACACCGCCTATGACGAGGTCTACTTCATCACCGACGCGATCAAGCGCGCTGGCTCGACCGATCCCGACAAGATGGTCGCTGAACTGGAGAAGACCGACTACGAGGGCACGATCGGCCGCATCCAGTTCTACGGCAAGGACGACGAGTTCACCCACGGCATCAAGTCCGGTCCCACGACCGTGTCCGGTCTCGTCTTCCAGTGGCAGGACAGCAAGCAGGTCGTGGTCTGGCCCGAGAAGATCGCGGAAGGAAAGCTGAAGTTTCCGGCCTTCGTGAAGCTGTCGCAGTAACCGGCTCGTCCCGGCATCAGGCCCACCGCTCATTCGCGAGCGGTGGGCTTTTCCTTGCCCTTCAGGAAGCATGCTGCGCCGCGGCCGGCCCGTAGCGACCTTGGGTCACGTTGACGTTTTGCCGCCACCTCCGCCATCTACCCCGCCGGTGATGAAGCGGAGCATCTCAGATGGACGCAGGCATCTCTCCCGGACAATCCCCGGCACCTCAAGATTTCGCCCAGATATTCAGGCTGATCGGTGGGTACCGCATTTCGCAGGCCCTGCGCGTTGCCGTCGAGCTTGGCATTCCGGATCACCTGGCGGCAGGCCCGCGCCATTGCGACGATCTCGCGACAACGACCGGAAGCCATGCTCCGACCCTTTACCGGCTGCTTCGCTTCCTGGCCGGTGCCGGCCTGCTCGACGAGACGTCTCCGAAGCAGTTTGCGCTGACACCGCTTGGGTCTACCCTCCGCGCCGATATCCCAGCTTCGATCTGTCCGGTGGTGCGGCTATGGCTCAGCGAATCGCACTGGCAATCCTGGAGCCATCTTCTGCACTCTGTACAGACCGGCCAGCACGCCTTCGATCACGCACACGGGACCGGGGTCTTCGACTATTTGCGCGAGGACGCCGAGCTCTCCGCGATTTTCAACGCGACGATGACAACCAGCTCCGCCCGGTTGGCCAATGCACTTCTCAAGCACTACGATTTTCACGGGATAGGCCGCATCGTCGATATAGGCGGCGGACATGGTTTCACGCTCACAACGATTCTGGCCGATCACCCGACCATGCAAGGCGTGCTGTTCGACCTTCCCGATGTCGTAGCCGGTGCTTCTCTGGAGGCGATTGGAGGCAGGAACCGATGTGAGATCATCGGCGGGAGCTTCTTCGAAACCATTCCGGCAGACGCAGACGCCTACATCCTGAAGCAGATCATCCATGATTGGGACGACGATCAATCGCTGGCGATCCTGCGAAATGTTCGCGTGGCAATGCCAGGACATGCTCGGGTTCTGCTGATCGAACGACGGATCGAGCCAGATCATCGCGACGCCATGCGCGTACTCCATATCGACATGGAGATGCTGGTCAATGTCTCCGGCATGGAGCGCACCGACGCCGAATATCGATCCCTGCTGGAGCAGGCCGGATTCCGATTGGCGAGGGTGGTGCCGTTGCTCGACGGTGCAGGCTTTGCGGTATTCGAGGCCATGCGCTCCGACACGAACTGAGATCGGGCAGACCGCTCGATGCAGTCCGTCTTCGCAGTTGCGTTCTGCGCCATGACCCGCCTATCGACCTTTCGCCATGTTGACTTTCCATCGTCCCGCTCCCCATAATTCGTAAAAAAATAACAAGACCAATCAACAGACGGGTTTTGAGGGAGGATAGGATGCCGACTTCACGCAGGCAGTTGCTGAAGAGCTCGGCGGCTGCCGCCGCCGCACTCAGCCTCGATTGGACCCGGGCCCAGGCGCAAGCCGAGAATTTGCGCATCGGCCTGATCTACGACCTCACCGGCCCGTTCGCGGCGGGCGGCTCGGTCGCCTCGTCAATCGGCGCGCAGATCGCGATCGATCTCGTCAACGAAAAAGGCGGTGTCGGCGGCAAGACCAAGATTGCTCCGGTCGCCGCGGATTCCCAGAGCAAACCCGACGTTGCGATCAACGAGGCCGAACGCCTGATCAGTCAGGAGAAGATCGACATCATCAACGGCGTCTATGCGAGCTCGCATGCGGTGCCGCTCGCGGCCAAGGTCGAGCAGCAGAAGAAGATCCTCTGGATCACGACCGCGGTCTCGACCGCCGTGTTCAAGGACAAGAATCTGCAATACGTGTTTCGCGCGCAGATCCATTCCGACCAGTATGGCCAGGCCTTCGCGAGCTTCCTCGCCGAGCATGCGCAAGGCAAGCTCGGTATGGATCCGAAGGACGTCAAGGTCGCGCTGATCCACGAGGACGGCCCGTATGGCGTCGGCGTCGCGGCGGCCGACGAGGCCTACGCCAAGCAGGCCGGCATCCAGGTGGTGCTGCGCGAGGGCTACTCCGCCTCGGCGCCCGACCTCTCGGTGCTCGTTACGAAAATCAAGCGCGCCAAGGCCGACGTGATCTCGCATGCCGGTTACAACCCCGACATCACCCTGTTCCTGCGCCAGGCGCGCGAGAGCGGATTGCGCTTCAAGATGCTGTTCGGCGCCGGCGCCGGCTACAGCCAGCTCGACAAGCTGCGCGCCACCTTCGGCGCCGACATCGACAATTTCTGCAACATCGATCCGGTCCCCGCGCAATTGCTCGATCCCGCAAAGCTCGCGCCGGGCATCGGCGATCTGACCAACGCCATGGTCACGCGCTACAAGGCCAAGACCGGTGCAACCGAAGTGCCGCCGCATTGCTCGATGGGCTTCAACCAGACCTGGGTGCTGCTCAACAACGTGCTGCCGGTCGCCAAGGAGAAATACGGCAGCTTCGATCCCGAGGCCATCCGCAAGGCCGCGCTCGACGTCGACATTCCCGCCGGCGGCACCATCCAGGGCTACGGCGTCAAATTCTTCCCGCCGGGCACGCCGCTGTCCGGCCAGAACGAACGCTCGACGCCGGTGGTGATGCAGAACGCCGGCGAGCGCATCTCGGTGGTGTGGCCGACGAACATCCGCACGCAGGACCCGGTGTTTCCGCTGCCGAAGGGTTCGACCTACGGGGCGTGAGGTGATGCGGACGGTCTCTTCCCCTCTCCCCTTGTGGGAGAGGGTGGCTCGCCGCGTAGCGGCGAGGCGGGTGAGGGGTTATCTCCGCAAGCAAATCTCTTACGTTCGAACTCGCGGAGAGAGACCCCTCATCCGGCGCTCCGCGCCACCTTCTCCCACAAGGGGAGAAGGGATGGCAGCGTGCCTGCGGTCTCTTCAGCGGCCCTACAACACCACCCGCCGTCCCTCCTCCGCGGCCCAGTAGCCCGCATAGTTCACCTTGATCGTCTCATACGCCAGCGCCAGGTCCGACAGCGGCTGCCTCCCGCTCACGGCGCATTCCATGAAATCCTGGATCTCCTGCAAGTACCCGCGTGTCCACTCCTCCTCGAGACAGACATATTGCCAGCCGGTTTTGCGGTCGACCTTCTCGGTGATGTAGACGCTGGCGAGCTTCTCCTCGCTGGTCTGGTAGCTCATCAGATGCGTGTTAGGGGTGATGTTGGCGAACAGCGAACCGCCGCTCGTGTAGGTTTCGATCAGATTGCGCACGCCGCCCATGATCATGTCGCCGGAAAACACGGTCGCCTTGGTGCCGTCGGAGAAGGTCGCCGTCAGCGTGCCCCAATCTTCGACATCGACCGGATTGGCCTTGATGTAAGTGCGCTCCTCGGGCTTCAGGACGGCCGTGACGTTGCCGACGTCGCCGGTGACGCTGGCGACGCGGATGGCTTCGCCGCGCGCCCTGGCCTCCACCTGCTTGAGATAAAGCACAGCCGAGAGCGGATGGCAGCCCATGCGGATCAGCGAACCGCCGCCGGTCATCGCCCATTGCGCGGCATGCGCCGCGTGCGAGCCGGAATGACTCTCCTCGCCCTTCATGAACAGGATCTTGTCTTTCGTCGCCCTGATGATCTCCGCGGTCTTGGTCACCGCGGGCGCGTAGACCCAATCCTCCGCATACATGAAGAGTTTTCCGGTGCGCTCGATCGCGGCGCGGGTCGCGTCCATCTCCTCCAGCACCCGCTCATACATCAGCGCCTTCGGCACATGCTTGCCGATCGGCTGCGCGTCGCCTGCCCGGCCGAAATAGCCGGCGAACGGCTTTTCGCAGATCACGTGCTTGCCGGCCTGCATGCTGGCGACAATCATGTCGGCATGGAGATTGGGCGGGGTGCAGATGTCGATGACATCGAGCTCGCGGTCCGCGATCAGTTCGGCGAAGCTGCGATAGACCCGCGGAATGCCATGGCGGCCGGCGAATTCAACGACATGATCGCCGCGCGCCGCGACCGCCGCGACCTCGACATCCACACCGTAGACGCGGCGGAACGCATACATGTGCAGCTCCGACACGAAGCCGCAGCCGACAAGCCCCACCCGAATCCTGGCCATAGCACCCCCCTTAGCCTTGCGTTGGGCGGCACTATAGCGCGACGGCCAGCCTATTCCACCGAGACCCGCACCACGCCGGCGCTCATCATGCCGAGCGCTTTGGCCGCCGGCACCGAGAGATCGACGATCCGGCCGCGGATAAACGGGCCGCGATCATTGACGCGGCACTGAATCGACCGGCCACCGTAGGACACCGTCAGCACGCTGCCGAACGCGCGCGTGCGGTGAGCGCAGGTCAGTTCGCCGCCCTTACCGGCTTTTCCGTAACCGTAGTATGAGGCAAGCCCGCTTTCGGCTTGCGCGACAGAAAATGCAGAAAGCGAAAAAGTGGCCAGACTGAAGAAAAGCGTCGTCTGCGTTCGCACGGCACCGCTCCCGGTTGCCCTGCCCGGCGCTGCAAACGTCGATTTGTTCCGGTAAGTTCCGGGAACACTGCCGCGCGCGCCCGGCAGTGCCATCACACATTGTTACTGTTTATGGAACACCAGCGTGCGGACCTCGATGCTTTCGCGCGGCGCCGCATCGGCCGGCGTGGTCGGATCGACGAAGGCCGTATGCGGCCCGAACCGGGTGCGGCCGTCGGTTGCGGAATCATAGCACTTGAGCAGCAGCGCCTCGTCCGGCGTCATCTCGGGGAAATAGAACCAGCGGTGGTTTGGATTGTATTTCACCGAATAGGTCTCGCCGCGGCGATTGGGATAGATCAGATCGGAGGCGACGAGATCGTCGGGCGCGATCGTCCTGCCGTCGGCCATCGCCAGCGGTGAATCGCGCAAGGGTCCGCGGATCGGCCGCCAGAGGTTGATCACCTGCACACGCCCCTTCAAAAGCGTGTCGGCTTCGTCGGGCAGATGCTCGCGCACGCGGTTGGCGCCGGAGACGGCGGTCTGGTCGACATGGACGCGCGTCGCAGGCTGGCGCGGGCCACCGTCGCGAATATCCGCCGCCCCCTCGACACGCCTGCGCACGGTATGATCGAAGATGACGACCCGGTCCGCCTTCAATGTCGCGCGCAGGAACGCCTCAACGGCGGGATAATAGACCGCCCGGATTTCCTCGTCGTTATAAAAATCCTTCACCTGCGTCGGGTGACGCACCAGCGCAAAGCCCTCGCGATCGAGCGAGAAATTATCCGCGATCAGGCGCGCATCGAAGATCGGGACCTGATGCGGCTCGGGCAACGACGTGCTCTTGGGCTCGCCCGGCGGCGGATCGAAAGCATAAGTACGCGGCTTGCCGGAAACCGGCGCGAGGTAGTTGAGTTCGGCAGTGACGAAGGGAAGCGATTCGATTTTTGTTTCTTGCAGGCCCATGGCCGGTCTCCGGATGTGGTCGTCTGTTTCATTTTTGACGGAGTGCGGCGTGCTGCAAGGGAGGCGGTGTAAATAGCAATGGGGCTGTTGTCGGGAGTTCGAAATGCAGAAGGAATGTTTCGAGGAAGGCGATTGCCCTGGAAACGTCCTCCTTTTCTCACGATCCCTTGAAGCGCCCGTGAGAGCGTTCTTCCTTCTCCCCGTGTGGGAGAGGGAAAGCGCGCGCTACAGCCCCGCCTTGGCGATCGCGTCCGCAAACGAACGGTCGACGATCTCGGCCGCATCGAGCTTCTGCTTGATCAGGCCCCAGCGGAAATAGAGGTCGATCGTGCTCTGCTCGTCCGCGACCACGCCGTCGTCGATCGGCGCGATGCGGATCTTTGCGCGCGACAGCCAGTTCTGCGGCACGGCGGTCGGGATGTTCATCAGCTTGCCCCAGGTCGCGGCATAGCTGTCGACGTTGCTCAGCGACCATGCCCGCGCCGCCGTGAGGCGGCGGATGAAGTCCGTCAGCTCCGCGCGCTTGTCGCGGATGGCGTCGGGCCGCGCAACCTGGAAGCTCAGCCCCGGCGTCAGGCCCTCCGAGGTGATGACGCGGCGCGATTTGAACAGCACCTCTTCCTGGCTGACATAGGGCTCCCACGTCGACCATGCATCGACCGAGCCTTGCGTGTAGGCGATCTTGGCATCAGACGGCGCCAGGAATGCGATCTGCACGTCGGACGCAGCCCAGCCGTTCTTCTCGAGCGCAGCGAGGATCAATTGATGACCGATCGAGCCGCGCCCCGTTGCGATCTTCTTGCCGCGCAAATCGGCGAAGCTCTTGATCGGCGAATTCTCCGGCACGAGGATCGCGAGCCCCTCGCGGGTCTGCCGGATCGCGGCGATCGCCTTCACCGGCGCGCCGGAGGCTGCGGCAAAGGTGAAGGGCGCATCACCGACGATACCGGTCTCGATCGCGCCGGCGCTGAGCGCCTCGAGCAGCGGGGCAGCCGCCGGAAACTCCTTCCACTCGATCTTGTACGGCACGTCCTTGAGCACGCCTGCCGCTTCCATCACGGCCTGCGAATTGCCCTTCTGGTCGCCGACGCGCAAAGTGGTTTGCGCCGCCACGAGCTCCAACGAGCCGAACAGCAGCGCGCCGGCCAGCATGAGGCGGATCATTCCGCCGCCTCGCCGCGAACGGCCTGGCGCTTGGCGACCAGCTCGCGCGTCAGCGGGATCAGCTCACGGCCATATTCAATGGCGTCGATCAGCGGATCGAAGCCGCGGATCAGGAAGTGGCTGATACCGAGATCGTAATAGTCGCCGAACACTTCGGCGACTTGCTCGGGCGTGCCGACCAGCGCGGTGGTGTTGCTGTTGGCACCCGTGAGCTTCGCGATCTCGGTCCAGAGCCGCTTGTCGATGCGGCTGCCCTGGTCGGCGAGCGCGAGCAGGCGCCGCGCGCCGGCCGTGGCATGGCCGTCGGCGGGCTTGCGGTAGCCGGTCTTGTCCTGGAGCGCGGTCGCGCGTGCCAGAATCTCTTCCGCCTTCTCCCAGGCCTGCTTCTCGGTCGGGGCAATGATCGGCCGCACCGAGAGGCTGAAACGCGGCGTCGGCCGTCCCTGACGAACCGCTGCGTTGTGGACGCGGGAAGTGACGTCGCGCACCTGCGCATAGGATTCACCCCACAGCGCAAAGGTGTCGGCATGCTTGCCGGCGACCTCGATCGCCGCATCCGAAGCGCCGCCGAAATAGATCCGGATGCCCTCGGGGCGATACGGCTTCACCTGCGAGAATGCGTTCTCGACCTGGTAGTGCCTGCCCTTGTAGGTGAACGGCTTGTCGCTGGTCCATTCGAGCTTGAGGACATCGAGGAACTCGGAGGTGCGGGCATAACGCTCGTCCTTGTCGTCGAGCGTGTTGCCGTCCTGCCGAAGCTCGGTCGCATTGCCGCCGGTGATGACATGCAGCGCGACCCTGCCGCGGGAAAACTGGTCGAGCACGGCGAACTGGCGCGCCAGCAGCGTCGGCGCGGTGAAGCCCGGCCGCTGCGCGATCAGCACATTGAGGCGGTCGGTGACGCCCAGCACGTGCTGGGCAATCTGGAGCGCGTCCGGCGTTGTCGAATGAAACGCCAGCAGCGCGCGGTCGAAGCCGGCATTCTCGTGCGCCTTCGCCACCGTCTCGATATGGGTGGGGTTGAGGATCGGCCCCTCGCGGACGACGGTTTCGGACGAATTGTTGTTGCTGATGAAGCCGATGAACTCGATCGACATGATCGTCTCCCTGTTTGTTTTCCTGAAAGCTAGAGGCCCAATGCGGCGCGGCCGAGGCCGGTGCGGGTGGCATCGTCCTGCGGCGTGTGCACGCGGCCGCACAAGACATCGCGATAGTGCCGCTCCAGCGGATTGGTACGGGACAGGCCGTGATTGCCGGTCAGAGACAAGGCATCCTCGACCACGGCGACGGCGTTGTTGGTCACCGTCAGCTTGATCACGTTGGACTCGCCGGTGGAGAGATCGACGCCGTCGTCGAAGTCGCGGGCGAACGTCTCGATCAGCCGTGCATTGACTGCGAGCCTGGCCTCGATGGCACCGAGAATCTCCTGCGCCCGTGGCAAGGTCGCAAGCGGCGCGCCGAGGCTGGCGGGAACGCGCTGCTTCAGGAACGAGACGAACCAGTCGCGCGCGGCGCGAGCAATGCCGTCATAGATCGCGGCGACGAACACCGTGTGCACGGTCGCCTGCGCAACGTCGGGCGTGCGCCACTCCGAAGGCCTTCGGACATCGACCTCGGCATCAAGCGGGATCACGACGTCGTCGAAGATGACATCATGGCTGCCGCTGGCGCGCAGGCCGTGATGATCCCAGGTCTCGACGATGCGGGTGCCCGGCAGTCCAGCCGGCACTAGGAACTGCCCGACGCGCGGTTCGGCTTCGTCGGTCCGCGCCCAGACCAGATACCATTTCAGGATCGGCGATCCCGTCGAATAGATCTTGTGACCCGTGAGGCGCCAACCGGTTTCGGTGCGGCGCGCGATCGTCGCCGGCAGGCCGCCGCGCGCGGGCGAGCCGAGTTCGGGCTCGACGCGGAGCGCGTTGACGAGCGCGAGGCCCTCGACGCTCTCACGCGCAAGCTTGCGCGAGAGCTTCGCCGGCCAGGTCGGGCTGCGCCCCATCACCAGATGGTTGATGTAGTGCATCGACAGCACCAGCGCGGTCGAGGAATCGGCCTTGCCGATGATACCGATGACCCGCGCGGCGTATCGTGCACCCGCCCCGGCGCCGCCATGAACGGCGGGCACCGTCAGCGACAGCAGGCCCGCCTCGGACAGCTCGCGAAAATTCTCGAAGGCGAAGCTGCCGGTGCGATCATGCTCCGCCGCACGCGCGGCAAAACCTTCGGCCAATGCCTCGGCGCGCGCAATGTAGTCTGGCTCACTATGGGCGGTGAGCCCTTTGGCTACAGAAGTCACCATGTGGCATCTAATCCCAAGAGACCTAAGATCTGGCGGCGCAGATCCGCCAGATATGGATCGCCGCGATGGCGCGGATAGGGCCGGTCGACACGGATGTCGGCCTTCACCCGCGCCGGGCGGTCGCTGAACACGATGACGCGGTTGGCGAGCACCAGCGCCTCCTCGGCGTCATGCGTCACCAGCAGCGTGGTAAAGCCCTTGCGCTGCCAGAGCGAGACGAGCTCGGCCTGCATGGTAATGCGGGTCAGCGAGTCGAGTTTGCCGAGCGGCTCGTCGAGGATCAGGATTTTTGGATCATTCACGAGCGCGCGGGCGAGCGCGACGCGCTGCGCCATGCCGCCGGAGAGCTGATGCGGATAGGCATTGCGGAACGACGACAGCCCAACGAGATCGAGCGCGTCATCGACACGCTGCCGCTGGCTCTTCAAAATGCCCTGGGCCTCGAGGCCCAGGGCGACGTTGTCCCAGACCGACCGCCAGGGAAACAGGGTCGGATCCTGGAACACGACGACGCGCGATGGATGCGGCCGGGTGATGCGCGCCTCGTCCTCGCGGAGCGTCCCGGCCTTGGGCTTGTCGAGACCGGCGACGAGCCGGAGCAAGGTCGACTTGCCGCAGCCGGAGGGGCCGAGCAGCGCGACGAACTCGCCCGGCTCCACGGAGATGCTGACGTCGCTGAGAACAGGCAGCTCAGTGCCATCGATGTCGAAGGCGTGGCTGACCTGCTCGATGTCGAGCGCGGCGCCGGCGGCCGGCGGGGTCGTGACCTCGGCCAGTGCGGTTGCGGCTACCATTTCACGGTCCCCTTCTGCCAGACCAGCAGGCGGTCGCGGATGGCGAACAGCAGCGTGATGGCGCCGGAGCAGAGCAGCGACATCACGATCAGCGCCGCATACATGTTGGCGTAGGCGGCCCAGCCCTGCGCCCATTGCAGGTACCAGCCGAGCCCGGCCTTGACGCCGATCATCTCGGCCACGACGAGCACGGCGAAGGACGAGCCGAGGCCCATGAACAGGCCGACGAAGACGTGCGGGAGTGCCGCAGGGATCGCGACCTTCAGCACCAGGAAGGACGGCTTTGCGCCGAGCGTGCGTGCGACGTCGTAATAGGCGTTGCTGACGCTCGCGACGCCGGACCAGGTCAAGACGGTGACCGGGAAGCCGGTCGCGAGCGCGATCAGGAAGGTCGAGGCGCTCCAGCTCGACGGGAACGTGAAGAAGGCGATCGGCAGCCAGGCGGTTGCCGGCAGCGGGCCGATGAAGCGTAGCACCGGATGCACCCAATAGCCGACCGCGCGCGACCAACCGATCGAGACGCCGGTCAGGAAGCCGACCGTGGCGCCGATCAGATAGCCGCCAAGCTGCAGCTTGACCGAGGCGAAGACGCTGTCGAGCAGCTTTGGCAGATCGTCGGTATAGACCTCGATGATCGACTGCGGCGGCGGGAAGAACGGCAGCGGCAGCCAGGCGAATTTTGCCGTGGCAACTTCCCACAGCGTCAAGAATGCGCCGAGCGCCACGAGCCAGGGCGCGCGCTGGCGCAAGGCCTTACCGGCGGAGCCGAGGTAGTCGGCGCCGACGGTGCCGAACAAGGCGATTGCGGCAACGATGAAGGCGGCGATGCCGAGCGAGTGCGTCCGCGACCAGTCGCCGACATCCTCCCACCACAGGCAGGACAGGCCGAACGCGATCCACGCGACGCTGGCGAGAATGCCGACGCCGGATTCCCGGACCCAGCTCGCAAGAACCGGCGCGCGCGAGAGGCGCGGCGCGCCGGAGGCGAGGCCGTCAGACAGCGAATACGTCGACATAGATGCGCTCCGCGAATTTGGCGGTATCGGTGCTTTGCTTGAAGACCTGGACGCTCTTCAGATCGTCGGCATAGGCCTTGAGCTCGCGCTTCAACACCTCACCCACGGGATGATGATGGTGGGTGTGGTAGCGCACCATGCCCTCGATATCGGCGAGCGACGCCGTCTTCGGCGCGTAAGGCTGGAACGATTTTGCCGTCACGACCGGATTCTGCGCGGTGAACATCGCGGCATCGAGCAGCGCCTGCGTCAGGGCACGCGCGACCTGCGGCTCCTCGCGCACCAGGCTGCCGCGCAGGCCGAGGATGCAGCAGCTCTTGTCGCGATATTCGCCGTCGAGGTTGGAAGCGACTTCCTTGTACTGGGTGTCCTTGAGCCAGAGATAGCCAAGCGGATCGGACGACAGGAAGGCCTGCACCTCGCCCTTCTCGACGGCGACGTTGAGCAGGTTGCCGGGATAGGCGCGCCAGTCGACATCCTTGACCGGGTCGATACCGAGCTTGGCGAGCTGAATGGAGAAGAAGTTCTTGTCGGGGCCACCGAGGTCGCCGACTGCGACGATCTTGCCCTTGAGGTCGGCGAGCTTGCTCACATTGGAGTCTGCGCGGGTCAGGACGCGCATGCAGCCGCCATGGGTGCCGGCGGCGATCTTGACGTCAAAGCCCTGCTCCAGCGGCTTCAGCCAACGCAGCGCCATGCCGAGCCCCGCATCGCTCTTTCCCGTCGCGATCGCCTCGAGCAGCTGATCGGTCGAGCCGGAATAGTTGATGAGCTCGATGTCGAGATTGTGCTTCTGGAAGAAGCCGTGCTCGATGGCGACGGGCACCGGGGCGAGACAGACCGCGCCGGCGTTCCAGGAGAGTTTCAGCTTGCGCGGCGCGCCGGTGAGGACGGGGCCATCCGCGGCCGTCCGGCACAGCGGAAACTCAGAGAGATCGACACCGGGCGCGATCGCCTGCGGCGCAAAGGCCTGTGCTGCACCAAAGGCACCAAGCGGCGCGGCAAACGCCGCCGCAAGCCCCGCCCGCAGCAAATGGCGCCGGTCGAGGCCAGATCCGCTGCGCTTGTTGTCGTTGCCCATCAGTCCCCGCTCCTGCGCTGGCACAGCTCCGCCATTCACGCAACGTCTCGCGTTGCGCATGTTCCATGTGGAGCCGCGTTGAGAGAATAATTTCGCCGGCGCTTCCCGCGCCGCTTTGATGCGATGCGCAAATCATGCGGCGCAGTCGCCGCATCGTCAATGAAATGGAATTTCGAATGTGGCGCGAAGCGAGGTCATTCTCTCCATCAGCGCATGGGACAGCGATGAAACGATTTTCGTTGCTGCATCATCCTGCAAGGATGCACCGCGACTCCGCAGCCTGCATCATTTTTGCGCATCACCCGCCGCGCACGCGGTGCGTTCTCGAAAGCGGCGCTGCGCTGAAACGTCATTGCCTGACGCATCTGCAATACGGATAGCCATTTCATTGACTGCGCATCGCGCCGTCATAGACTTGATCGTCTCGCTGCATCGCTCGCTCACGCGTCGTGAGCAAAGCAACACGACAGGCCACATGAGCATCAACTTCGACGACCATTCCATCACACGCCGGCTCGCAGCATCGCTGTTCGCCGCAGCTATCACCTTGTCGACCGCGGCCGCCTCGTTCGCGGCCGACACCGTCGTGCTGCGCGTCGGCGACCAGAAGGGCGGCAACCGTTCGCTGCTCGAAATCTCCGGCTATGCGAAGGATCTGCCCTACAAGATCGAATGGTCGGAATTCCCTGCCGCCGCTCCGATCCTGGAAGCGCTGAACGCCGGCGCGCTCGACGTCGGCTACACCGGCGATCTCTCGTTCCTCTCGGTCTATGCGGCCGGCGCGCCGATCAAGGCAATCGGCGGCACCAAGTCGGATGCGAAGACGCAAGCCATCCTCGTGCGCCAGGATTCGCCGATCAAGTCGGCCGCCGATCTCAAGGGAAAACGCCTCGCCGGCACGCGCGGCGGCTGGGGCCAGTTCCTGATCGACGCGACGCTGGAGAAAGCGCAGATCAAGCTGGAGGACGCGACCTTCGCGCCGCTCGGCCCGGTCGACGCCAAGATCGCACTCGTCGCCGGCTCGATCGATGCCTGGGCGGTGTGGGAGCCCTACGTCTCGTTCGCGACGCTGAAGGACAAGGCCCGCGTGATCGCCGACGGTGAAGGCCTGACACCCACCATCACCTTCATCGTGGCCTCCGACAACGCCATCGCCACCAAGCGCGCGGCGGTGCAGGACCTCGTGCAGCGGCTGAACAAGGCGCGGCTATGGTCGCTGGATCATCTTGGCGAATACGCCAAAAGCACGGCCGAACTAACAAAACTGCCGGAGGACGTGCTGCTGTCGGCCTACACCGCGCAGCGCACCAGCCCGATCGTGATCGACCAGAACGTGGTGAAGGAGGTGCAGGAAGCCTCCGACCGCTCGACGCGCTACGGCATCCTGCCGAAGACGCTCGATGTGAGCAAAGCCGTCGACCGCAGCTTTACGGCCGCGGCCGCGGGGTCAAACTAGCGCGGGGCGCGGCGGGATGCGCAAGTCTAGCCTCAAGGCCGGCCCGTTGCATCTCGCCGCGATCGTGCTCGCGCATCTCGCCTGCATGAGCCTGATCGTGTGGCTCTCGCTCTAGCCGCGCAGCGTCCTTACCAATATCCCCGATCATAGGCCCGGTACGGCCGGTAGTAGCCGTAGCGAGGGCCGTAGTATGGACGATAGGCTCGATAGCCGTAGTAGCTGGGACGCGCGTAGTAGCCGCCATACCCATAGCTCGGCCCGTAGCCGCCGTAATAGGCCGGCGCATAGCCATAGGACGGAGCGTAGCCATAGCCGTAGCCCGAGCCATAACCACCATAACCGCCGTAATACGGACCGCCGCCATAGTAACCATAGGGCGCGCTGCTCGCGATGGCGCCGCCGATGATTGCTCCGGCGAGGAGGCCTCCTGCGCCCCATCCCCAGCCACGGCCGCGCCAATACACCGGGGTGACATCGTCACCGACGGCGGCCTTCATGGTCGCGACGTTGGTCGGCAGCGGAGCCGCTGCCGCCTGCTCGATTTGGCCGGCCATCACCGCGCCCGCCAGCGAACAGGCAATTGCGGTTTTCCAGATACTCATCGTCTTGCTCCCTGTCTGACGTTTCGTTTGGAAAAGGATCGCAAGGCCATGATCGGGCATCCTTGCCCCAAGTCAAAGCCTCCGAAAGTCACAGCCTGCATTGCGTGCACCGCACAAGAATACCCGCGCATGCCTCGATTGTGGTCCGGCCAACGCCGGCGCCCGCACGGACATGACACCGGTGCGACGGAGCCGGAGGCCACAGCAAAGCATTAAGCTTCCCGTGCGTTCGCAACCAACAAGCACCTTCCCGATTTACTATTCGTACCGTTACTATCGGTTCCAATGTGCGCGGCCGGGAGGCTTCTCGCAAAGCGCCAGAGTTGTGGGAGGATGACATGAGTGCCGCGAGACCCGAGCCGCTTGCCCGTCAGGCGCTGGCGTTCGTCCTGGCCGGCGGACGCGGCAGCCGGCTCCTGGAACTGACCGACCGGCGCGCCAAGCCCGCGGTCTATTTCGGCGGCAAGTCCCGCATCATCGATTTCGCGCTGTCCAATGCGGTGAATTCCGGCATCCGCCGGATCGCGGTCGCGACCCAGTACAAGGCGCACAGCCTGATCCGGCACCTTCAGATGGGCTGGAACTTCTTCCGCCCCGAACGCAACGAGAGCTTTGACATCCTCCCGGCCAGTCAGCGCGTCTCGGAGAACATGTGGTATGTCGGCACGGCGGATGCGATCTATCAGAACATCGACATCATCGAGTCGCACAACGCACGCTTCATCGTCGTGCTCGCCGGCGATCACATCTACAAGATGGACTACGAGGTGATGCTGCGCCAGCATGTCGACAGCGGCGCCGACGTCACGGTCGGCTGCCTCGAAATGCCGCGCCAGGAATCTTCCGGCTTCGGCATCATGCATGTCGACGAGAACGGCTGGATCCAGCAGTTCCTCGAGAAGCCCAAGGATCCGCCGCCGATGCCGGGCAAACCAGACGTCTCGCTCGCCAGCATGGGCATCTACGTGTTCGATACGAAATTCCTGTTCGACCAGCTCAAGCGCGACGCCGAGGATACGAACTCCAGTCACGATTTCGGCAAGGACATCATCCCCTATATCGTCAAGAACGGCCGCGCCATCGCGCATCAATTCTCGACCTCGTGCGTACGCTCGGGCAGCGATCCCCGCGCCTACTGGCGCGATGCTGGCACGGTCGACGCCTATTGGGCCGCGAACATCGACCTCACCGACGTCGTGCCGGAGCTCGACCTGTTCGACCGCGCCTGGCCGATCTGGTCCTATGCGGAGATCACGCCGCCCGCCAAGTTCGTCCATGACGAGGAGAGCCGGCGCGGCCAGGCCGTGAGCTCGCTGGTCTCGGGCGGCTGCATCATCTCCGGCGCCTCGCTGCGCCGCTCGCTGCTGTTCACCGGCGTGCGCGTCAACTCCTACGCCACTGTCGAGAACGCCGTGATCATGCCCTACGTGAACGTCGCTCGCGGCGCTCGCTTGAAGAACGTCGTGATCGACCGCGGCGTCGAAATCCCCGAGGGGCTCGTCGTCGGCGAGGACCCGGAGCTCGACGCCAAGCGCTTCCGCACCACCGAGCAGGGCATCTCGCTCATCACCCAGACAATGCTCGACAGGCTCAATACATGACGCCTGTTCGCGTCCTCGCGGTCGCCTCCGAAGTCTACCCGATCGTCAAGACCGGCGGCCTCGCGGATGTCGCCGGCGCATTGCCGCTTGCGCTGAAGGCGCACGGCGTCGAGATGCGCACGCTGATGCCGGGCTATCCCGACGTGATGCGGATGCTGGGAGGAGCCGGCGAAATCCGGCGCTGGCCGGATTATTTCGGCGGCCCGGGCCGCCTGCTCGCGGGCTCGCATGACGGCCTCGACCTGTTCGTGCTCGACGTGCCGCATCTTTACGCGCGACCGGGCAATCCGTACGTCACCCCTGAGGGCGTCGACTGGCCGGACAACGGTGTGCGCTTCGCGGCACTGTCGCGTATCGCGGCCGATATCGGCCACGGCCTCGTGCCCGCGTTCGTGCCGGATGTCGTCCATGCCCATGACTGGCAGGCGGGGCTCGCGCCGGCCTATCTGCACTATGACGGCGGGCCGCGCCCCGGCACCGTGATGACCATCCACAACATGGCCTATCAGGGCAAGTTCGATCGCACGCTGACAAGCGCGATCGGCCTGCCCGCGGCGGCGGCGTTCGACGTTCACGGCCTCGAATATTTCGGCGGCATCAGCTTCCTCAAGGCGGGGCTTCAACTCGCCGATCGCATCACCACGGTCTCGCCGACCTATGCGCAGGAGATCCAGGGCGATGAAGGCGGCATGGGGCTCGGCGGCCTGCTGCGCGAACGCGCTGATGTGCTGAGCGGCATCCTCAACGGCATCGACACCGACGTGTGGAATCCGCAAACCGATCCGCACATCGCCTACCGCTTCGGCGCGGAGGACCTCACGTTCCGGGCCGCGAACAAGGCGGTGCTTCAGCAACAGTTCAATCTCGATTCCTCGGACGAGGCGCCGCTGCTCGGCGTCATCAGCCGCCTGTCCTGGCAGAAGGGGCTCGATCTCCTGCTCGAGGCCATCCCGACCATTTTGGGCGACGGCATGCAGCTCGCGCTGCTCGGCAGCGGCGATCGCGATCTCCAGGATCGCTATCAGGCCATCGCCCGCGCGAACCCCGGGCGGATCGGCGTCGTGATCGGCTATGACGAGATTCTGGCGCACCTGATCCAGGCCGGATCGGACGCGCTCATCGTGCCCTCGCGGTTCGAGCCGTGCGGCCTGACCCAGCTCTACGCGCTGCGCTATGGCGCAGTCCCGATCGTGTCGCGCGTCGGCGGCCTCGAAGACACCATTGTCGATATCGGCGAGGCCGACACATCGGACCGCGACGCGACCGGCTTCAAATTCGCGCCCGTCACCGTGGAGGCCCTCACCGGCACGCTGCGCAAGGCCAACACCGCCTTCCACAACAAGGCGACCTGGCGCCGGCTGCAATTGAGCGGCCTTGCGACCGATGTCTCTTGGCGCAACCGCGCCGGCGACTATGCCGTGCTCTATCGCGATCTCATGGCGGCGCGCCGGACCTCATGATCACCACCGAATCCATGCTATAGAGCCGGCATGGACCCTTTCGCGATCAAGCTGATCGGCTTTGCCGCCGCAACCTGCACCACCGTCGCCTACGCGCCGCAGTTCATCAAGGTCTGGAAGACCCGCTCGGCGCGCGACATTTCGCTCGGCATGTTCCTGGTCATGGTGCTGGGCCTGGCGCTCTGGCTCATCTACGGCCTGCTCTCTGGCGACGCCCCGCTGGTCGCGGCCAACGCCATCACCATGGTGCTCGCCGGCGGTATCCTGTTCATGAAGCTGAGGTATGGGTGAGGTTGAAGCTGCGTAGAGCGGATTGGCGCGTGTACCCATAAAATCCGGGATGTCTGTTTTCGAGGGGCCCCGGAGCGGACATGGACAATCGATCATCGTGTGGTCCGTGCGGTACCTGAAAGGTAACGGTCCTTGATCCAGATCAAGTCAGACTGTTTGTAGCCCGCTGCTTAATTGCCAATATGCCAGGCCGCAGGAGCCGCCTCCGTAGCGGCGCCGGAAACATTCTTCGTCGCTACGACGCCGCCGTAATATGAAGGGGCAGCGACAGACGCATTCTCAACACCGATCTCGCGTTCCCAAGGGGGCGCCTATGAGTAGATCAGAAGCTGACGTCCAAGATCTGCGAATGATGGAAAGATGCCTCGAACTCGCTCGGCAAGGGGTGAAGCAAGGAGAGCTGCCATTCGGCGCCGTAATCGCGTTTCGAGGACAGGTCATCGCAGAAGCGACCAACCACGTTTCATCGGAATGCGACGTGACCCGACACGCGGAACTCGTGGCTCTTTCAGAGGCGCAGAAGATTCTAAGACAAAAGCGTTTGCCGGATTGCACCTTGTATTCAATCGTCGAACCTTGCCCAATGTGTTCTTTCCCGGCACGGGAGGCGCGGATTGGTCGCGTGGTGTTCGCCATTTCATCTCCGATCATGGGCGGATTTTCGAGATGGGACGTTCTGTCGGACAACAATCTGTCGAGCAAATTGCCGGAGGTCTTCGGACCTGCGCCGGAAATCGTCTCTGGCTTGCTATCCCAAAGGGCCGAGCAGGTTTGGCGCGACTGGAACCCGCTCGCCTGGCGATTTATGAGACGACGAGGCTGCTTCGGACGAGCGGCCGAGCAGACTTCGTGCCACGCGGGCGCGCCTCGGCCAACGTTTTCCTGGAACGCGCTGGCGGATATTTTGGCCGCGCCGGCTCTTTCGGTGAGTAACGTCTTCCTGCGCCGGCGTGCAGATTCAAACACCATCTCGGACCTGGACAAGCCTGGAGTCTGAGATCGGGAGCGCGCTGCTGCAGGATCAGGCGCGTGTGGCTATCGTTTCAAGTGCACGCGTCGGAATGGGGACTCGGTCTCGTGAACACAGGTGCGGGAAACCAAAGTGAGCTCCGAGCCGTCGCTTGGCGCTGCGCAAAGCCATCACCGCCATGACGGAGTCAACGGCGAGCCGGCCAAGACCAGGGAGTTGCCCCGGGTCTTGAACAAGCGAACGTCCAATCTTGCGCAGTTCAGGCTTACCTGCTGGCCCGATATCTATGAGCGCTGCCCTCGGAAGTTTTCGATGAGCGGGGTTTAGAACAACACGACAGACGGCAAAGGGAATTCTGAGTTCGGAAGCAATTCGAGCGACGATCTGCGACTCCATATCGGCGGCAACCGCCCCGGTGATGCCATGGAAATCCCGTCTCTCTTCAAGACTTGTCATCGGGGAAGCGACACCAGCTATCGCAGAGTAGCTGGCACCCGGGATCATCCGAATGAGTTCCTCGGCCCAGGGGAGGTCAGCTGGATAAGCTTCATCTTTCGCGGCAAATACCGACGAGGCGATGACGATGTGACCTGGTCGGAGCTTCGGATCTAGCCCGCCGCACACCCCGAAACTTATAATGCCGCGCGCGCCATGTCTGATGGCGTCACGCAAGTAAAAGGCGGTCCGGTCACCTTCAGCGATCATCGCTGGCGCGCCGGCTATTCTGGCCTCGATCGCAAGTCCAACGACGGCGATGACCGCCTTCACGTCACAGCGGGGGGCGCCAGTCTGAGCGTCGTTGACCGTGACATGCAGCGTCATCAGAGGCGTCGATAATCCTGAAACCGAAGTATTTCCAGACTCGGACAATCAAGAGTAAGCCGGCACTAGCACTGTCCGTCTAGACAAAATCGACAGGCCTCCCGATTGGAAGCCAGTTGTTGGAGAACTGTGCCTCGGACACCACAGCTGCCGCCTGATCGCGGCGGAGACTCGCATCTTCAATGGCGCAACGAACCCAAAGCGGACTCCTCGCAAATACCGTGAATCGCTGTGCTTCAGCGAGAGCGGTGCCATGATCGAATTTTGCCGCTGTTTTGCCCGACGTGTCAAACCCGTCGAAATACCGCTCGCGTATCCTGCCCGGCAAAAGTACTCTGCTAAGCCATTCTATTTGCTGGGCCGTTCTACTGTGCATGGGGTTGTTTTCGACATTTTTAGTCGGAACCCCGTAGGGTGGATTAGCCCGCGGCTGCGCGAAGCGCAGTCCGCCAGCGTAATCCACCACCTTCATTGCGGCTCGATGGTGGATTACGCTGCGCTAATCCACCCTACGATTCATCCAAACACATACGACGCCATCGCGACGCTCGCGACCTCGTCGACGAAGACGCGCTTGCCAACGTCGCTGCCGGCGGCACCTGCCGCGACCATCAGCGGCAGCAGATGGTCCTCGCGGGGATGCGCGAGACGCGCGCTCGGCGCGTTCTCCCAGTCGACCAGCATCGCGTTGCGGCGCGCCGCATCCGGGTTGCTGATCGCCTCGTTCAGATAGGCCTCGAAATCATACGAGACCGGCTTCGACTCCGGCCGGTTGAAGCCGCGCATGTTGTGATAGGTGAGCCCGCTGCCGACGATCAGGATGCCTTCGTCGCGGAGTGATGCGATCGCCTGTCCGACCTTGATGTGCTCGGCCGCATCGTAGCTCGACTTCAGCGACAGCAGCACGATCGGCATGTCCGCGTTCGGATACATCAGCCCGAGCGGCACGAAGGTGCCGTGATCGAAACCCTGATTGGGATCCTCCCGGCAATCGAGGCCCGCGTGCTTGAGCAGCGCCCTCACCTCCGCGGCGAGCTCGGGCTTGCCCGGCGCTGGATATTTGAGGTGATAGGTATGCTCGGGGAAACCGTAATAGTCGTACACCATCGGCGGATGCGCCGAGGTCGACACGGTGAAGGCGTCGGCCTCCCAATGGCCGGTGATGACGAGCACGGCCTTGGGCCTCTCGGGAAGAAGCTGCGGCAGCCGGCCGAACTCCGCGGCCGTCTTGGCATATTGCACCCGCCGGTCCTCCATGAAGGGCCAGGGGCCGCCGCCATGCGACAGGAAGAGGGTTGGAAATCGCGTCATGGATGCCGGCTCGTCTCGTTGACAACATGCGCGTGCGAGCTGCCCGCGCGAACGGCGGCGAGCATAGGCAAACCCGTATGGTTAGCAAGTCGTTAACGATTTGCCGCCCACAATCCGGCCGTGGCCGAAGGAGTCGGCCTGAAGACAAGTGAGACGTGAGATGAAGAAGTTTGCGCTGGGGGACGTCGTCAACAGTGACAAGGGCCGCCGCGGCGTCGTTCGCGCCGCCTACAGGTCCAAGGACGGTCAGCAGTTCTACGCCGTCGAGAAGGACGGCGCGATGGACCATCTGGAAGAACACCGGCTGAGCCCCGCGCCGCGCGTCGAGCTCGCGGCCTAAGCCCAACTCATTTTCTGCTCTCACTTGCAAGCCGGTCCAGGCGATCCGACCAGGGGTCGTCTCCGCTCGCGATGCGATCGTTCGTGATCAGCAGCAGGCGATCGCGGTCTGCGGCCGCGTCCCAATGCGGCAGGTCCGGGCCGTTGGGATTGCCAGTCTTCGCAAAGTTGATCCAGTAACCGCGCATGCGGTTCGCGACCTCGCGATCCCCCCATGTGAGCGGTCCCGCGCCGGGCACGCCTTCCGGGCCGAAGATGAATTGCAACTCGCGCCCGTGCCCTTCGTCGGGATTTGTGCGCCGGGCCTCGGTCACGTAAGCGAAGCGATAGCGAAACGTTGGCGCACCGGTTGCCGCATGGAGGCGGGCAAGCAGCCTGACCGGCTCGGAGAAAACCTTGTCGGTATAGAATTTGGCTGCGCGCTCCGATGGCCTTGCGATATCAGGGTAGAGCTGGCGCAGCTCATCGCTGCTCTCGCCCGAGGCCGCCAGCGTCTCCTTGATCTCCCGCTCGCCGTCGAAACGCGTCTCGTCGTCATTCGAGCCGATCATGAGTGGAATGCGGCTTTCATGTCCTGCCGCAAATCCCGCGGCCACGTCTTCACGCACCAGGATTCCATCCATCGCGGGCGCGAAGCTGCGTTCGGATTTGGCGAGCAGTTTTTGTTCGGCCGCAAGCAGCCGCGCCGGCGCGGCGACGCGCAAATCCGCCTCCTGCCCAAGCGCCGCCACGAATTGCCGGCCCATGGCCTCCGCCTCCTGCACCGGGGGCAGGCGCGCGCGGCCGGGCGGCGATTGCAGAATGGCTTTCTGGAAGAGGTCGCGCGATTGCGCACACAGCATCAGCAGCGCGATCGACGTCGCGCCTGCGCCGCTGCCGAACAAGGTGACATTGTTCGGATCGCCGCCGAAGGCTGCGATGTTGTCGTGCACCCAATGCAGCGCCGCGATCTGGTCCATCAGGCCGTAATTTCCGGAGCCACCTTCCGACAGCGCGGGATGAGTGAGCCAGCCGAGCACGCCGAGACGATAATTCACGGTGACCACGATGAGGCCGGCTTGCGCGAGCTTTGCACCGTCGAACAGCGGATCGTTCGCGGTACCGCCGACGAAGCCGCCGTCATGAATGAAGACCATCACCGGCAGCGGGCCGTCGACCCCGAAGGGACGGAATACGTTGAGCGTGAGGCAGTCCTCGCTCGTATCAGGCAGCGAGGGCTGAAGACACGGCGCGCCGTACTCATAGGCGGTGCGCATCTCGGGGTTCTCGGCCGTTGCCTGCGGTGGGCGCCAGCGCAGTGCGCCGACCGGAGCCGCCGCGTAGGCCAGCCCCTTGAACGACGCCACCTCGCCCTCGACCGCGCCGAGCATCTGTCCTTCACGCGTCAGCGCGAACGGAAACTGCCCGACCGCCTGAGCGACGGCCGCACCGTCCCAGCAAAGGAGTGAAGACGCCACAACGATTGCAAACTGGAGTCGCATCCTGGGGGATCTCGATGCGCCAAAAGGTTCCCCGACAGGTTACGTCTGCGGCCCGCGATGAGGCAAGCTCGGCGGCGCCGGCTAGCCGCCCTTGGCGACGATCTCCGCCAGCGCGCGGCGTGCGACGATGCCGAGCTCACCAAGCGTGGAATGGCCCGATTGCGCCGCCTCGATCAGGCGCTCGGCGATGAACCTGCGGCTGTCGTGATCGCCGCCGTGCGGCAATTGGCGGCACGTCTGCTCCAGGACGACGTCCATGTTGGCTTTCGTCCGCTCGCTCAACTCTGTCATGACGTCCGGTCGGTACGCGTGGCTTGTAACCGCAAGCATACACAGAAGGATGTGGTCTGATTAGCCCGGACAATCCCGGCGGTTGTGCATCGCGGTGCGTGTATCGCCGCAACCTTCGCGCGGCCACGATGGCGCCGCAAACGACTACCGAAGATTGTACCTGTCCTGATGACAAGCCAAGCCTGCGGCGATAGCCTGCCGGCAAAACAAAAGACACGGGAGGAATACCATGCCAGACGCAATGGTCGCCGCACGTGAGTCCAAAGCGGCGAGTGGAACAGCCCAACAAGTCGACGTTGCCGTGGTCGGTGCCGGATTTGCCGGCCTTTATCTTCTCCATCGCCTGCGCAAGTCCGGCCTCACGGCGGTCGCCCTCGAGGAAGCCGGCGATGTCGGCGGCACCTGGTACTGGAACCGCTATCCCGGCGCCCGCTGCGATATCCAGACCATCGACTACAGCTACACTTTCGATCCTGAGCTCGATAACGCGTGGACCTGGTCGGAGAAATATGCGACCCAGCCCGAGATCCTGCGCTATCTCGGCTTCGTCGCCGATCGCTACGATTTGCGCCGCGACATCCGCTTCAAGACCAAGGTCACCGAAGCCAAATGGGACGAAGCGACTGAGCGCTGGCAGCTCACCACGAGCAGCGGCACGCCGGTCTCCTGCCGCCACTATATCATGGCCACAGGCTGCCTCTCCGCACCAAAGCCGCCGGAGATCGACGGCGTCAAGGATTTCGAGGGCAAAGTCTATTTCACCGGGCGCTGGCCGCATGACGGCGTCGATCTCGCCGGCAAGCGCGTCGCCGTGATCGGCACGGGCTCGTCAGCCATCCAGTCGATCCCGCTGATCGCCGAGCAGGCCGCTCATCTGACCGTGTTCCAGCGCACGCCAAACTTCGCGCTGCCGGCGCATAACGGCCCCTCGCCGTCCGATCGCATGGATATTTTCCAGAGCGACCGCGCGGCCTATCGCGAGCAAGCGCGACAGTCGATGACCGGCGTGCCCTATCCGCAGCAAACCGTCGTGAGCTGGCAATTGAGCGATGCCGAGCGTCGTGAGCGGTTCGAACGTGCCTGGGCAGCCGGCGACCTCGTCCACATCCTGACGCAGCTCTGGGCCGACCAGGGCGTCGACTTCAACGGCAATGCGCTGATCGGCGAGCTGATCCGCGAGAAGATCGGCGCTGCCGTGAAGGATCCGGAGACGGCGGCGGCGCTGATGCCGCACGACCATCCCTTCGGCGCAAAGCGCCCCTGCCTCGATACCAATTACTACGCGACCTACAACCGGCCGAATGTCACGCTGGTCAATCTGCGCCAGGAGCCGATCAAGGCGATCACCGCGAACAGCATCACGACGGCCAGGCGCAGCGTCGATGTCGACGTCATCGTGTTCGCGACCGGCTTCGACGCCATGACCGGCGCGATCCGCGCCGTGCATCCGATCACCGGACGCGGCGGCAAGTCGCTGACCGATGTCTGGGCGCAGGGGCCGCAGACCTATCTCGGGGTCACGGTCGAAGGGTTCCCCAACTTCTTCATGATCACCGGGCCCGGCAGCCCTTCGGTGCTGTCGAACATGGCGGTGTCGATCGAGCAGCATGTCGACTGGGTCGTCGACCGCATCGCTGCGCTGCGCGACGCCGGCTTCACCACGATCGAGCCGACCGAGACCGCGCAGGCCGGCTGGGGCCGGCACATGACGGACTGTTCGATGGTGACCCTGCACCGGCTCGCCAACACCTGGTACACGGGCGCCAACGTGCCCGGCAAGGTGCAGGGCCTGATGCCTTACACCGGCGGCGTCGGCCCCTATCGCAGCATTTGTGACGAGGTTACGAGCCGCGGCATGCTCGGCTTCAAGCTGACCGGCCCCAACGGCGCCGCGCAATGCAACGACGGCGAGGTGGTATGCTTGCAGCCGGATGTGCGGCTGGTGCTGAACCTGCTCGCATCGCTGAACCTGCCGCCGATCGAGTCGATGGGCGCGCTCGGCGCACGCGCCTTCGTCAACGAGTTCAACCAGGGCCGGCCCGCGGGACGGCCGATCGGCGACATCGTCGACGGCACGCTGCCCGGCACGGACGGCCCGCTGCCTTACCGGATCTACAAGCCGGCAACGCCGGGGCCCCATCCGGTCGTGGTCTATTTCCACGGCGGCGGCTGGGTGCTCGGCGACGAGCAATCGGACGAGCCGCTCTGCCGCGATCTGGTGCGGCGGACCGGCATGATGTTCGTCAGCGTCGGCTATCGCCACGCGCCCGAGCATCGTTTCCCGACCGCAGCCGAGGACGGCTATGCGGCAACGCGCTGGATCGCAGAGCATGCCGTCGAGCTTGGCGGCAAGCCCGGCCGGGTGCTGATCGCGGGCTGGAGCGCCGGCGGCAACGTCGCCGCCGTCACCTGCCAGCTTGCGCGCGATCGCGGCGGGCCTGAGATCGCCGGCCAGCTCCTGGTCTGCCCGGTCACCGACTGCACCTTCGACCGGCTCTCCTACAACGACAATGCGACCGGCTATTTCCTGACGCGCTCGCTGATGAACTGGTTCTGGGACCTCTACTGCTCACCGGCCGACCGCACCGATCCGCGCGTCTCGCCGCTGCGCGGCAACGTCGCCGGCCTGCCGCCGGCCTTGGTCGTCACCTGCGAATTCGACCCGTTGCGCGACGAGGGCATCGCCTATGCCGAGGCAATGGCGGCCGCCGGCGTCCCGGTCGAGCAGCTCAGGGCACGCGGCCATTTCCACTCGTCCTTTGCGATGGTCGACGTGGTGATCACCGGTGTAGCAGGCCGGGTGCAGATGGCCGAAGCCTTGCGGCGCTTCGCCGGACTTCCGCCGGAAGTCGGCCGCGGCGATGAGGATAGCCACGATCATGCCAGCCCGGGCCACAGAATCGCGGCGGCCGCGAGCTGATTTGCGACAAGGCGGCCGGGAACCTTTTCCCGGCTGCTGCGTTAAGCGCTTGGCATTAAGATGCAGTGATAGGTGTGGGCCCCGGCACGCAGATCCGCGTGTTGGGGCAATTTTTGTTGCGTGAGGGACGATGGGAGACGTGGTTGCGGATTCAAAGGTCGATTTCGGAGCGCCTGCAACCCTGCATAAATGGCCGTCGCTTGCGAACCAGCGCCGACCGGACAGGGATTCTTATCAGGTGAGCGAAGGTACGCTCGACCAGTGCATATCGGCCTTCATGGAGAAGCCGGCCACGACCAGGCATCTCTATGAGATTCACACGATTGCGCAGCCGCCGCTGGTCACCGATATCCTCTCGCCCGAGCACGTCATCGAGCTATCGCGGTTGAGAGAATTTCTCTGATTGCGTGCAGACGCGGAAGCTGCACGCGCGCGACAAGCTTTTCATGAGGCAGGAACCTTCTACCGGATTTTCCCGTTAACCGGGATCGGAAGTCGAGACGAGAGCCCCAAGATGCTTGAAGCCGGCGCACCATCCGCGGTCGTGCCCTATGGCGCAGACCAGACCCTGTTCGTGGTGATTGATCGCCGCGACAAGGCGACTGAAATCCGCATCGAACGAAGCGATCTTGAAGCCACGATCGGCGAGCTCGTCGCCGGCTGCTTCAACGATCCGATCAAGGTGATCTCGTTCAACACGCTCGAGCACTGGATGAAGGACATCTCGACCGAAATCGCCGGTGAGATCAAGGCGCGCTGCGACATCGATGGCGTCCGGCTTCCCGACTATCTCAGCGACTTCGTCGAGAGCCATAGCTGACCGCGCCTCGTCCTCGTTGATACGTTTCAAATCGCAGGCAAAAAAAAGCGCCGCTTCCGCGGCGCTTTTCGTGTGGCAACATCATTGTTTGATGCGTGATCTTATCGGAAAAACCACGTCACGCTTTCTGGATCATGCTCTAGTGGTGCCAGAACAATGCCAGCAGCAGAACGATCGGCAGCGGCACGCCAAGCAGCCAAAGCAAAGCACCTCGTCCAAAACCCATGACTTCCTCCTCCACATTCATCATTGACATGACGCCAGAGACGAACAGAAGTTCCGCGCCTCTCAGCGAGGGCGAATGCGTCCAGTGCACGGTTTATCAGGCGCGCCGGTACCTGCCGGCGATGACCTCGATTTCGCGGCGGCGTTCGCCGGCGAAGGTCAGGAGCTTTTCGATCGTCAACGTATCCGTGATCCGTTTGGCGAGCCGCTCGGCGCGCGCGGCCTGATCTTCGAGATACTGGATCGTGTTCAAACGCCGCCTCCCCCGAGGACCCCAAATTGGAGCCCCGACTTGTTTGGGCAGCCATGGTGCGTCAGGGCGACTAACACTCGGTTAAGCGGGGCGGCTCAAGTCAATGAATCGCGTTCTATCGCACCACGTCGAGCCGGACATTGGTGATGCCCTTGTCGACCATGCCGAGCGCCTCGGCCGCGGACGGCGAGATGTCGACCACGCGCCCGCGAACATAGGGCCCGCGGTCGTTGACCCTGACGGTCACGAAGCGGCCGGAGGAAACGTCCGTCACGCGCAGCTTTGTGCCGAACGGCAGGCTGGGATGCGCCGCCGTCAATTCGTTCTTGTCGAACCTCTCGCCGCTCGCGGTCTCCGTGTCCGAATAGAAGCTGGCAACGCCGTGCGAAGCGGTTTGCTTTGCGTCACGGTCGGGGACGCGCACCCGGCTGATCGGCCGCGGATGCAAGGCCGCTACCCTATGGGGCCGCTGGACCGCAGCCTGCCGATTGGTGCCAAGATCGGCCTTCTGGCGGCCGACCGGCGATTGCGCGCAGGCGGCGAGCGATGCGGCGCCGATGATGGCGAGCAGCAACCGGCAGGAGGTTGCGAGAGAAATTCGGGCAGTTTCGGCACTTGCAATGCGAGACATGATGCGCCCTCCGAACTGCCCGGAGTTTCGGCGGGCAATGAGGGCAGAACCTTGGCTGAAGGAAAGCAGGCTTAGGGCCACGACCGTTTCGCGCCGGCTGTGGCGATTCCACCACAGTGGCGTGTCCTAAGTCGAGCCAGACTCGCGAAAAACTAACCCGATACAACACGCCAGACGATCGGGCGCGTCTCCAGCTGCGCGTCGCTCGCCTCGGTGTCCCCCTTCAGGAGCCGCATCAGCTCGCGCCGATAGAGCCGCCGCCAGCCGGTTTTCAGACTGGCGAGAAAGTCGAGTTCCCGTTGCGTCAGTGTGCACATCATGGACCCGATCCGGTTGCGACGGCCGCGCCGTCAGCCGACGAGGCCTCCCATCGGCTTGACGTCAGCACTGCCGGGGAAGACCGCATCCGCCAGCACCTTCTCCTCGACACGCAGATGATCCCTGAGCAGGCCCTTCAGCACGGCGCGGAGATCGGTGGTCGGCTTGAGGTCGCGATCCTCGAACAGTTGCGCGGACTTCAGGCCCGGCCAGTCCGCGATCACGCGGCCGCCGGTGAGCGCGCCGCCAATGAGGAAGGCGACCGTGCCCGTGCCGTGATCCGTGCCCTGCGTGCCATTGATGCGCGCGGTGCGCCCGAACTCGGTGACGACGGCGACGACCGTCTCGCCCCACACCTCGCCCATGTTGCTCTCGATCGCGGCAAACGCACCGTCGAGCGCGCCGAGCAGATTGTAGAGCTGGCCTGACGCTGCGCCTTCCGCGATGTGCGTATCCCAGCCGACGAAGCCCATCGCGCCGACGCGCGGGCCGTCGGGCTTGGCGAGATAGCGCGCGGCGGTGCCGGCGGCTTCGGCGAAGTAGGCGCGCACGCGCGCGATGCCGGGCGGCATCAATGTCGGATCGTCCGACATCGGATCGCCCGTGCCGGGCGCGCCGCCAAGCGAGGCGAGCTTCATGCGCGCTTGAAGCACGGTCGCGAGCTTCGGATCGGTGTGCTGGTAGAGATCGAGCAGGCGGTTCTGCGTGTCCTCGCTCGCCGGTAACAGTTTTTGCGGCACCCACGTCATGACGGGCGCCGATCCGCGCACCACCAGCGGCGTCACCGAGCCGATGCCGAGCGCGCGGCTGCCGCGCGGATCGACGCGCCCACTCGACTCCATCGCGAGCAGCGCGCGGTTGAGCCATCCCGATGCGGTGGCACCGGGCTTGGTGAACCCGCTCTCCAGCACGTCCTGGCCGTCGAAATGCGAGCGCTCGCGGTAGGGCGTCGCGGTGGCGTGGACGATCGCCGCCTTGCCGCCCTTGTAGAGCCGGTGCAGGTTCGGCATCGCCGGGTTGAGCGCGAAGAAGGAATCGAGCGGCAATGCCGGCGGCTTGCCGTCCAGCACCAGCGCGCGATCGCCGCGCAAGCCGACCCAGTCGGGATCGCCGACCGGCGCGACCGCACCGAGACCGTCGAGCGCGCCACGCAGGACGACGACGAGAAGGCGCGGATCGCGCCCTTCGGCACGTGCGATCCGCGGCATCTGGCTCCACGCGAACAGCGCACCGGAGCCGACCAGAAGCTCGCGCCGCGTGGGCAAATGATTGTCGAAGCCCATGCTCACCTCCTCTGAAAATCTGCCGACATGAACAGCAGCGCCAGCGCCTGCTGGCGGCTCTCGGCGCGGCCGACCGCCTGCTTCACTTCGGGCGCGATCTGCGATGCGAAGACGTCCTCGATGATCCCCTGCGGATCAGCAGTGGCCGCCACGCGCTCGGCAAAATTGTTGGCGATGTCGAGCCGCCGGCCAATGCCGTCGATCCAGCTTGCCTCGTCATCCGGATAGCCCTTGGGCGCCGACGGCCGCCACAGCCCTTCGCCGAGCAGCTCCTGGCCCGCCGTGAAACGCGTGGGGTCGACGACCGTAATCCCCGTCGCGCGCACCATGCCAACGCCCCATTCGCTCGGACGCTTCAGTTTTGACGGCGACCCGCGCCACGCGTCGTCCGACGAGACCATCGTGATCGCGACCTGCTTGAGATCGCCCTCGGTGTCGCGGAACGTCTTCGCCATTTGTTCGACGAGTGGCGGAGGCGGCTCGTCGGCCACGAAATGCCGTACGAGCTTGGTTGCGACATGGGTCGCGGTGGCCGGATGCGCAGCGAGGTCGCGCAGCACGGCGCGGCCCTGCTCGGCGTCCTCCTGCTCGTAACGCTTGCCGAGCACGGTCTGCCCGCCGGGCTCGTGGAGCCGCGGGTTGAAGGTGAATTCGCCGCCGTGCTCCGGATTGTCTCCGGGCGGAACAAGCGTCCATCCCGTCAACACATTGGCGAAGCTGATCACGTCGTCCTGGGTGTAGCCGGTCCGCACACCCAGCGTGTGCAATTCCATGATCTCACGCGCAATGTTTTCGTTGAGGCCGCGGCTGCGGTTGATGCCGGCGATCGAGTTCGCGCCCATCGAGCCCAGATTGTCGAGATAGAACAGCATCGCCGGGTGGCCTTCGACCGCCAGCAGAAGATCGACGAAGTGGCCGAGCGCATTTGCGCGAATGGCCTCGCGCTCGTAAGCACCCGACATGCTCTGGATCTTGTAGGCCGAGATGCAGAAATGATTGGACCAGAACCACACCAGCCGCTCGGCGAAGCCGATGTCGGCGGCGAGCGCGGCTTCGATGCGCAGCTTGGCTTCCTGCAAGTAGATCGGACGGCCGGGATCGGGAACGGCGTCGGCCGCCTGCTTGGCCGCCATCTCGGCAGCATCCTTCTCCTGGCCCTGTGCTGGCGCTTGCCCCTCAGTCTGCGCCTGAGCCTGAGCCTGAGCCTGGTCACCCGGAGCAGTTGGCACCGCAGCCACCTGCAGCTTCTTGGCCTGTTGCTGCGCCTGCTTGGCGCGCGCGGCTCGCCGTGCATTGGCATCGGCCACTGTGCGATAGGCCTTCGCACTGGTGGGAAGGCTGGCGGCGGCGCTCAATGCGAGCGGCCGATCGAGCTCTGCGATCAACGCGCCGCGCGGGTCGGTCCCGACAGCCGCAAGTGATCCCGGTCGCGGCCCCATCCCGAACCGATGAAGCGCCAGCACCGCTTCAGCCTTTGCAGAATTGCTCATGGCGAACGCCCAATTCTCCGAGCCACCCGACGGCAGCGCGATGTTGCCGCGTGCGGACTACGAACCGTAATGCTACAGGCTGTAACACTAGAGATCGGCTTGCGCAAGCCGGGATTGAAAACGCCGCTGCACTATCTCGGTAGAACAAGCGCGCATCCGCTGCCCGGCGGACGCGCGTGAGAGGCCTAGAAATTCGGCCCGAGCGCGATCTTCGCCGCGTGCTGCTCCCAAGGCCCAGGATTCAAGATGAGCCAAGAGACTTTGCCCGCGGCGTCCCTGACGAAAGCGATCCGGGTACGATCTTCGTCGGCTGCGGTGAATTCGTTGCTTGATGTCGCCACGAACGGGGTCGCCTTGCCCTTCTCGAATTCGAGGACCGGCCAGACCCCCGTCGCTTCCGCGACGAGCTTGCCTTCCGCGACGCGAACCTGAAGCCGGACCGAATTGACACGGCGGTCGGCTCTCACGACACTGAGGTCGTTCACGCCGTCTTGCCCCTTGTGGACGAGCTTCATCTTGATCGTCGAGTTGGCTGGCCCTCGCAGCTTGGCCAGGACATCGGCGAGCGCGAGGCCTCTCAGCGGCGCGCCGTCAATTTCAGTGATGAGGTCACCCGCCGTCACACCGGCCTTGGTTGCAGGGCCGCCGCCAGGGTTCGGCTTGTTGATCCTCAGCCCCTCCTGCTCCATGGCGACGAAATTCCCGATTCCAAGCCATCCGGTTTTGCCATCGGCGAGGCCCTGCCTGTCACGCGAGCTCACCGTGGCGCCGAAGTCATAGGTCCCGGCATAGTCGGCGAGCGCTTCCGGGCTCAGGGTCACCGGCACAGCCGGCGGGACGGCGGTCGACTCGGGAATCGTCAATGCGCCATAGACGAGGTGATTGATCCCCGAATACAGCACCGCCTGGCGCCCTTTGCTGCCGGGCGTCGCCTGGACCATCTGTACGCCGATCAATTGCTCGGCCGGATCGATCCAAAAATACGTGCTCCAATGTCCAGCCCAGGAAAAGCTCCCGACCGCTCCCGGTATCCAGCTTTGGACCGGATCGGCGCGGATGGCGAAGCCAAGCCCGAAGGTTGTTCCGGCGCGGGCGCCAACCTCGTCACCTCCGAAGATGCTGACACCCGATGGCAGTGCGTTCGTCGTCATCTGCTTCACCGCATGCGGGCTGAGCACGCGCACGCCATCGAGCTCGCCGCCATTGAGCAGCATCTGGCAAAAGCGGAGATAGTCGGGCGCGGTCGATACGAGTCCGCCGTCGCCGGAAAACAACTTTGGCGGCGTCGTAACATCCCAGATCGGCGGCCGTTCCGGCATGGGAGAATCGACGAGCCGATCGAGCTTCTCCTTCGGCACAAAGAAGCCGGTGTCGACCATATGCAGCGGACCAAAGATGTGGCTCTCCAGGAACTGATCGAAGGGCTGACCGGACGCCACTTCAACGACCCGGCTCAGCACTTCGGCGCTCCAGCCATATTCATGGACCTCGCCGGGCTCGTGCGCGAGCGGCAGGTGGGCCAGGCTCGACACGAATTCCGCCAACGTCGTGTCGCGTCTCCGCACGGCCCTCAAGCCGTAGAGCCCATGGATCGTCCGGATCCCGAAGTCGGCGCTTGCGTCGGCAAGGCCCCGTTCCGGGTAGGCAAAATCGAGCTCCGGATAGATCAAGCCAGACGTATGGCGCAACAGATCGCGAACCGTCATCGCACGTTTTGCTGGTTTTGGCAGACCGAGCCCGTACTCCATTTCGCCTGTCGCCGGGTCCGCCTTCTGGAAAGCGACCCGCATGTTCGCAAGCTCCGGCAGATATTGCGAGACGGGCGCGTCGAGGTCGAGCTTGCCCTCATCCACCAGAATCATGGCGGCGACACTGGCCACCGGCTTGGACATCGAGGCGATCCAGAAGATGGAATTCGTCTTCATCGGGACGGTCTTGGCGCGGTCCTGAAATCCGATGGCCTGCAAATAGGCGAGCTTGCCGCCCCTCGCGATTGCGACGACGGCGCCGGGGAGAAGGCCGTCCGACGGCGAGAAAGAATCGAAACGCGCCTGATACCACGGCGCGATCCGCGCCAGACGCGCGGCCGAGAACCCCAGGCTTTTCGCATCGCCCGGCGTCGCGAGGTCATCGGCGAACGCCGTCCCCGACAGGCAAAGCACAACGGGAATCGCCCACATCGATGCGACGAGTCTCATTCCGCAGTCTCCGCAGAAGCAGAAGCACAACAAGTCTGAGCAGGCACTCCTGCGGCAGATGTGAACCGCTAGAAATTGGGTCCGAGCGCGATCTTCGTGATCGTGCCGTTCCTGACGCCGATGCGCCATTCCGCCGAGCCGTTGGCGAACTGGGCGACATAGATGTCGCTGTCGAGCGCGGTGACGCCACGGAACGAAACCGCGCGCAATGCGCCGAGCCGCGCCAGGATCGCCTGGTCGAACGGAAGCTGCTGACGCGTGATGTCGGCCACCTCCGACGTCATGCGCTCGTAGTCCGGCTGCCCCTTGCCGACGCCTTCGATATAGCGGCGCAGCATCTCCTCGCCATTGGCGATCGGAACGGCGCGGCGCGCTGCGCGCCCCGGCCGCGCGCCGATGTTCGACGCTTCGACATTGTGGAAGCGTGTCTGCCGCCCCGGCAGCAGGACCTCGAGGCACCGCCCAGACTTGTCGGCAATCACCCAGGGATTGTTCACGGTGGTCGTGGACGCCCAGGACACGTTGGGCCTGACGGTGCTCTGCATCCTGCGATTGCCATCGGCGTCGAGATTGAAGACCTGGATGTCGTCGCCCATCTCGTTATAGACCATGATCCTGATCGGCGAAGTGCCGGCGTGGCCACGCACGCGCGCTTCCTCCGAGCAAGGCACGATACCGCCGAGCTCGTCATTGCCGTCGGGCCGGAAGATGACGTCGCCGGCCTTGCCGTCGGGCTCGATCATCAGGCGGAATTCTGCCGTGCCGTTCTCGAACTTCGCGCCATAGATGTCATAGCCGCCGGGGCCGACGCCGCGGAAGAAGATCGATTCCACCACGCCGAGCGCCTGGAACGCCTCGCGCATTTCATTGAGCTGCCGGTGGACTTTGGCCGCGAGCGGCGCGCTCATGCGATCGTAGTTCGGCGTTCCGGCGCGCAGGTCTTCGATCCCACGCAAGATCATCTCCTTGCCGCCCGCGACCGGGACTTGCTCCCTGAACCTGTCAGGAACTTCCGCAAGGCGGCGCGTGAAGTCCGCCTCGACCGCCTGGGCCACCGCTGCATCGACGCGAGGCGCGAGGCGCGCGCCGAACATCGCGCTTTGCACCAGCACGCGTGCAACCTTCGACTGCTCGTCGCGCAGGAAGATCAAGAGATGGTCGCCGCGGAAGGAGAAGGCGTCAGCGCCCTCGGCGAGGACCTGCGTTGCGCCCTGTCCCGTCTCACGCAACCAGAGACGATCGCCGTCACGCCGCAGGGTGAGCACGCGGTTCGGCGCGATCCTGTACCAGCCGACATATTGATCGAGCGACGCGGGGTCGACGGTCGCCGTCGGCATCTCGGCGACGCGAACCGCGCGGATATCGCGGCCGTTCATGCGCAGCGTCAGCTCGGAGGAGCGGCGCTCCGCATCGAGCGGGAACGTGATCTCGCCGGACGAGGCCGCGTAGGCCGCGGTGCCGTCACTGCCGACGGTCAGACGCAGCCTGCGCTGTCCGGTGAGCTGGCCGTAGAGGTCGTCGCCCTCGCGGAAGATGGCGAACACCGAGGCAGGACCCATGGCGTAGAAATTGACGAAGGGGCGGTAATGCTGGGCCGGCACCTCGCCGGTATCCGCAGCGACGGGCGCGGGATCCGGGGTGCGATAGGCGATCATGCCGGCGGACACGATCACAGCCGGAATGATCGCGGCCGCGATCCACAGCCGCTTGCGCCAACCGACCGCGACGGGCATGGCGGCGGCCGCGATGATGCGCTCGACGCGGGCGCGCACGGTCGATACCCGCGCCATCGCGAGCTCCACCGGCCGCGGATTTACGCTGGTTGCAACATCGAGCAGGATTTCGGCATAGGACCACCGGTCGTCGATGACTTCGATCGCCTCGGCGTCGCTGATGATCTCGGCGAGCTCGGCCAGGCGCGCGAGCTGCCACCACGAGAACGGACTGAACCAGAACACTGCACGGTTGAGCGAGGCGAGCAGCAGGACGTAGAAATCGCGATTGGCGACGTGCGCGCCCTCATGCGCCAGCACCGCGAGGCGCTTCTTCGCATCCCAGCCGGAGAACTGCGGCGGCACCAGAATGGTCGAGCCGAACGTGACGGGACCGCCGACCTCGCGGCTGACCCGCACGTCGGCGTCGATCAGCTGCGGGCCGCTCATCGGCCTTGCCGCGCGTGCCAGACGCCAGGTCAGGCAGAGACCGATGGCCAGCCGCAGCAGCAATGCGCCGGCGACGCCGGCATAGACGATGGTGGCGACCAGCCACCAATTGATCGATACAACAGCTTTTGCCGGCGCCACGACAGCCGCGCCCGGCGGAATCGGCAGCGCGGGTTGCGGGGCCTCCAGCATCGAGATGTCGGTCGGCAGGAAATCATCCGGCACCGATACCGGCAGAGGCATCCGGGTGATCGTCAGCGTCGGCCAATGCATGACGAAGGGCATCGCCAGCGATGCCAGCAGCACGACGACCCACGCCGTCATGTGGACGTGCGGATTGCGCACACGAAACAGGTTGAGACCGAACCAGACGACGCCTCCCAGCACGAAGGAGCGTAGCGCCGCCTCAGCCAGAGTTGCGATCATTCTTTCTTCACTCCCCTCGCCTTCTTCGCCTTGGCCACCTGGTCGGCCAGTGTACGCAGCTGCTGCTGGTCGAGCATCGCATTGTCCACCATGCCGACGAGGACTTCCTCCATCGAGCCGTTGCAGAACCAGTCGACGATACGCTGCACCGCCTTGGCCGCGACCCGCGCGCGCTCTTCTGCAGCGTGGTAGACATAGGTGCGTCCGTCCACGGTGTGCCGAGCATAGCCCTTTTCTTCCAGCCGGCGCAGCACCGTGCGGACGGTCGATTCCTTCAGACGCCGCGACAGCCGCTCGCGCACGACCTCGGCCGTAACGGGACCATGGGCCCAAACCAATTGCATGACCTCGTGCTCGAGGTCGCCCAGTTCGGGCAAACGATCGTCCATGGCATCTGACCTTGCGGATTGAGTTTTCTTGTAACGCTACAGATCGTCGCACATGCGGCCGTGCCACGCAACGGCGATTCCACCGGGAATGGCGGTGGTGGGCTGACCTAATGGGGGCTCTGCGAGTCGGATGGACTTTGGCTCTGGCCAGGACGCGGACTCATTAAGGCGCGGCCATGACCTGATGACGCGGGTTGAACGTGAGGGAATGGGCAAGCAATTCAACCTATGATAGCGTACGCGCCGTTAGGCCAGTCAAGGGACTTCCCGTGACTTCATTGCGGCGTTGATACTCGTTGTCACTCGCCGAAGGAATTTGCCTCGGCAAGCGCCGCCGCCAACGTTTCACACCGTGATCAGGATACATTTCGGGAGGAAGGAATGTTCGTACGCACCACTATCCTCATGGCGTTTTTAACGTTGGGTTGCACGGCGGCCCTTGGTGCCGACCCTCGATGCGTCACCACTTCGTATAACCCGACCTTCGGAGTGCCTCCCGGACACACGGAGGACCAAGGCTTCAAGGGGCGCTTCGACTATCCCAGCACCGCAGGCGAATCGGTACCGGATTTCGTGTCGACGATTGATTTCCGGACCGATTGGCGCGCCTACATGAATGCGGTTCTGGATTACGCTTTCGACGGCAACGAGGACGGCACAGAGGCGGGGGTTTCTAATGCGTTCCGCATTCAAGACAACCGCAAGCGCAATTGGTACCACGGCCTCTGGATGGATCGGACAGCTACAGGACGGGAATTTCTGCATGGGCTCACGGCCGAGCGGCCCACCCTCAAAGATCAGCTTAAAAACGGCGTCGATGGCGGCGATCAGACGTGGGCAATCGGATTTTACAATGAGATCGGGGCAACAACATTTGCAAAGGTCTTCAAGGAACCATGCCAACCGGATCTAACCAACGTCTTGTTTCCGGTGGGCACCGTCTCATTCAAGCTCCTGTTCAGCACCGTGTCCGATGACAAGGTGCCATATCTAAAAGGTGCGCCAACCTGGGATGCTGACATTGATCGGGTGGTCGAGCATAAGACGACCCGTGTGAGTCAGAAAGTTCATCTCATCCAGCTCGATATTGCCGTTCGAGACCCGCGGGCGGGCACCAGCGGATGGGTATTTGGAACGTTCGTCTACGGCACGGATGCAATATCCAAGGACCCCTGGCGCAGGCTGATACCCGTTGGACTGATGTGGGGTAACGATGCCTACGCCGAGGCCGATCGGCCCGTTACGCAGAGCATGATCAATGCTGATCTGAAGGGCGTTACCTTCGGTTGGCCAAACCGTTTGGAGATGGGGTGGCATGGGCGCGTGAACGGGCCGCTCGACAACCTGAACTCTTCCTGTTTGAGCTGCCATGGTAGCGCACAGTTCCCACGTAGCCTCCTTCTTGGAAATGTTCCAAGCAGAGCTGTCGACCCCGATCCGAAGAACAGGACCGCTTATGGGGAGCGGCTCAGGACCTATTTCAGAGACATCGCGCCCGGTGAGGTGTTCGATTCCCGTACACGATTTTTCAACGACAACACGAACAGAACATTGGTCAACGCGATCAGCCTCGACTACTCGTTACAAATCCAGACAGGGCTGGAACATCTATGCCAATCGGCGAAAGATCGCGAGAAGCCGTTCGACGTCGTCGACGTGCCAACCGTGTGTGTTCCCTCATCGTGGACAACAACACCCTTGTTCAGGAACGTCGCGGATCAGGCGACACAGCGCAAGGAGCTGGAGAGCATCGATTGGCATGCGCTCAACGCTGCCATTCGGTGATAGAATGCGTAGGGCACACGTACGTTTAGGCTCGAGCGGCGCTGTCTCGGCTACAACACGACGCCCCGTCGGGACGCGATACACTCGACCTACGCTCTGAGCGAAGCGGACATCGCCGACGCCTTATGGGTACGCGCCTGGCGAGGCGCCCCTGCCCCTCCACCGGATTGCGAGCTTCGCTCGCGCTGAGAGGGTCGAGGTGAGGGGCTGCCTCCACAAGTTCGGATCGTGAGCCTCAATACTTCGGCTCGTACATCTGGGACTGGATCAGGCCCTTCACGTCGTTGGGTGCAGGTCCATCCGCCAGCCCGCGTTGATAGGCGACGTCCGCCACCGCAACGGCGATGCGGGCCGAAACCTCGCGAATGCGAGGGAGTGCCGGATAGAGGCTGCCCTGCGCGAGGTCCTCCTTGCCGACGCAATCGGCGAGCGTATGGGCGGCCGCCATGAACATCTCGTCCGTCACCAGGCGCGAGCAGCTCGCGATGACGCCGAGGCCGACGCCGGGGAAGATGTAGGAGTTGTTACCCTGGCGCGGCACGAAGGTGCGGCCGTTGAGCGTCACGGGATCATAGGGACTGCCGCAGGCGAACAGTGCGCGGCCCTCGGTATAGCGGTAGGCATCCTCGGCCGAGCATTCGGCCTTCGAGGTCGGGTTGGAGAGCGCGAACACGATCGGCTGCTCGTTGAGCGCGGCCATCGCCTTGAGCACCTCGGGCGTGAAGGCGCCGCCGACCGCGGCGACACCGATGATCGCCGTCGGCTTCAGCGTCTTGATCGCGGTGAGGAAATCGGCGATCGGCGCCTGGCCGGCATGGGCATAGCGCAGCTTATGGCCAGAGAGGCCGTCACGGCCGCCGACGACGAGGCCGCGGGAATCCACCAGCCAGTTGCGCCGGAGAGCTTCCGCCTCGGAAATTCCCTCCGCCATCATGGCGGAGACGACGAGATCGGCGATGCCGGTTGCGGCCTCGCCTGCACCGAGGAACAGGATGCGCTGATCCCTGAGCTTGCCGCCATTGACGCGCAGCGCCGAGAACAGGCCGGCGAGCGCCACGGCCGCGGTGCCCTGGATGTCGTCGTTGAAGACGCAGGCCTCGTCCCGATATTTGTGCAGCAGCTTGAACGCCGAGTGATTGGCGAAATCCTCGAACTGGATCAGCACGCCCGGAAACGTCTTTCGCGCGGCCTGCATGAACTCGTCAACGAAGCTGTCATAGGCCTCGCCGGTGAGCCGCCGCTCGCGCAGGCCGAGATAATAGGGATCGTTCAACAGCTCTTCGTTGTTGGTGCCGACGTCGAGCACGATCGGCAGGCAATGCTCGGGATGCACGCCGGCGCAGGCGGAATAGAGCGAGAGCTTTCCGACCGGGATGCCCATGCCATTGGCGCCGAGATCGCCCAGCCCGAGGATGCGTTCGCCATCGGTCACGACGATCAGCTTGGCCGGATAGGGCCAGTTCTCCAGGATCTCGGCGATCTGGCCGCGATCGCGCGATGAGATGAACATGCCGCGCGGCCGCTGGAAGATCAGGCCGTATTTCTGGCAGGCGAGCCCGACCGTCGGGGTGTAGATGATCGGCTGAATCTCGTCGATATTGTCGACGACGACGCGGAAGAACAGCGCCTCGTTGCGGTCATGCAGCGCATTCAGCGCGACGTATTTCTCCAGATCCGTCGGCAGCGTGCGCAGATTGGTCAGCACGCGCTCGACCTGGGTCTCCATCGTCAGCACGCAGGGCGGCAGCAGGCCGCGCAGGCCGAGCGCATCGCGCTCCGCTTCCGTGAAGGCGGTGCCCTTGTTGAGCAAGGGATCGCGCAGCAGCGTCATGCCGTGAGCGGGGTCGGATGATGTCGATTGGGCGCTGACCCGAGCAGGTCTATTCACGAAATCCCCCAGGGAGTTTCTTATTGAAGGGCAAACATTGTCGGCCAGCGCTCACCTGAGATCAAGGACGTAGAGACTCAAGGCTCGATTGTGATCTCGCACCGCAGCGAGATTTCGCGAAAAGCCGGCATTTGCGCGCGAGAAGAGGTTAACGTAGCAGGACTACTCGGGCTTGATGTCGGCGGCCTTCACGATCGGCCACCATTTCTCGGTCTCTGCCTTCTGGAATGCGCCGAGCGCCGAAGGCGATTGCTGGTCGGCCGGCGGAATCTCCTGCCCCAATTCGGCGAAACGCTGCTTGACAACGGGATCGGCAAGCACAGCGACGATGGCCGCGTTGAGCTTTGTGACGATCTCCTTCGGCGTGTTCTTCGGTGCCCAGATGCCGTGCCAGTAGGAGATGTAGAGACCGGGCAGGCCCGCCTCGTCGACGGTCGGGATATCAGGCGCGGAGGCGAGCCGCGTCGGCGACGTCACCGCGAACGCCTTGATCGCGCCGTTCTTGTATTGCGGCAGCGAGTTCGAGGCCTGGTCGAACATGATGTCGATCTGGCCTGCAACGAGATCGATCATGGCGGGTCCGGCGCCGCGATAAGGCACGAACTGGAAATCGGTGCCGGTCTTCTCCTTGAAGAAGACGCCTGCGACGTGCGCGCCCGTGCCGGCACCGGCCGTGCCAGCAGTCGCCTTGCCGGGGCTGGCCTTCAGCCACGCAATCATCTCTTTCAGATTGTTGGCCTCGAGCGACTTCCGGCCGACGATGAGCTGCGTTCCCATCGCGATCGTCGCGACCGGCTCGAAATCGGCGATCACATCATAGGGCAGCTTGAAGATCGCGCCGTTCAGCACATGCGTGCCCCAATGGCCGATCGTGATCGTCGTGCCGTCAGGCGTCGCGCGCGCGACGCGGGCGCCCGCAATGCTGCCGGAGGCACCGGCCACGTTCTCGACCACGACGGTCGTGTGCAGCTGAGCGGCGATCCGCTCGGACAGGATCCGCGCCAGCGTGTCGGTCGGGCCGCCCGCCGCGAACGGCACCACGAGGGTGATGGGGCGCGACGGGAACGGCTGGGCGCCGGCCGGCACGGCCCACGCCGCGGATCCGATCAATGCGCAAATGACGATCACATGACCGCGTAGTCCAGCCCACAGCCCCGGCATTCCATCCACCCTTTTTTCATCGCCCACATGTTGTCAGCGGGCTGGGGCCGGAGTGAACGCTGCCGGGCGGGCAGAGGCAAGCTGGAAATTATGCCGAGCGCTAACCAGCCGCCCGCCGCGGGGCCAGATTGGCGGCGCCATCAGCCGGCGGCGCGATCTGCATCAGGATGGTCTGGACCGGGGATGCGACCTCGATGCCGTTCTGCTGGAAGCGCAGCTTCATGCGGCGGTTGAATTCGCGCTGGACCGGCCAGCGGCCGGCCTCCGTGCAGCGGATCTGGCCGACGATCGACACCATGGCACCATCGACCTTGTCGATGCCCCACAGTTCGAGGTCGCCGCGAATTGCCGCGCGAAACTCCGGCTCGCGGCGCATCTCCTCGACGATGTCCTTGAGAATCTGGCCGGCGCGGTCGGTGTCTTCCTTGTAGGCGACATTGACGCTGACGGACGCATTGCCGGCGCCGCGGCTGGCATTGGTGATGGTCGTGACCGCGCTGAAAGGCACGATGTGCACCGCGCCGTCGCCGGCGCGCAGACGAATGGTGCGGATCGAGACGTTCTCGACCACGCCGGAGAGGCCGGAGACGCTGACGTTATCGCCGACCTGGACCGTGTTCTCCAGCAGCAGGAACAGGCCGGTGATGAGATCCTGCACCAGCTTCTGCGAGCCGAAGCCGATGGCGATGCCAACGATGCCGGCGCCGGCCAGCAGCGGCGCGACATTGACGCCGATCTCGCTCAGAGCGGTAAGGCCGACGACGGTGGCGATCAGGCAGAGCAGCGCCGTTCGCAGCATCGGCTGGAAGGTGCGCAGGCGCGCCGCGCGGGCGTAGTGCCCGTCGCGTGACAGCGTATTGATCTGGCGGTCCAGCAGCGCGTTGCTGGCTTCCCAGATGGCGGCAGCAATGAGCACGGCGATGCCGATGGTCGCCACCGCCGAAATCAGCCGGCCGCCGATCTGGCCTCCATAGAACCAGACGATGGCGTCGACGCCCCAGACTTCAAGCACGGCCACGAAACCGATGAACGCGATCACGCTGGATACGATCTTGCGCAGTAGCGGCAGATAGCGGTTGGCGCGGATCTCGAGGCCAGGAAAGCGCTGGAGGATCTCCGGCTTGATGCGGAAGCCGCGGTCGATCAGGCTCAGCGTCACCATGATGGCGACGCGCGTGATCAGCGCGACCACGACGGTGCCGACGAAATATTGCAGCAGCAGCGAATAGCCATTGCGGATGTTGAGCGCCCAGACCGCCCACAGCGCGAGGTCGAGCGCGATGGCGAGATAGTGCCAGCCGCCGGCAATGCGGTTGCGCAGGCGCGCCGCGATCCCCTGCCGCTCCGCCGGCGCGCGGATGGCTTCGGCGACCTGGCGGCGGCATTGCAGGATGATGACGACGACGAAGAGATGCACGACCAGCAACACCATGCGCAGCAGCGCGGCATAGCCGGCACGATGCAGGCCGAGCAGCAGCGCCACATTGGCGAAGGCGATGCCGGAGACGCCGACGCCGACGATGCGCCGCGCCCAGATCTCGATATAGGCCGCGGTTTCTGCCCGAACCGGAACCAGGCCAAACGGCCCCGCCAGCGCGCGGACGACGCAGATGAGCCCGCGCGAGAACGCATAGGCATTGACGACGGCGAGGATCACGAGGCGGACGGTTGCGGGATCGCCGATCTCCGTGCCGAGCAGTGCGGTTGCGACGCCGATGAAAACGAACACGGGGAGCAGCTCGAGCAGGAGACGCCCGAGCACGAAGGGCAACCGCAGCAGCAATTGCCAGACACGTGCGAGACTGTTGCGGCGCTTGTGCAGTTCGGGCGCAGGCGTGACATCGGCGACCGATGACGGCGGATCGGCGATGGGCAGCACCTGCGCCGGCAGGCGCGCGGTTTGCGGGACGCGTCCTTCCAGGAAAGCAACGGGCCGCCGGATCGCGCGGAAGATCACCCACTCCGCCGCAATGGCGCAGCCGAGCACCAGCGCGAGCTTCCACGCGATCTCGATCAGGAGGTTGTAGGCAACGGGATCGTTGGCGGTCCGTACGATCCAGTAATAGAAGGCGGGGAAATGCGTCAGCGTCCGCGCCACGTCGGCGATCTCGCGCGAGATCTCGCCGATCTCTTCCGACACCGTGAGCAGGAGCTGTGCGCCAAGGCCGTCGGCCGAGAGCGGGATCGGCGACTTCTGCTCGGGCGCGGCGGGCACCGGCTGCTGCTGACCGGGCACATTCGCGATCACGCGCAGCGTATCGATCATCTGCGCACGCTTTTTGTCGTCCTGGAGCGTCTCCAGCGCACGCTTGGCTTCCTCCGGCGACAGTGCGGCAGCCCTGTTGGCGGCCGGCGGCTCGGCGCGGACGGTGGAAAGAGATGAGATCGCGATGAAGAGAGCGGCGAGGAACGCCGGGGCAAGCTTGTGCGACACGAGGATTCCCTGAAAAAGTGCATGCGCCGGCGGCGTCGGGACTGTCGCCGCCGAAGCACTGCGTCATGTCGTATCGACGCTATTCGCCCCGGCGCTGTGTCGGAAGTTGGCCAGCGAGGCGACATTCTCTTGGCATTTGCCGCAGTGCAGGAACGGGAACCGTCGGCTCCGCGCGGTCGAACATCGACCGAGTGCGATGCGCACGACAAAACCCTCCCGTCATTCCGGGAGTCGGCCCGGAATGACGGCGAGGAGGAGGAGAAAGCAGGATGTCAAAGCGCCTGTCATGGCGGCCGCATCAGGGCCATCCGACACGATCGGTGTGATGCAAAATACAGCGCCGGGTAGGTAGGGGCTTTGCCTCACTGATGCAGCCCGCTAAACCTTTACCCGGCGTGCCGTTCGCGGTTTCTGCCGCTATGCGATAGTCCGAACGAGCTCCATCGCACTTAACGCGGCTGGATCTGCGGAGGTGGTGTCATAGACCTCCCCTTGCTCTTGAGGTGGACAACGCGTCGCTTGTTTGCGACCGAGACCATGCTCCTCCCGTGACATAAAACTGTCAAGCAGGATCAATGGCGCCGGTATCACATTTGAGGACGTGTTCCCTCCCACCTCGACAGATTGATCGCAGTGGATCAGGGAATAAATTCCCTCCCGCCGCGTTTGTGTCAGAGAGTCCATTCGCCTTCCGCATTCCATCCATTTCCAGAAAGCAAGACATGAAAGCATTACTTTGCATCGCCGCTGTTGCGGCCCTCCTGACTGGATCAGCCTTCGCGCAGACCCCGCCGCAGACCTCAACCAAGAAGGTCGACGGCACCGAGAACGTTTACGTCTTCCGCTATGGCGGTCATCAGTCGATGTTCGTCGTGACGCCGCAGGGCGTGATCGCGACCGACCCGATCTCATATTTGCGTCCGGCAAAGCCCTATATCGACGCCATCAAGGCCGTCACCGACAAGCCGATCAAATACGTCATCTACAGCCACCACCATTACGACCACATCGCCGGCGGTCAGCCCTTCAAGGACCTCGGTGCCACCTTCATTGCGCACCGGCGGACCAAGGAGCGCCTGCTCGAGCTGAAGAAGCAGAATTCGCTGCTCGCCGATGTCGTGATGCCGGACCAGGTGATCGGCGACAAGAAGAGCATCACGCTCGGCGGCACCACGCTGGAGCTGAACTATGTCGGCCGCAACCATTCCGACAATTCGCTGGTGATGCGGCTGCCGAAGGAGAAGATCGTCTTCGTCGTCGATTTCGCACCGATCGAGTCCGTGCAGTTCCGCAACATCCCAGATAACGCCTCGCCGATCGAGTATATCGCGTCGCTGAAGAAGCTCGCATCGCTCGACTGGGAGCGAATGATCCCCGGCCATCCCTATGCCGGCGGCCGCTTCGGCACCAAGAAGGACGTCGAGGACGACATCGCCTACATGGAAGATCTATCCGCAGAGGTGAAGAAGGCCGCCGATGCCGGCAAATGCTTCGACACCGCGATGAAGGAAGTGAAGCTGCCGAAATACGAGAAATGGGCGAATTACGAGACCGCCCTTCCCGCCAATGTCGAGCGCTTCTGCTACTGGTGGGGCCGCGGGTATTGAGGCTCGGCTTGCTCAGACGCGACGAGCTTCGCTCGCGCTGAGACCGTAGGGTGGGCAAAGGCGCTCTTGCGCCGTGCTCACCACCTCTCGCCGGATGAAGATTGGTGGGCACGCTTTGCTTTGCCCACCCTACGGGATCGTCGCTAGCGAACGCGCCGCCCTGTCCTCGCCGACGGCGCCTGCGCGAAATACGGATTCGTCAGACATGTCGCCGGACGCCCCTGCGCGCTTGCCTGGCACTGGGCGAACGAGGAGAAAATGCAGTCCATCCGCTCGCCCTCCAACTCGCCGAAGACGTGCAGGCAGACCGGCGCATCGCCCCCATAGGTCTGGGCGCGCGCGGAACCGGCGATCAAGAGCGCGGCGAACAGGGAAACGACGACAGCAGGCTTGTACACGACAACCTCGAAATCAGAGAAACATTTCAGTCAAATCAACCGTCGACGAGCTGCCGATACAGTCAAAGTTTTGCGTCAGCCAGATTCGCGCGGCCTCGCGCCCCTCGTCACGCAGGCGGCACAAGAGGCTCCATTCGGGATGGAACTGCGTGGCCGTTCCGAGCTGCGACATCAATTGGTCGTTTCCAATCCAGTGCATGAACATGCGGCTGTGCGTGTTGCGATCGAGCTCGCCATCATCGATCAGCCGGGTCGCGAAGGCAATCGCGCGCATCTCACGCATCAGTGACGAATTGAAGCTGATCTCGTTGATGCGATGGAGAACGTCGGCGGCGCTCGCCGGCAGTTCGTCACGCCGGATCGCGGTCACCTGCACGATGATGACGTCTTGGCTACCTTTTCGATAGATCAGCGGAAAGATCGCGGGATTTCCGAGATAGCCGCCATCCCAATAATGCTCGCCGTCGATCTCGACCGCCTGGAAATATGGCGGCAGACAGGCCGAGGCGAGCACGGTCTCCGCGCTGAGCAGCGGCGTCTGGAACACCTTGATCTTGCCGGTACGGACATTCGTGGCGTTGAGAAATAGCTGCGGTGCGTCCGGCGATGAATTGAGCCGATCGAAATCGACCACGCGTAGCAGCAACGACCGGAGCGGATTGAAGTGGAGGGGGTTGAGCAGGTTCGGCGGCACCGTGTGCGTCAGCGTGTGGATGAAAGCATGGACAGGGTGATATTCCGGCGGCAGCTTGAGGGCCTGGATCAACTGGTTGAGTGGCGAGAACAGGTCATAGACCTGATCCATCCGCGAGACCTCGTACCAGAACGCATGCAGGTTCTGCCGCGCCCCCTCGGCTCCGCCGATGGCCATGCCTGAGGCCAGCACCACCGCATTCATCGCGCCCGCGCTTGTAGCGCTGATCGCCTCGATGGCGAGCCTGCCGTCCTCGAGCACGTGGTCCAGCACGCCCCAGACGAAGGCGCCGTGCGCGCCGCCGCCCTGAAGCGCGAAGTTGACGTTCTTCTGGTTGCTGGTCTCACGGGCGGTCACTTTGCGGGCTTCCTGCCTCCCTTCCCCTCGCGCTCCAGCGCCTTGCGCACCTCGTCGAATTCGCCAAGCGAGGCCTTGTCGGCGCGGGGGAAACGCAGGTCCAGCTTTTCGAGCGCCGCGACGATCGCCGAGCCGATCACGACGCGCGCGAACCATTTGTGGTCGGCCGGCACGACATACCAGGGCGCGTGCGACGTTGCCGTATGCCGGACGATGTCCTGATAGACCGCCTGGTAGCGCGGCCACAGCGCGCGCTCCTTGATGTCGTCCATCGAGAACTTCCACTGCTTGGCCGGTTCCTCGAGCCGCTCAAGGAAGCGCTCGCGCTGCTCCTCCTTGGATAGATTGAGGAAGAATTTCAGAACCACCGTGCCGTTGCGGCTGAGGTGGCGCTCGAAGGCGGAGATGTCCTCGAACCGCTCCTTCCAGATGTTCTTGGTGACGAGCCTTTGCGGCAGCTTCTGCCTGGCAAGAATCTCCGGATGCACCCGCGTGACCAGGCACTCCTCGTAATGGGAGCGGTTGAAGATGCCGATATGGCCGCGCTCGGGCAGCGCGATCGCGTGGCGCCAGAGGAAATCGTGATCGAGCTCCTTGGTGCTCGGCGCCTTGAAAGCATGGACCTCGCAGCCCTGCGGGTTGATGCCCTCGAAGATCGCCTTGATCGCAGAATCCTTGCCGGCGGCGTCCATGGCCTGGAGCACGATCAGCACCGACCAGCGGTCCTGGGCGTAGAGCTTCTCCTGAAACTCGATCATCCGCTTCTTGTTGGCGTCGAGAATCTCCTGCGCCTTCTCCTTGTCGAGATCGCCCTTCTCGTTGGTCTTGTAATCCTTGAGGTGAAACTTGCCCGATCCGTCGTAACGGAACGGCGTGATGTAGCTGTCAAGTTCCTGGGCGAGCGATTTGGACGGCTTCTTGCTCATGAGCGCGGGGCACCTTGCGTTGCGGCTTCAATCGGTCGAGCAGGCTACCAAGGATGCCCTTGGGAAGGAATATGATGAAAAGGACCAGCAGCACGCCATAGACGAGGTTGTCCCAGCCGACCGCCTTGGTGCCGAAGCCGATACGCAGGGTTTCCGCCAGCAGAATGGTGATGACAGCGCCAAAGGTCGGGCCGAGCGAGACGAACAGGCCGCCGACGATGGCCGCGAACACCATCTGGAGCGACACCGCGATGCCGCTGACGGTGTCGGGGGTGATGAACATCTGGTACTGGCAGTAGATTGCGCCGGCGAGCGCCGTCATCACCGCACTGAGCAGCGTGATTTTCAGCTTCTCCGCGGTGACATCGACGCCGGCGGCGGCCGCGGCATCCTCGTCCTCCGAGATCGCCTCGAGCGCGTAGCGGGCCATGCTGCGGTCGACCCAGTGCCAGACCACGATGCCGAAAAGCCAGACCCCGAGCGCGATCAGATACCAGGTCGTCTTGTCGTCGAATTGCAGCGCCAGCAGCTTGTTGCCCGAGGCGCGATTTGGCGTATAGCCGAGCGAGCCGCCGGTATAGTCGCGCGTGGCCGTGATGACCTGGAGCACGATGCCTGACAGCGCCAGCGTCACCAGCACGAAATAATGTCCGGTGATGCGGAAGCGGAAGCAGGGGTAACCGACGATCAGCGCCAGCGCACCCGCCGCAACCATGCTGATGGGAATGCCGATCCAGGGCGACCAGCCCAGGTGATTCCACAGCAGCGCGGTGACATAGGCGCCGATCCCCATGAAGCCGCCATGGCCGAGCGAGACCAGGCCGAACCGTCCCATCATCGACCAGGACGTGTAGGCGAACGACCAGATCAGGATCAGCACCAGAATGTGCAGATGATAGGGGTCGCGATAGAGGAAGGGCAGCGCGATCAATGCTGCAAGCCCGATTGCCCACGCCACAAGCCGGCCCTGCCCCATCATCGGCGCCTCGCAAGCAGGCCCGCGGGCCGGATGAACATCATGACGATGAAGAAGGCGAAGGCGAGCACGTAGCCCCATTCGAGGTCGGAGAACAGGCCGCCGAGCGATATGATCTCGGCGAACACAAAGGCGGCGATGAAGCCGCCGATGAAATTGCCGAGCCCCCCGAGCACGCAGATCAGGAAGGTGATCGGTCCGAAGGAGAGGCCGACGAAGGGATGCACGTCATATTGCAGCACCAGCAGGCAAGCGGCGAGCCCAGCCAGCCCGCCGCCGAGCGCGGAGGTGATGAGATACATTCTCTTCGTGTCGACGCCCATCAGCGCCATGATCTGCCGATCCTGGGAGATGGCGCGGATCGCGGTGCCGGTGAAGGTGCGGGTCATGAACAGGTACACTGCGACCATGCCGACCAGCGCGGCCAGAAAGGATAGCAGCCGCGCGTAGCTGAAATTCATGTCGCCGAAGGCGAGCACCGGCAGGCGGATGCCGAGATTGCGGAAGTCGATGCCGAAGGCGACGGTGGCAAAGCTCTGGAGCACGAACAGCACCCCGCCTGTCGCAAGCAGCTGGTTGATCGGCGGCGCGGTGAGCAGCGGCGCGATCACGAGGTAGTGCAGCGCGGCGCCGAGGATCGCGACGAGCAAAATGGTGAACGGCGCTGCGATGAAGTAGCTGAGGCCGTAATACTGCACGATGAAATACATGGCGTACATGCCGATCATCACCAGCTCTGCGTAGCAGATCCAGGTCACGTCGATGACGCCAAAGATCAAATTGAGCCCGAGCGCGAGCAGTGCCAGCACGCCGCCGAGCAGGATGCCGTTGATCACGGCCTCCAGCAGATAGATGTCGAAAATGCCCAAAAAAGCTTGCATGCCTGCATGAACCTCATACCCCGAGATACGCTTCCTTGACCGTGTCGCTCGCCAGCATCTCGGCCGAGGTGCCGGACGCCCGGATCGTGCCCGCCTCGATCAGATAGGCGCGATCAACCACTTTCAGCACCTGCTGCACGTTTTGCTCGACGATCAGCACCGTCAGGCCACGGGCGCGGATCCGCTTCACCAGCTCGAACACCTGCTGCACCACGACTGGCGCCAGCCCCGCCGACGGCTCGTCGAGCAGCAGGAGTTTTGGATTCGACATCAGCGCGCGGCCGATCGCGCACATCTGCTGCTCGCCGCCGGACATGGTGCCGGCCATCTGGTGGCGGCGTTCCTTCAGGCGCGGAAACAGGTCGAACACGACATCCAGCCGCTCGGCATAGTGGCCGCGCGCTTCCTTCATGAAGGCGCCCATCTTGAGATTGTCGTCGACCGTGAGCTGCGGAAACAGCCGCCGGTTCTCCGGCACATGCGCGATCCCGAGGCTAACGATCTTGTGCGGCGGCGTCGCCACGACGTCGACGCCCTCCATCCTGATCGACCCGCGCGTGGGACGGATCAGGCCGGAGATGACGCGCATCAGCGTGGTCTTGCCGGCGCCGTTCGGACCGATGACGCCGACGGCCTCGCCCGCCTTCACATCGAGATTGACGTCGAACAGCGCCTGGAACGTGCCGTAACCCGCGCTGACCGAACGAAGCTCCAGCATCGTCTAGCCTCCCGAGCGGCGGCGCGCTTCCGCCGCCGCGGCCTGCGTGGTCTCGGCATCGGTGCCGAGATAGACCTCGATGACGCGCGGGTCGCCGGCAACCGCGCTCGGCAAGCCTTCCGAGATCTTCTCGCCGTGATCGAGCACCATGACGCGGTCGACGACGCGCATCAGCACGCCCATGATGTGCTCGACCCAGATGATCGTGATGCCGAGCTCGTCGCGGATGTTGCGCAGCATGTCCGCCGCCTGGTCCATCTCGGTCTCGTCGAGACCGCCGAGGCTCTCGTCGGCAAGCAGCAGTTTTGGCGCGGTGGCGAGCGCCTTCGCCAATTCGAGCTTCTTCAGGCCGGCTGCGCCCAGGCCATCGACGCTGGCATGGCGATCGGTCGGCAGGCCCACCATCGCGAGTGACCGCTCGGCCGCCTCCTCCGCCCTGGCACGACTGTGGCGGCCCTGGCCGTAGAAGCCGGCCAGCGCGACATTCTCGAAAATTGTCAGGCGGCGGAACGGCCGCGGAATCTGGAAGGTGCGGCCGATGCCGCTGTTGATGATCCGGTGCGGGGCGAGGCCCGCGATCTCGGCGCCGCCGAACAGGATCGAGCCGGATGTCGGCGCCAGCGTGCCGGAGAGCATGTTGAAGATCGTGCTCTTGCCCGAGCCGTTGGGGCCGATCAGGCCGAGGATCTCGCCCTGATCGACCCGAAACGACACGTTGTTGACGGCGGTGAAGCCACCAAACCGCTTCACCAGCCCGCTGACTTCCAGCACCGCCCTGCTCCGCCGCTACTGGTTGCTGTAGGTGGTGCCCTTCGGCAGCGGCAGCACAGCCTCGCGCTGCGCCTGACTCTTGGGCCACACCACAGAGGATTTGTCGTCGATGTACTGGATCACGACCGGGAACGAGCGCTCGTTCTGCCCGGCCATCGGCGTGCCCTCGCCGTAGAACTTGACGCCGAAGCCCAGCATGGTCCCGCCTTCGGGGATGTCGGTGTCGAGCGCGGCCTTGCGCAGCGCGTCGGGATCGACGCCGCCATACTTTTTGATCGCGCGCGGCAGCACATCACTCATGAACACGTAAGTGTTGGACGCGCCGATGCCGACATGCGCCGAGCGGATGACAACGCCGGGCCTGATCTTGTCGAACTCCTCGCCGACCATCTTGATCACGGGCGGGAGCTTGGGATCCATGGTCTTCTGGTTGGCGAGCCAGATCGAGATCGGGTCGGTGTTGAAGATGTAGGTGGCGTCAGCCCCCATCCCCTCTTTCAGCTTCTCGTAGACGCCGTAGCCGGCGCCATGGCCCATCAGCGCGCCGAACTTCAGCCCCTGCTCGCGGGCCTGGCGCAGCAACAGCGTGATGTCAGGGTTGTAGCCGGTGTGGAAAATGACATCGGGCTTGGCGCGCTTCAGCTTGGTCACCAACGCGGAGAGATCCGGCGCCGTCGCCGAATAGCCTTCCTTCATCACAACGTTGAAGCCCGCCTTCTTCGCGCCGGCCTCATTGCCCCTGGAGACGTCGACGCCATAGGCGCCATCCTCGTGGATGATGGCGACGCGCAGGTCCTTCGGCTCCTTGTCGAACTTCGCCTTGGCATTCTGCGCGATGAAATCCATCGTCATCATGCCGAACTGGTCGCCGCTCGCCTGCGGGCGGAAAACGTATTTGTAGCCCTTGTCGTTGAACACGGCCGACGAGATGCAGGTCGTCATCCACATGAACTTCTTGAGCTGCTCGACGCGGGCGGCCACCGGCACGCATTGCGCCGAGGAGAAGAAGCCGAGCACCATGTCCACCTTCTCCTGCTCGAGCAGGCGGACGGATTCGTTGATGGCGATGTCGGGCTTGCTCTGCGCGTCGGCATAGACCGCCTCGATCTTGTAGCCCTCGACGCCGGTCTTGGCGAAATGGTCGAGAATAATTTTTGCGCCGATATAGCCGAGCTCAGATCCACCGCCCGCGAGAGGCCCGGTCAGGTCGAAAACAACGCCGATCTTGATCTTCTTCTCTTGAGCCTGAGCCGAAGCCATCAAGCCCGTCGCTGATATCGCGACCAACAGCCCACGTACCAAGCGGGCAGCCATGCGCAGGCGCATCAAAACCTCCCTGGACGATTGTGCATTGCAGTCTTCTTGCTTTTGCTTTTTGGCCCATCACATGGGCTGGGGGCAGCGATGTCAAGCCTCGCGCTTCAGCGCGACGCGAACTGCTGCTCGATAAAGGCCGTGACAAATCGCGGCATGGTCGGCGTGAGATCACTCATCCCGCGCACGAGATGAATGGCCGACAGCTCCGGATCGTCCTCGCGGGCGAGGTTGGCTTCGATCCGGGCCCGGGCCACGTCACCCGGCATGTCCAGGTTGATAATTTGAATCATTGCAATCGACGGACCTGTGACGACACAGTGCCAGTCCGGCTGGACCCGGTAGTCGGCCGCGTTCAAGCCGGTCTCTTCCCCGAGTTCGCGGATGACACTGCCGGGAATGTCGAGCGCGCCGTCACTGACGTCGTCCAGATCAGGCGTGCCCGAGGGGAAATAGATGCGGCCTGCATTGGCGGTGTGCTGCGCCATCTCGCCCATGATGAAGGCGCCGTCGGAGGCGCGCAGCGCGCCCATGCCAAAACCGTTGAACACGGCCTTGTCGGGAAAGCCCCAGTCGCGCCAGGCAAGGAAGCTCGCGAAATCCGTCTCGAAATAGGTCGCGGCGAGATGGCCGTCCGTGAACACGGCATCGCGCCCGAGCAGGACGCGGCCGTTCCACATCTTCGGCCGCTCGCGCTGCTTCTCGGCGAAATGCGCCGCAATCTCGGCGCGGCGCTCTTCGGCGAACGGCCAGGCGATTGGCCGCACGGCAAGATCAAGCGTCGTGACGCGATGAATGACCAATGACGTCATGACAGCTGATTACAATGCCTTCGCGTCAGTTATTTGGCATTCCCCGTGGTCTTCTTGGCCTGATCGACATACTTGTTGGTAAAGGTCTTGCTGACGTCGATCTTGGCGGCGGCCACCTCGGGCGAGCCGACGCTGAACACCGCGAGCACGGCGTCTGCGCCCTTCGGGTCCATCTTGCCGGTTTCGGAGAACATCGGGATCGTGTTCTTCAGCGCAGCGAGATAAAGCTCCTTGTTCTTGCCGACCATCTCGTCCGGCATCTTCGCCATGATCTCCTCGGGCGAATGCGAATGGATCCAGCCGATCGTGGCCAGCATTGCGTTGGTGAGCGCCTGCGTTTCCTTCTCGTGGCCGTTGATCCAGGCCACGGTCGAGTACAGCGCGCCGCCCGGATATTCGCCGCCGAACGTCTCGAGCGTGTCCTTCTGGGTGCGGGTGTCGCTGAGGATGCGCAGATCCTTGTGGCTGCCCTGGAGCACGGTGACGGAGGGATCGAGCATCACGGCGGCGTCAATCTGCCCCTGCTCCATCGCGGCCACGGCGGTGGCGCCAAGGCCGACGCCGATCACGGCGGTGCCGGCGGGATCGAGCCCGTTCTTTTTCAGGAGATATTTGAGGAAGAAGTCGGTGGAGGAGCCGGGCGCGCTGACGCCGACCTTCTTGCCGGCGAGATCCTTGATCGACTTGATTTCGTTCGTGTGCGACGGCGAGACCACCAGCACGAGGCCGGGATAACGGTCATAGACCACGAAGGCCTGAAGCTCCTGCTTCTTGGCGGCGAGGTTGACGCAATGGTCGAAATAGCCGGAGACGACGTCGGCGCTGCCACCGAGCACGGCCTTGAGCGCGTCCGAGCCGCCCTTGAGGTCCACGAGCTCGACATTGAGGCCCGCCTTCTCGTATTCGCCGAGCTGCTTGGCCAGCACCGTCGGCAGATAGCACAGGCAGGCGCCGCCGCCGATCGCGATGGTGACCTTGCTTTGCGCCGCGGCAAGACCGGTGGTGAGCGTCAGCGCGAGCAGCGCACCGGCGAGCCTGGCAATTGTGTTCTTCATTGGTTTCCTCCGTTCGGCTGGCGGCACCATAGAGCAGCAGGATTGGCTTGAGAAGCACTGCCAAAGTGCGACTCGCCATCAGCCTTTCGGCGCAATAGCATGGGTCCACAAGAACAATTCTTGATGGGGAGGATCATCCATGAATCGCCTTGCAATCGGCCTGTCGATCGCCGCCGCCTTTGCCGCCGGATGCGGCGCGAACCAACTGCTCCGGCCGGCGCTGGCCGCAGAGAACGTCACCGCGCAGATCATCCACACCGGCGAGATGGAAGGCGACGCACTGGGCCCCGCCAACAATGTCGGCTACCGTTCCAAGATGTTCGCCAGCGCCGACGGCGCCACCATCTCGATCCAGGTCGGCAATGTGCCCAAGCACATGCATCCCAACACCAACGAGATCCAGTACATCCTGGACGGGACCGGGACGATCTGGCTCGGCGACAAGGAGGTGACGGTGAAACCCGGCGACCTCGTCATCATCCCCAAGGGCACCCCGCATGGCGGCACCAAGCCGATCAGCGGTCAGGTCAAGGCCATCGCGATCAAGACGCCTCCGCAGGCGCCCGATGACACCAAGCTGCTCGACTAGGCTGCCCGCAACTCGGGCCGGTTGAACGTTCGGGCTCGCACTGCCGTGCGGGCCCATTTCCACAGTTTCGAGGCTAGATCGGGCGCGTCTGCTTCCGGATCTCGTTCGCGATCGGCTTGAGGGTGTCTCCCGGAAGCTGGCCGACGAGCGTGTAACCCATGCCGCCATCCGCCCACACGAAGCCCGCGACATCGCCGGTCGATTGCGGCATCATCGGCGTATCCAGATTGCGGTTGCTCATCGGACGCGTCAGCACGACAAGCCGGTCGCCGCGATCGTCATCGTACATGAACATCGCGGCCGGGCCGTGCGACGTCGCAACCAGGCGACCGCCCATCAGCCGATAGCCGGATACAGAGAGATCCGGCACCTTGACCGGCTGTTTCAGCCGATTCGATACCCATCGCGTGAGCTCGGCACTGTCGGACGCGCGTATCTCGACCGGCCGCACGCGGTCCGGTGCGTAAACGCCATACGAATAGGCCGCCTCCTGTGCCAGCGCAGACAGTCCGTTCGAGCCCTCCTGCAAGACGCCGCGCATGGTCCACCCGCCGAGACCGCCGATGCCGAGAAGCAACATCGCAGCGATCGCCCACCACGTCCGCATGGGAGACCGCCTCCGGCTCTCGATGATGTGCGACAGATTCAGCTCGGCCGGCAACGGCTCGTCGGCGATCGACGCGAGCGCGCCGCGCAGCTGCTTGCGCTGGGTGGCGAAGGCCGCAACGCGCGCGGCGACATCCTGATGATCGTCCAGATAGGATGCGACCTCCGCGCGCCGCTCAGGCTCGAGCGCCTGGTCGACATAGGCGTGGAGATCATCCTCGGTGATCGGCCGCCGGTTCATTTCGCGCCCCGCAATGCCACGACGTTCCCTGGAGCCACGCCCTCCATCTCCTGCAATAGCCTCTCCCGCGCGCGCGACAGGCGTGACATCACGGTCCCGACCGGGATCTTCAGCACTCCCGCGGCGTCCGCGTAGGATAGATCCTCAACCGCAACAAGCAACAACACGGCACGCTGCTCTTCCGGCAGTCTCGCAAGCTTTTTCAGGACATCCTGATAGATCAGCCTGTGCTCCTGCGCGGCGGCACTGACAAGCTCACGCTCGCCTGCATCGTCGATCGGCATATGCCTGCCCCGCGCCGTCGCCTGGCGGAATTGCGTGACCGCCAGATTGTGGAGGATGCTGAACAGCCAGGCGCGCACGCTGCCGTCGCGCCGCTGATGCCAATGGCTGACGGCACGTTCCAGGCAATCCTGAACCAGATCATCGGCAGCCACGCGATCGCGCAAAAGCGCGCGCGCGTAGCGGCGGAGCGCGGGGATAAGCGGCTCGACCTGAACCAGCATGTCCTTCACGAGGCGCTCCACCTACCCTTTGCCGACGTCGGACGGCGCGTCATCGCGCCTCGATCTGGACCGCCTCACCAGGCATGGCCGCGTCACCGGCCGCAATCACCAGGTACCGCCTTGCTTCAGCGGCGGACTGGTCGACGATCTGCCGGATCGGACCGGCCACATTGACGATGGCAGATCCAGCCGGATTGGTCATGAACGCCGCCAACGGCTGCAACGGGCCACTGCCGTCGCCATGCTCCGCCAGGGCAAGCACATATTTCTGCTTGGGCTGAAGTCCGGTCACCGAAGCCTGCAAGATCTGAATCAGGCCTTGATCGAACAGCGACACGCTGGTCGGCGCCATGCCGTCCTTTGCACCGTCCTTCGACGCAAGCGTGAGATGAGCGACTTGGCCGGCAACGCCGAGGGCCTGCAAATTCTGGCGGTCATCAGGGTTAGGCGCAGCATTTGGAACATACGCGATTGCCTGCGGCGCCTGGCCGATCGGAACGTTCCCGACCACCTTATTGGTCGCCGTGTCGATGGCCGCGAGTGCGTCCGCGTTCTCCAGCCCCACATAGATGCGCGTGCCATCGCCGGACGGCCAGACGCCGTGCGGCAGATTGCCGACCGGGATCGTCGCGACCTGCGAGAAATCGTCGGTGCGAAACACTTTTACTTCGTTCAGGCCACCGATGGTGACGTAGGCGAACGTGCCCTTGGCAGTGTGTGCGAAATTGACGTGGTTGGTGATCGGCCCGGTATCGATCGTCTTGATCGCGTTGAACGGTGGCTTGGCGTTGAACACCTGTGTCCGGCCGACGTCCTTCAGCGTGAACCACACCTGGTTTCCATCCGGCGTCGCCGCGATGTTCGGGCAGAATGGGCTCTCCTGCTTCACCGTGGCGACGATCTTGTGCTCGGCCACCGCGACGACGTCGGTCTCGGGATTGAACGACGAGCAGATGTAGCCGTATTTGCCGTCGGGTGAGAAAATCTGCATGCCCGGCCCGTTCGGGGTCGTGATGCGGGTCTTCTCCTTGAAGCTGATCGGATCGATGACGGAGATGTAGTTCTCGCCGCGAACGGTGACCCACACTTCCTTGCCGTCCGGCGTGAAGAACGCCTCGTGCGGCGATCGTCCGACGTAAGTGATATGCTTGACCGCGTTGGTCGCGGTGTCGATGAAGCTCACCGAATTCGAGCCGATCGATACCACGGCGAGCGTCTTGTGATCGGGCGAGAAGCCCATGCCATGTACGAGCACCTGGCCCTTGTAGAGCGGGCTGAAATTGCCGGGCTGCGGGTCGCCCAGCCGGATCACGCCAAGCAGCTTATTGTCGACGGGATCGGTGACCGAGACCGTATTCGAGAACTGCTCTGCGGCGTAGACGCGGTCGTGATGGCTCACCGGAATATCGGGAGCGGACAGCGCGCCCGGCGCCTGCCCTGCCCACGCGACCGAACCCGTCGCAAGCATCGTGGCCGCCAGGAAAATGCTCTTCATCATAGTGCTTCGTGACGTGGTCATCTGCGACTCCTACTTCTTCATTCCCGTGGACATATCCATCTGCATGCCCGGATGATGATGAACGGTTGTGCTGGGAACAGAGGGCGGCTGGGTCGGGGCGGGCGTGGTGTCTGTCGCCGGCTCGCCGATCGCGAGCTTCATGGCCGCGATCTCCTGCATCTGGTCGACGATGATTCCCTGGGCGATGCGCCGCAGCTGCTCGTTCTTGCCATAGCGCAATTCGATGACCGCCATGTCGATCGCGCCCTGATGATGCGGGCTCATCATTGCGACGAAGTCGCGATCGATGTCGCCGGTCGGCTTGGCCGCCATGTCGTTCATCATCTTGGTCATCGCCGCTTCGTTTTCCTCCAAAAACGCACGCTCCTCCGTGCTCACCGCGGCCGGCGGGGCGGCCGGATGGGATTCATGCGCGAACACGAGTAGCGGGAGTGCGGACACGACCAGAATTGGCGCGGCAAGGAACGCCGTGCCGAGACCGGGCCTGGGCCATCGGCATCTGCTTGCGAACACCGCTACGGCGCGGCGAAACTGTGAGGGGAGCATCCTGAACTCCCATGCAGGTGGTTGCATGGGGGTATGACGTATGGCCGCGCGTTCTATTCCGGGCGGTCAATCACATAAACGTCAGCAGGCAAACGAGCGGCCTACCCCCGCCCGTCCACGGTCGGCCGCCAGACCAGCAGCCTGCGCTCAACCAGCGTCACCCCGAAGTCGATCAGGATGACGAAGGCCGACAGCACGAACATGCCGGCGAACACGCCGGCGACGTCGAAGATGCCTTCGGCCTGCTGGATCAGATAGCCGAGCCCCGCCGCCGATCCCAGATATTCGCCGACGACCGCGCCGACCACGGCGAAGCCGACCGAGGTGTGCAGCGACGAGAACATCCACGACAGCGCCGACGGCCAATAGACGTGCTGCATCAGCTGCCGCTCGCTCATGCCGAGCATGCGGCCATTGTCGAGCACGGTGCGGCTGACTTCCTTGACGCCCTGATAGACGTTGAAGAACACGATGAAGAACACCAGCGTCACGCCGAGCGCGACCTTGGACCAGATGCCGAGGCCCAGCCACAGCGCGAAGATCGGCGCAAGCACGACGCGGGGCAGCGCGTTGACCATCTTGACGTAAGGGTCGAACACCGCGGCAACCAGCGGCTGGCGCGCGAACCAGAAGCCGACCAGCACGCCGCCGAGCGATCCGATCACGAACGCCAGAATCGATTCCGTCAACGTGATGCCGAGATGCTTCCAGATCACGCCGGACGAGAACCATTTGACGATCTGGCTGAACACGTCGACCGGGTTGGAGAAGAAGAACGGCGGCAACAGGATTTTTCCGAACACCGGCACGGTCGCAAAGAGCTGCCACAGTACGAGGCAGACGACGGCGACCAGGACTTGCAGCGCAAGCAGCGTCACGCGCGACATCAGATCGCCTCCGCCGCTTGGGTCGATTGCGCGTAGCCCTTCATCACCTCGTCCTTGAGCACGCTCCAGATCTCGCGGTGGAGCGCATGGAACTCCTTGTCCAGCCGCACCTCGAAAATATCGCGCGGGCGCGGCAAGCTCACGCGCCAGTCGCCGATGATGCGCGAGGACGGCCCCGCCGACATGATCACGACGCGGTCGGCGAGCGCGATCGCCTCTTCGAGATCATGGGTCACGAACAGCACGGCCTTGCGGTCGGCGTTCCAGAGGTCGAGCAGCAGATTGCCCATGACCTGGCGGGTCTGCGCATCGAGCGGCCCGAACGGCTCGTCCATCAGGAGTATCTTTGGGTCGCGGATCAGCACCTGTGCCAGCGCCACGCGCTTGCGCTGGCCGCCGGAGAGCATGTGCGGATAGCGGTTGGCGAAGGCGCCGAGGCCGACGGAAGTCAGCCATTTTTGCGCGCGTTGCAGCGCCTCGGCGCGGGGCGTGCCCGCGATCTCGAGCCCGATCGCGACATTGTCGAGCGCGGTCTTCCAGGGGAACAGCGCATCGGCCTGGAACAGGTAGCCGGCGTCCCGGTTCAGCCCCGTGAGCGGCCGGTCAAATATCTTGATGCTGCCGGCGGCGGGCTTGAGCAGGCCGGCCGCGACGTTGAGCAGGGTCGATTTCCCGCAGCCGGTCGGGCCGACAATGGCGACGAACTCGCCCTGCGCGACCGAAAGATGGGCCTTCTCCACCGCCGTATAGACCCGGTCGTCCCCCAGCCGGAACGCGACTTTGGCGTCTTCCAGCGCCACTGCCGTGGGCGTCGTCATGTGTTCCCTCCGAACTTGGCCCGATGCCTTAGCCGCTCGCGCGGCCAAGTTCAATCGAGCCGCCAAGCGTGCTACGCATGGGGTCCGTCGCCTCCTTCACCCTCCCCTGGAGGGTGAGGGTCGGTGCGCATGAAGCGAAGCGGAATGCGGACCGGGGTGGGGTGACGGTCCCTCCACGTCCAACACCGCCCGTGTTGAGAGATCACCCCACCC